>JBNJFG010000043.1:0-17339 GCA_051746665.1 Bacillota bacterium
TCTAAACCAAATTCTTGATATATCTTTTTCCCATTTTCAGTTTCAGTATTATGGTATGCTGGTAAACAGTGTAGGAATATTACATTAGGATTTTCTGTATTTTTAAGCATCTCCATATTAACCTGATAAGGAGTTAATAATTCTATCCGTTTTTCAAATTGGGCCTCTTCTCCCATCGAAACCCAGACATCTGTATAAATTGCATCTGCTGCTTTAACTCCCTCTTTTACATCAGCTGTTAAATTAATTTCAGCTCCAGATTTTTTTGCCAGCACTTTACATTCCTGCAGCAAATCTTCTTCAGGCCAGAGTTCTTCTGGAGCAACAATAGTATAATTTACTCCCATAATTGCTGAACCTACCATCAAAGAATTAGCCATATTGTTGCGGCCATCACCTGTATAAACTAGATTTAAGCCTTCTAATTCACCAAAGTTTTCTTTTAATGTTAAAAAATCTGCCAGAATTTGAGTTGGGTGGTAAAGATCAGTCAAACCATTCCAAACAGGTACCCCAGCATATTCGCCCAGGATTTCAACAGTTTTGTGTTCATAACCTCTAAATTCTATCCCATCAAACATCCTACCTAAAACCCTTGCAGTATCAGCAACAGTCTCTTTTTTGCCTAGTTGAATATCATTTTTACCAAGATATTCAGGCATTCCACCTTCATCTTTTGCCGCAACCGCAAAAGCACATCTGGTTCTGGTAGAAGGTTTTTCAAAGATCAGGGCAATATTTTTTCTTTCCAGACAGTTACCTTTAATACCTGCTCTCTTTTTTGCTTTTAAATCCTCTGATAAAGTTAATAAATAGTTGATTTCTGCTTTTGAAAAATCTTTTAATGTTAAAAAGTTTCTCCCCTTTAAATTATAAGCCATAATTATCTCCTCCTTGAATGCTCATTGGCTTTTAAAATCTTTCCCCGTTTTTAATTCTAATCAACAAATTACTTTAATAATTTAAAATACTAAAATCAAAAGTTAAAAAAACTGCTCCCTACTAAAATCTAAAATAAACTAAAAAATCCCCGTACTCTTATCTTATAAGAGACGAGGAACTACCCGTGTTACCACTCTAGTTGCCAGTTAATACTGACCACTCTATAACTTAACGCGTCTAACGTCTCTACCTACTTTTTTCAATAGAGATTCTCCTGAGTGCGCTTCAAAATAATTTACATATCGGACTTTCAGCTATTCCGACTTGCTTTAATGTAATATTATTTTTACTTTCTCATTCAATGAATTTAATAATTTTATTATAAATCTTATTTTTTATTATTATATAGCTGTTTTTAAAAAATTGCAAGTTTTATTTAAAAGTAAAAATATTCTGATAACATTTAAACATCTATTAACTTCCAGTTTCCTTTTTTAAATCTATAAATTACATAACCACCTCTGACCACCCAATCAATTACCATTGCAGTCCAGGCGCCAACAAGGCCTAAGCCTAATGGATGAACTAAAATATAACCTAAAAACAATCTAAATATCCAGGTTGAAATTGCTGTAGAGTAAAATACAGCCTTAGTATCACCAGCACCTCTTAAAGCGCCAGCAAAAATAAATTGAGTTCCCATTGGAATTTGCGCTAGAGCAATTATTCTTAAATTTAAAGCAGCTTTAGAAATAATTTCTTGATCAGTGGTATATAAGCTGATTAATTGCTCAGGAAATATCAAAAATATTAAAGCCATAAACCCCATAATTAATGAACCAATCTTCCAGGCTTCAAAAGTTCCTTTTTCTGCGCCTCTCGGGTTTTTTGCTCCTAAATTCTGACCAACAATTGTTGTAGCAGCCACTGCTATTCCAAAACCCGGCATATATGAAATTGATTCTGCATTCAAAGAAATCTGGTGAGCTGCAAAAGATGTAGTCCCGAGAGAAGCAATAACTCTTACAAATAAAAGCTGGGCCAAACGTCTTACAGACTCTTCCATAGCAGTCGGAATTCCAACTTTTAATACTCTTTTAGTCAAATCAATATCAAATTTAAAAAAGCCTTTAAGCTTCATCTTTAAAACACTATAATCTGTAAAAGTAAGAGTTAATAAAATAATACCTCCTATAGATCTAGATAAGGTAGTAGCTAGAGCAGCACCATTAACCCCCAGCTGTGGAAAACCAAATTTACCAAAAATAAGAAGATAATTACCCAAAACATTTAAAATATTTACTAAAATATTCACCTTCAGTGGAGTTTTAGTTTCTCCAGCACCTCTTAAAGCTGATGTAACTATAAAAGCTAAGACCATAAAAATAAAACCAGGAGTCATTACTCTTAAATATCCTGTACCTAATTTAATTACTTCAGCCTCTCCCCCCATAAAAGTTAACAAATTTGGGGCAAAAAGATAAAAAATAGCAGCAAAAACAACCGAAAATATTATTGACATTAACACAGACTGCTGCAAAACAGACGCAGCTTTTTTATTTTGATCTGAACCAATAAATCTTGAAACTAAGGCTGTAGTACCTACCCCAAGAGCTGAAGCTAAAGCAGTAGAAAAAAATACTGGCTGCATTGTTAAGCCAACTGCAGCCACAGCAGAAGCACCCAGCCGACCAACCATCATCATATCAACAATATGAGTAATTGTTGCCAGAGATTGTTCAGCAATTACAGGCCAGGCAAGCTTAAATATTACTTTTTTAGTCGAGCTATCTTCATTTATAATTGATTTATTATCTGCTGCCACCTGATCACCTTCATTATTTACTAAAATTAATTATCATAATAAACTCCATTATGAGTTACTACTCTTGTTATTTCCGGATGAAAACTACTTTTGGCACCAGCTTTTTTATCAAAAGCTCTTAAAAATAAAAATGATAAAAAGAATGAAGAAATTGAACCAATAATACCAGCTATTTCGCCATTATTAATAAATATTGACAACCAGCTGCTGCCGACAAAATAACCAGCAATAATTGCAATTAACGGAACTAGATAAACAACAAAAGCTGAAAAAAGAATAGGCTTCGTTCCCATTTCTAATTCAACCATACTTCCTACTTCAGCCCCAATCGGATCATTAACTAAAACTTCCATTTCCTCCATATCATGCGAATCTTCTGCAAGCATACATTTTTCATCACAGTGACTGCAGGCAGAAACCCGAATAATTTGTACCAGGCTCTGACCATCTTCTTTTTTTATCACTTTCGCCTTTTCTTTCATATATAACCACTCTTTCCTTATATAAAAAATTAATGATTTAAAATTATTCTCTCTTAATTTTAACAAATACTCAGGCTAAAATAAAGAGCACTTATTACATTCAGAACACTTTTTAAATAAATAACTGTTACAGCGAGGGCATTTAATTGACTTAAATTCCTTCATTGTATAACCACACGTTGGACAGACAATTTTCTTTTCTTCTTTTTCTTGAATATTGACATCACAATCATCCATCCTGAGCACCTTCTTTCTTGAGTTAGTAAATTGTTTAAACTCAGTTGGTGAATGGAATTTTAAAAAATCAGTAAGTTTACAATTCCACCGGTAATAAATGCAGTAATCCAGCTTCCAAACCAAATATATACAGCTTCTTTGAAGTTTCTTTCTTTAACCATAATCATCATTGCTGCAATACAGGGAACAAATAAAGTAAGGGTAATTAAAGAAATAGTGATTTCTGCAGGTGTTAAAGTTATAGCAGTAAGGCCTGCTGCTCCAAAATCACGTCTGATAATTCCCATTACAAATGCTGTTGCTGTTTCTGCTGGAAGACCAAGCCAGTTTACAGTCACAGGTTCTGCAGCTCTAGTAATTAAAGCAAGCAAACCTGTTTTTTGCATAACAGTAATTAAAGCTGCACCTAGAACAAAAATAGGGCCAGCCTCTTTAACAAAGGCTGCTGTCTGTTGATAAGTTTTATTAAACACATTTTTGAAATCAGGTAATCTAATCGGTGGTAAATCAATCAATAAATCACTGGACTCACCTGGTAAAACTTTATTTAAAAAAGTACCGGCAAGTACATAAACAGCAAAAATAGTAAGCACATATACTAAAATATAAAAGACATCAAGTTGTGCAATTAAGCCTGCGATTACACCCAGTTGAGCCGAACATGGTATTGCAAGTCCTAAAAGAAAAATAGCGATAATTCTTTCTCTTTTTGTTCCCAATAATCTTGTTGTAATTGTAGCCATAGTTACACAGCCAAAACCTAATAACATTGGAATGATCGCCCTACCATTAAGGCCAATTTTTTGCAGTAATCGATCCATTAAAACAGCAATTCTGGGTAAATAACCAGAGTCTTCTAAAATCGATAACAGAAAATAAAAGCCCGCTACTAGAGGTAATAACAATCCAAAAATATAGGTTACTGCCATTGTCAAAATTCCATAGTCTCCTGCTAATATTTCTCCAAAGAAATTTTCTAAACCAATAGTATTAGCAATTATTCCCCGTATCAATGGCTCATAAAGACCTACAAATAGATATCCTTCTGTAAAATCTACAATTGTTTGAGCAACAAAGACTCCAATGAATTGATAAATAATATATAAAAGTACTAGAAGCATTGGAATAGCTGTTACTGGTTTTAACATATAAGAACCAATTTTTCTAGCAAACTGACTTGAGTTTTCATCATAGCTTAATACTTTAGCAGTTATTTGATCAACTCGTTGACGGCGTGCTGTATATATTTCTTCCCTTAAATCAGGAATTTCTTTAATGTCTGGATATTTACAGCGAATATTTTCATCTTCTTCTAAAAGCATTAAAGCATCCGCATTATTTTCACTTTCTGATTTAATTTTATTAAATTTTGTTTCCAATTCAGAATTAAAGGTAAAAATATCATTTCCCTTTACTGCTTTTCCTATTGATTTTTTAATCTGCTCAAGACCTCTGTTTTTAGCAGCTGTTGTTGGAATCACTGGAACTCCAAGTTCTTTTTCAAGCTCTATTAAATCAATAGAAATATTATTTTTTTCTACTTCATCCATCATATTTAAGGCAACTATTATATTTTTATCCAGATCAATCAACTGCTGCGTTAAAAATAAATCACGCTCTAAATGACTTGCATCAACAACATTGATTATAATATCTGCAGACATAATAAAATCCCTGGCTACTCTCTCCTCATCATTTATGGATCCGACTCCATAAACACCTGGTGTATCAAAAACAGCTGCATCACCCATCTTGCCGCTGCTGATATCAAGGGTAGTACCGGGATAATTGGAAACACTGACATAAATCCCTGTTAGATAATTAAAAAATATTGATTTTCCCACATTAGGATTACCAGCCAGCACAATTTTTTTATCAGCCTGCAGTTCTTTGTCTAGCTCAATTCGACTGCAGTCGGTCAATTATATCATTCCTTTTTTCTTAACACTTATTTTTTTAGCAGTCCTACGACCAATGGCTATTTCCTGTAAGTTTTTCTTTAAAATCACTGGGCCACCAGGCATTGATCCTGCACATTCTATTTCTGATCCTTCACTGATTCCAAACCGTAAGGCCTGTAAGCGAGTGGTTTTGTCTTCGATTTTATCTATAATGAATTTATTTCCATGCTTCATATCAACTAGAGTCATTATTTTTTACCTCCTGCTGCATTAATAAATTTTAGATACATTAGTTTATATATTCATTATACTGAAAACGATTTTCAAAGTCAACAGCATTTAATAAATATTAGTGAATTAATCAAGTTAATAAGTAATTATTATTAATAAAGAAAAAACTCCTGACAAATTTTATTTCAGATGTCAGGAGCTGTATACTACATATTTATTTTATAAGAGTTTAAACACATAAAATATGATTTTAAATAATTATTTACTGGATTACTAAATTAACTAATTTTTTTGGAATATAGATTGTCTTAATTAAGTTTCCATCCTCAAGGTAAGTTTGGATTTTTTCTTCTTTCATAACCTGCTCTTTTACTTCTGATTCTGAAGCATCTGCAGCAATATTAATTTTATCTCTTACCTTACCATTAACCTGAATTACAATAGTAATTTCATCTTTTTTAAGTGCTTCTTCCTTATATTCAGGCCACTGAGCTGAATGAACATTTTCTTTATGTCCTAAATAGTCCCAAAGCTCTTCAGTTATAAAAGGCGCAAATGGAGCTAACAATAATACAGTTTTTTCAGCTACTTCTTTTATTAAAGCAGCATTGGTATCTTCAGAACTGCGATCATTTAAATATGAATAAACTTCATTTGTTAATTCCATAATTGCACTAATTGCAGTATTGAAATTTAATCGTTCCCCAACATCTTCACTTACTTTTTTAATGCTGGCATGCATTGTCCGATAAAGTGCTTTTGCATCTTTATCCAGACTATCTGCTTTGAGCTCATTTCCAGCATTATTAATCAGCTCAAGATTTTCAGTCACAAAACGCCAGACTCGATTTAAGAAACGATCAGCACCTTCAACTCCTTTATCACTCCACTCTAAATCTTTTTCTGGAGGGGAAGCAAAAAGAATAAATAAACGTGCTGTATCAGCACCATATTCATCTAAAATATCTTTTGGATCAACTACATTCCCTTTTGATTTAGACATCTTAGCACCATCTTTTAGCACCATTCCCTGAGCTAACCAGTTGGTAAATGGCTCAACATAATCTGTCATATCCATATCGTGAACCACTTTGGTAAAGAAACGAGCATATAATAAATGCAGTATAGCATGTTCAATTCCACCTATATACTGATCAACAGGGAACCACTTATCTAAATTTTCTTTAGTAAATGGTATTTCCTCATTTTTAGAATCTGCATAACGCATAAAATACCAAGAAGAATCAACAAAAGTATCCATGGTATCTGTTTCTCTTTTGGCAGGTCCTCCACATTCAGGACAGGTAGTATTAACAAAACTATCCACTTTTTTAAGTGGTGATTCTCCAGTTGGAGAAAACTCTACATCATGAGGCAGCTCAACCGGTAAATCTTCCTCTGGTACTGCCACAGCTCCACAATCATCACAATAAACAATAGGAATTGGAGCTCCCCAGTAACGCTGACGGGAAATCAACCAGTCGCGCAGACGGTAATTTGTTTCTACTTTAACAAAACCTGCTTCAGAAAAATCTGCCGCCATTTTATCAAAAGCTTCTTCTACATTTAAACCATTATATTTACCAGAGTTGATTAAATGTCCATCTCCAGCATAAGCTGCTTCCATTTCTGAACCAACCAGTTCTTCCTTGTTATCTTCTGGCTGAATTACAGCTCTAATATCAATATCATATTTACGAGCAAAATCAAAGTCACGCTGATCATGAGCAGGTACAGCCATAATTGCTCCGGTACCATAACCCATTAGTACGTAATTTGCTATATAAACAGGTATTTCTTCTCCATTAACAGGATTTTCAGCATAAGCACCTGTAAAAATACCTAACTTTTCAGTTTCAGCTGAGGTTCTTTCCTGCTCTTTCTGTTTCTTAACTTTTTTAATAAAATTATTAACCTCTTCTTCTTTTTCAGTTCCTGCTGTTAATTCAGAAACATATGGGTGCTCGGGAGCTAAAACCATATATGTTGCACCAAAAAGCGTATCTGGTCTGGTTGTAAAAACTTCTAAATCTTTTTCGAGTTTAGGCAGCTCAAAATTAACTCTACAACCCTCGCTGCGGCCAATCCAGTTTTTTTGCATTGTTTTTACTTTTTCAGGCCAGCCATCTAAAAGCTCATGGTCATCTAAGAGTCTTTCTGCATAATCAGTTATTTTTAAAAACCACTGTTCTAAATCTCTATGATCTACTTCAGTTCCACAGCGTTCACAGGCATCATTTACAACCTGCTCATTTGCCAGCACTGTTTCACAGCTTGGACACCAGTTAACAGTTGATTCTTTTCTATAAGCTAAATCATCATTAAACATCTGAGTAAAAAACCACTGAGTCCACTTGTAATAATCCTCTGCTGCTGTAGTAACTTCTAGGTCCCAGTCATAGCTTAAACCCATTGCCTTCATTTGTTCTTTCATATGAGCAATGTTTTCCCAAGTCCAATCTTTAGGATGAATGTTACCGTGTTTGATTGCTGCATTTTCTGCAGGCAGACCAAAAGCATCCCACCCCATCGGATGTAAAACATTATAGCCCTTCATTCTTTTATAACGGGCAATAACATCACCAATAGAATAAACTCTTACATGCCCCATATGTAAATTCCCTGATGGATAAGGGAACATTTCTAAAACATAATAATTTTCTTTTTCGGGATCCTCTCCAGTTTTATGTAAATTTGAGTCTTCCCAATTTTTAAGCCACTTTTTCTCTACTTCTTGAAATGGATAATAGTCTTTCAAAGATCTTCACTCTCCTCATTTAGTTGAAAATATTATATATTTATTAAATTAAATCACCAAATTTGTATTTAATAGAGTCTACTCTTCTTTCTACTCTTCTTTATCTTCCTGACGCAAAATCTTTTCTGCATCTGACCATAATCTTTCCAGATCATAATACTCTCTTTCTCTTTTATGGAAAACATGGACAATTATATCAGCATAATCAATCAAAACCCATTTTGCATCATTCATTCCAGCCATTTTTTTTGGCTCAATTCCTTTTTCAGACAATCTTTCGTCAACAGCTCTGGCTATTGCTCTAACCTGCTGATCAGAATTTCCACTGCAGATCACAAAGTAATCGGCTATAACTGTTAGACCCTGAACATTTAAAATTTCTATCTCTTCTGCTTTTTTATCGTCAGCTGCATCAGCAGCAAGTAAAGCAATATCTTTAATAGTTAAATCTGACATTAGTTAATTCCTCCTTATACAGACTTCTCATAGCCTGCTCCAACTATAATTTTAATATTTTTATTTTCTTCCGGATCCTCAACATACTTTATTTTTCCAGCTAATAATTCAGCAATCTGAGAAGCTGTTTTTTCATCATCTTTATTATAATATTCAATAATAGATTGTTCATAATTATAATTATCTGCATTTCCTATATCATCAATTTTAAATCCATATTTTTCAAGCAGATCAGCTGTATTTGAAGCTGCACCAGATTCACCCACACCATTTAATACGGTCAGCTGATAATCTTTGTTTTGAATATATGACTTATTTCGTACCAGATTATCGATTATTATATTAGTTTCTTTTAAATCAGGAATCCAATAACTAATACCATTTATATATTCAGGCTTACCTGGCAGCATTTTAGTCTCAATCTGATTTAAATTAATTTCTTTAGCAGTATTTAAAAATGGAGTAACATCCTGAATTGGTATATTAGTATTAATCGCATCATTAACTTCTTTGATGATACCTGGAATTTTAGTAATAATAGCAGGAGACAATACTTTAGCAAAAACTGCATCTACAAATTTTTGCTGACGCTCTATTCTCCCAATATCTCCTCTTTCATCACGATAACGAACATACTGAAGTGCCTGTTTACCATTTAAATTCTGCTGACCCGCTGGAATATTTATATGCAAGCCACCAGCTTTATCAACATAATTCAAATGCTCAGTTACTTTTATATTTACTCCACCTAAACGATCAATAATTCTCTCAAAACCTTTGAAATCTGTTTCTAAATAGTAATCTATATCAATTTTAAGCATTTCTTCTATTGTTTCCTCAGTTAATTCAATGCCACCATAAACATGAGAAGAATTTAATTTAGTGAAATTTCTTTTTTCAGATCGGATATAAGTATCTCTGGGTAAAAATATCAGACCTGCTTCATTTGTATCTACATCGATACTTATTAAAATAATTGTATCAGCTCTTGAGGGGCCATTTAGCTCTGCATCATAACCAACAGCAAGAATATTTATTTTATTGTCTTTAAAAGGCCCTTCTGATGAAATTTGGGTTAAATCATCATTCCACAAAAATGCCGCAGTAACACCGATAATAACTAAAAATATAATTAAGGCTATATATTTCCAGTCAGTTAATTTTTCTAACATTTATTGATCACTTCTCTTTAATAGTTTATTTCGTAAATCATTTGAATAAGGATGGATAAAATTATCCTGTTCAAGTTGATATTTAATAATATTTGTTGTAATTAAATATAATCCTAATTCAAAATCTCTTTCTATTTTTTTTCTGATTTTATTTAAAGTTGAAAACTGTCTATCTTCTGAAATGAAGTCGGCAGCATAAATAACCTGAGCTATCTTTCCCATCTTGGGATGGCCCAGGGTGTGGTAACGTATAGCTTCTAAAACTTCCTGATCTTCTACTCCAAATTCTTTTTCCGCAATTACAGCTCCTGCTGGAGCATGAAGTATAGGTGCAATTGCAGCCTCCAACTGATCAACATTCCACCTAGAATCTTTGAGAATCAATTTAAGTTCTTCAGGATTTTTAGATTTAGCAATATCATGTAATAAAGCAGCTGTTTTAACTTTTTTTTGATTAAGATTTAATTTGTTTGCTAATCTAGAAGCTGCCTCAAGCACATATAGGGTGTGTTTATATCTCTTTTTACCTAATCTTTTTTTTATTTCCCCTAAATCAACTTCTAATAAAAAATCTTCCTTAGCTAATGACATTTTTTGACCCTCCTCGGGGCAAGCCCACGAGATTTGCGAGCAGACTTTCACTCTATCACCTGTAAAGATTATTTTCTTCTATATATTGTTCAATCTTATCTAAAGTTAAATAACGAATAGAATTTCCTTTTTTAAATTCATCCCTAATAAAGGAAGATGAAATCTCAATATTTAAACCCTGATATGTGATAATATTATCCAAATAAGCTTTATATTTTTTTTGGCTTGTAATTTCTTTTAAATCATAACCTGGCCGATTAAAAACTATAAATTTACCTTCAGATAATAAATATTCCGGCTTTTTCCATTTAAAAATTTCTGCCAGAGAATCTGCACCTATTATAAAAAAGATCTCGTCAGCATCAATTTGCGGTACAAACTGCTCCAGGGTTTTTGCTGTATAAGAATATCCTTCATTTTGAATCTCCCAGTCTGATAGCGAAAAAAAATCGTTTTCTTCTACAGCCAATTTAAGCATATTTAATCTATCTTCATTGGGTGAAATAACTTTATCTTTTTTATGTGGTGGCTTCCCAGTCGGCATAAATATAATTTCAGTCAGTCCAAAATTATTTTTAAGCTGCTCAGCTAAAATAAAATGTCCCAAGTGAGGAGGATCAAATGTTCCCCCAAATATAGCCACGCTTTTTTTTGACATATTTTTCACCTCTTATTTCATGCACCTTTAATTATAAATTATTTTATCAGTGCTTGCAAGTTAAATGAACTAATAAAAAGAGGAGTTTTAAGCTTTAAATAGAATTCATTTAATAATGACAAAAATAATGGAGGTTTTAAAATGTTATATAAATTTAAAAAGAAAAGTCCTAAAATTGCAGAAAAAACTTTTATTGCTCCGGGAAGTAATATAATTGGAGATGTCGAAATAGCTGAGCACAGCAGCATTTGGTATAACACAGTCCTTAGAGGTGATATCAAAAAAATTAAAATTGGTAAATATTCAAATATCCAGGAAAATTCTACTGTCCATGTCGAACAAAATTTAGGTGTTGATATTGGAGATTATGTGACCATTGGCCATAATACAGTTATTCATGCCTGTAAAATTGGTAATAAATCTTTAATTGGGATGAATGCTACTATTTTAAGTGGTGCTAAAATTGGTGAAGGATCAATTGTTGGCGCTGGTGCTGTTGTTCCAGAAAATGCAGAAATTCCACCTGGAAGCCTGGCTGTAGGAGTCCCTGCTAAAGTGATTCGCAGCATTACTAAAGAAAAAATCATTGAGTTAAAACAGCACGCTTTACATTATGCTGACCTTGCTGCTGAACATGAAAGCATTGAAGAAATAAAATAAATATAAGCAGGCTAAGAAATTTTTAATTCTTGGCCTGCTTTTTTTATCTAATTTTTAAAAACAATGATAAATTTACTCGGCAAAAACTTTCTTAGCAATTTCAACTGCTTTTTTTGCATCCCTGGCATAATAATCAGCATCTATCATATCTGCATAATCTGTTGTTAAAACAGCACCACCAACCATAATTTTTACCTCGGGTACTTCTTCTCTAACTGCCTTAATTGTTTTTTCCATATTTTTAACAGTTGTTGTCATTAAAGCACTCAAACCTAATAGTTTAATCTTATTTTCTTTAACCACTTTAACTATATCTTTAATATTTACATTTCTACCCAGATCAATTATCTGATAACCATAGTTTTCTAAAACAGTCTTTACTATATTTTTCCCAATATCATGGACATCACCTTTAACGGTAGCCATCACAATTTTTCCTTTAGAAATATCTCTACCACCTGTACGGGCCATCTCTTCTTTCAAAACTAAAAAAGCCTCTTTTACTGTTTCTGCTGATTGTACAAGCTGTGGTAAAAATATTTCTCCTTTTTCATAACTCTCACCCACAATGTCAAGGGCAGGAATTAAATATTTGTTCACTACTTCTATAGCTTCATTTTCTTTTAAGGCAGCTTTTGTTAAATGAGCTGCTTCATTTTTTAAACCCTTAATAATTACTGTCTGTAAATCATCTTCCTTCTTCTGATTTTTTTTAATCTCTGCTGAATCTGATTCCGCTTCTAATTCAGCCATATATTCTATATATTTAGCAGCACCCTGATCAATATTATTTAAAACTGCAGCTGCCTTAACTGCTGCCATCATTTCTTCATCATTAGGATCAATAATTGGCAGATTTAAACCTTGATAGAGAGCCATGCTTAAAAATGTCCTGTTTAAAATAGGGCGTTCCGGTAGACCAAAAGAAACATTAGAAACTCCAAGCGTAGTCTTAACTCCCAATTTTTCTTTAACTATTTTTACTGCTTTCAAAGTTTCTTTAACACCTTCCTGCTGGGCAGAAGCAGTCAGAGTTAGGCAATCAATTATAATCTTATCTCTGCTAATTCCATATTCAGCTGCTTTATTAACAATTTTTTCTGCAACTTCAAAACGATCTTCTGCTGCAGCGGGTATGCCATCACCGTCCATTGTCAGGCCGATAACTGCTGCTCCATATTTTTTAACAGCCGGAAGAGTTTTCTCCAGCACTTCAGCCTCTCCATTTACTGAGTTAACAATTGCAGTTCCATTATAATATCTTAAGGCTTCTTCTATAACATCCGGGTTACTAGAATCAATCTGTAATGGAGTATCTATAATCCCCTGCAGTTCCTTAATTACTTTAACCATCATTTCTTTTTCATCTATCTCCGGCAGGCCGAGATTAACATCTAAAATATCTGCTCCTGCATCTACTTCCTCTACAGCAACTTTCAAAATATAATCTAAATTACCATTTCTCAAAGCTTCTTTAAACGCTGCTTTGCCAGTTGGATTAATTCTTTCTCCAACTACGTTAACTTCTTTTAGGTTAAGATGTTGGGAGGGAGAACAGACAAGACTTTCTTTTATAACTTCTCGTTTTTTTATCTTTTTATTTTTTAATTTTTTGGAAATCAGAGAAATAAATTCTTCGTTAGTGCCACAGCAGCCGCCGATAACAGCTAATCCTTTTTGATAAAGTCTATTTAACGGTTTAAAATATTCTTCAGGAGATATTTTAAAAACTGTTTCTCCATCTTTAACTACCGGCAGACCTGCATTTGCCTGCAGAATAACCGGTTTTTCTGAATATTTAAGCACCTCTTCCACCAGAGGCTCCAGCTTTTTAGGGCCTAAAGAGCAATTAAGCCCGATTCCGTCAACTCCCAGGCCTTCCAAAACTGAAATCATAGAACGAATACTGCCACCAGTAAATGTTCTTCCATTTTCTTCAAAAGTTAAAGTACAAAAAATTGGTAAATTAGAATTTTCTTTAGCTGCCAAAACTGCAGCCCTTGCCTCATATAGATCTGCTATTGTTTCAATATGTATTAAATCAGCTCCAGACTCAACTCCGACCAGCACCTGCTGCTGATAAAGATTATATGCTTCATCAAACTCCAGACTGCCCATTGGTTCTAAAAGCTCACCTATCGGCCCCATATCTAGAGCTACTGCAGCATCTATTCCTGATTCAATTACTGCCTGTCGGGCATTTTCTACTGCAGCTGAAATAACTTCTTCTACAGAATAATCTAATTCATTCATTTTTAGGGCATTAGCGCCAAAAGTATTTGTCGTTAAAATCTCAGCTCCTGCCTTTAAATAACTTTTATGGATATCTATAATATCTTCACTATTTTCTATATTTAATTTTTCCGGAATATCACCAGCTTTTAAACCACGCTGCTGGAGAACTGTTCCCATAGCTCCATCAAATATTATCATTTCTTTCCCCAATTTATTTTTTAGCTCCACAATAAATCCCCTTTCTTCGCAGTTCACAATCTTGATCTAAAAGACAGTTTTTGCAGTGTCTTTCTTCAAATTCTAAATCTCTGTTTTCTATATTATCATTTTTTCGATCTAAACTTAAAATTTTTGCTTTTTTTTCAATTTCTGATTTTTCAGCAATGACTCCAATAATTGCCGTTACTGACTTAGCTGGCAATAATATATTATATTTGGAAGCAGTTAAGCCTATTTTTCTGGGTGCATTTAAAATTCTTAAAATTTCTTTTTGAATATCAATTTCTAGGTCACCATAACCAGGACTGTAGCGAAAGGTGATACCTTTATTTCCTGCTGCCAGGACTTCTTTTTTTATTTCTTCCTCAACCTGATCACAGCCTGCTTCAATAGCTGTTGTGGCACAAGCATCAAAAATCATAGATTTAGTCACTGATATTTTTTCATAATATGATATCTTTCTATCAACTTGAGCTCCTAAAGTAGCTGCCATTATATATATTTTTTCTGAGTTATTTAAGTGTTTTCTGATACTTTCACCCTTTAAAACAAGAGTTGTTCCTTCTACTTTTAGTTTACTATCATTTCTCTTGATCGGAAATTTTTGATATAAATAACGAAAGTTAATTAAGGCTTTTATTTCAGTTATTGATTCTTCAATTAATCTATTAATATTGTTATCATCTAATTTTTTTGAAGCCTGCAGATATCTTAAAACTTCTGTTTTATCAATTTTAAATTTCATCTTATACAGCTTTCTGTACTTTTTGAGTATTAATATGATTAATTAAAGAGCCTACAGCTTCTTTGATTCTACGGGCTACATAGGGGTTATTCATTGTATAGAGATGTATACCATCAACATCACTGGAAATTAAATCAACTATCTGTTCAACTGCATAGGCAATTCCTGCATCTCTTAAGGCTTCTGGATTATCCTCATATTTATTCAATATTCTTTTGAATTTTGCTGGAAAATAAGCATCAGATAATTCTATAATTCTTGCTACCTGTTTTTTATTAATCACCGGCATGATTCCTGCTTCTATGGGAACATTTACACCTTTTTTCTCTGCCTTTTTGCGAAATTTATAGAAAAGTGAGTTATCAAAAAACATCTGAGATATTAAGTAGTCAACTCCACTATCAACTTTTTGTTTTAAATATTCCAGATCTTGGTCAATACTTTCTGTTTCTAAATGACCTTCTGGATAGCAGGCTGCTGCAACTCCAAAGTCATTATTTGTTTTAATATGTTCAACAAGCTCATAAGCATAATTGTACTCTCCAGCTACTTCTCCAGCTGCTGGTTTATCACCTCTTAATGCTAAAATATTCTTTATATTATTTTCTTCTAGTTGAGTCAATATTTTATTTAAATTTTTTTGATCTGAATTAATACAGGTTAAATGAGCCAGAGCCTCCACACCATATTTTTCTTTAATAATTGAAGAAAGTTCACAGGTTCTATTTTTTCTAACTCCCCCACCAGCTCCATAAGTTACACTAATATAATCGGGATTGATATCTTTCAATTCTTCTAGAGTCTGATAAATATTTTCTATAGGAACATCTGGTCTGGGTGGAAAAACCTCCAGTGAAAATACTACTTCTTTTTTATCAAAAATATCTTTAATTTTCATCTTTATCCTCCTCAAAACTACTATCTACTTTATAAAAACAAAAATCCACTTCTAAGCAGAAGTGGGGTTCACAACTGCTTATCTTTCAGGTTAAACCTGCTGGAGTTAGCACCGGGCAGTATAACTGCTGGTTGCTGGGTTTCTCAGGGCCAGTCCCTCCACCTCTCTTGATAAGCTATTATTCTATTTTTAATTACTTTACCATATTAAAAGATTTGTGTCAAGAATTTTAACTGCTTAAGCATCACAGTTTTTGTTCTCACATTCTTCGTTTTCGTATTCTATTTCTACTGTTACATGATCAATTTTTTCTGCTGCCAGCAGGGTTTTAATTTTAGATTTCAGCTCAACTATTTCTGCTTTTAAAAATTGATCTGGAATAATCACATGAGTACTGAGAAAGTTCTTTTCTCCATCTAAGGTCCAGATATGAGTA
The DNA here is from genome assembly GCA_051746665.1 of Bacillota bacterium. Lineage (GTDB taxonomy): Bacteria > Bacillota > Halanaerobiia > Halanaerobiales > Halanaerobiaceae > Halanaerobium. The sequence continues at coordinate 16,387 of JBNJFG010000043.1, forward strand.
TGATGAGCTGATAAAGCTCGAGTCTCTTCTGCAATTTTTTGCTGCAGAGATTCAATCTCAATTCCAGATGGAACTCTCTGTAAAAAAACATTTAAGACTTTTTTTAACTTAGAAAATACATTATATAAAATGTAGATATTAATTGCTAAAGAAAGCAGCGGGTCTAAAATTGGAAGATCTTTATAAATTAAAATAATACTTACTATTAGAACTGTAATCCAGCCTAAAACATCTTCTAATAAATGCCAGCTGACAACTTCTTTATTTAAAGAGCTTCCTCCTCTTAATTTAAAAACAGCGATTCCATTGATTATTATTCCGAATATAGCAAGGTACATCATTCCCTCCGGATGAACTGCCTGAGGAGCAAAAATCCTGGGGATTACTTTTGTTAAGATAAAAACAGATCCTAAAATTAAAACTATACTATTAATTAGGGCACCTAAAAGAGAAAACCGAGCATAACCATAACTAAAATCCTTATCGGCTCCTTTTTGCGAATAATTTTCTAAATACCAGGACATAGCTAGAGAAAGTGAATCTCCTAAATCATGCAGAGCATCAGATAAAATAGCCATACTATTGGTAAAAAAACCTCCAAAAATTTCAATAATAGTAAATGATAAATTTAAGAAAAAAGCCACTTTAATATTTGAGACATCTGAATGATCATGATCATGTTCACTCATTGTTTTCACAATTATTTTTCATAATTTAATCTCCTTCCAAATAATTTATTTTCTGGAGATCATTATATCATTAAAAGTCCTAAACTAATGTTAAATAATTAATATTAATCTTTTATTTATTATTAAATCTTTAAACAGCTTAACTTGTTGACATTATAGTCGGCTTCTGTTAAAATAATTTAAGTAATGCCCCCGTAGCTCAGTGGATAGAGCAAAGGCCTCCGAAGCCTTGAGCGTAGGTTCGACTCCTACCGGGGGCACCAT
>JBNJFG010000044.1:0-17304 GCA_051746665.1 Bacillota bacterium
TTGAGACATCATTTTTTAGTGACGAAACATCAGTTTTTAAAGTTGAGACATCATTTTTTAGTGATGAAACATCAGTTTTTAAAGTTGAGACATCATTTTTTAATGACGAAACATCAGTTTTTAAAGTTGAGACATCTTCTTCAACACCAGATATTTCTTCCCTTATTATCTGTCTGATGCCATCTAAAAGCTCCTGATCCAAGGTTAACACCACCTATCTCTTAATAATTTCCACTAGCGGCATTTATATATTATAGATATTGTTTTATTTAATTAATATTAACTCTTGTATTAACTATGTTCAGTATATCATAGTTAATGGAGCAGATAAAGATATTTAACTTAAATATTCATCAACTTTAATTGCAACTTTGCGTCCTTCATCAATAGCGTTAACTACCAGACTCTGACCCCGCCTCATATCACCAGCAGCGAAAACACCTTCAATGTTAGTTTTGAAATCATCGTAATCTGCTTTAACATTTGAGCGCCCATCCTGCTCAAGACCGGCTGATTTAATAATGTTTTCTTCAGGTCCTAAAAAGCCCATTGCAATTAATATTAGATCAGCAGGCCAATTTTTTTCAGTATCTACCTGTTTAATAGGTACAAAACGATTATTCTCATTTTTTTCCCAGTTTATTTTAACTGTTTTCACTCCATTTATAACTTTCCGGCCGTTAAGCTCTTCAGTTATTATTTTTTCTGTCATTATTAGAAATTCTCTGGGATCAGAACCAAAAACTTCTGCTGCTTCTTCCTGACCATAATCTACTTTAAGGGTTTTAGGCCATTCAGGCCAGGGATTATCAGCCTGTCTTTCAGCTGGTGATTTGGGCATAATCTCAAATTGTTTTACTGTTTTTGCTCCCTGTCTGATAGCAGTTGCTACACAATCTGTCCCGGTATCTCCACCACCAATCACAATTACATTTTTATCTGCAGCTGAAATATAGTCTGGATTATTATCACCCAGGATATGCTTTGTATTTGCTTTCAGATAATCAACTGCAAAATGGACTCCTTCTGCTTTTCTACCTGGAACTTCTAAATCTCTGGCTTTAGTTGCTCCTCCTGCAATTACAACTGCATCAAAATTGCTTTTTAATTCTTCTAAACTGAGCTCACTGCCAATTTCAGTCCCGGTTATAAACTCTACCCCTTCAGCTTCCATAATATCTAAACGACGTTTCAACACCTTTTCTTTATCTAGTTTCATATTTGGAATTCCATAAACTAAAAGACCTCCAATTCTATCTTGACGCTCGTAAACTGTAACCTGATGTCCTAATTTATTTAGCTGATCTGCTGCTGCCAGTCCAGCCGGGCCAGATCCAACCACTGCTGCAGATTTTCCGGTTCTAAGCTCCGGTGGTTCTGGCTGAATCCAGCCTTCTGCAAAAGCTTTTTCTATTATCTGATATTCATTTGCTTTAATTGTTACTGCAGGATCATTCAACCCCAGTGTACAGGAACCCTCACAGGGAGCCGGACAAACTCGACCAGTAAATTCAGGAAAATTATTAGTTTTTAAAAGTCTTCTAACTGCTTCTTCCCACTTACCTTTATAAATTAAATCATTCCACTCCGGAATCAGATTATTTACTGGACAGCCAGATACCATACCACCAATCTCCAGACCACTGTGACAGAAAGGAATTCCACATTCCATACAGCGAGCTCCCTGAATTTTAGCTGCTTTTTCATTAAATATATTTTTGAATTCTTTCCAGTCATTTATTCTTTCTTTAGGCGGTCTTTCTTTAGGGACTTCCCGCTGATATTCCATAAAACCTGTTGCTTTACCCATTATATTTCCTCCTCTGTCCTAGTTACCGCTAACTCTTGCTTTATCTTGAGCGTTTTGCTCAAAAGCACTCATTAAAGCAGCTTCTTTTTCAAGACCTTGAGCTTCAAAATTAGCAATTGCTTTAATCATTCGTTGATAATCTTTAGGCATAACTCGAATAAATTTCTTTTTAGATTTCTGCCAGTTATTTAAAATTTCTGTTGCTCGCTCACTACCTGTGTATTTTAAATGTTCTTTAATCATTGTTTTAATCAGCATTTCATCTTCTGTTTCAGTTAAATAATCTAGTTCAACCATTTCACTATTTACTTTATCTTTAAAATTATTTTCTAAATCATATACATAGGCCGTTCCACCTGTCATTCCAGCCGCAAAATTGCGCCCAACCTGACCAAGTACAACTACTTTACCACCTGTCATATACTCACAACCGTGATCTCCTAATCCCTCAACAACAGCTTTAACTCCACTGTTGCGAACACAAAAACGCTCACCTGCTTTTCCTTCTATATAGGCTTCTCCGGCTGTAGCACCAAAAAAAGCCACATTACCGATAATGATATTTTCTTCAGCCTTAAATTTAGATTCTACTGATTTTTCAACTATGATTTTTGCCCCAGATAATCCTTTGCCCAGATAATCATTGCTGTCTCCTTTAAGTCGGAAACTGACACCTCGGGGCAGATAAGCAGCAAAACTCTGTCCTGCTGAGCCTTCAAAACTAAGCTGAATAGTATCTTCAGGCAGACCAACTGCTCCATATCGTTTAGTTATCTCACTGCCTAAAATAGTACCGACAACCCGATCTGTATTTTTTATCTTTAAATCTTTTTGAAGCTGGACCCCATTTTCTACTGCTTCTTTGCTTAGTTCAAGCAGTTCTCTTAAGTCCAGACTTTTATCTAGTCCATGATCCTGTTTCTGCTGACAGTAAACTGCCTTTTGGTGGGCAATTTCTGGCTGATATAAGATTGAAGAATAGTCAAGTCCTTTAGCCTTCCAGTGCTCTTTTTTCTTATTCTGTTTCAATTTATCAACCCTACCAACAAGCTCGTTGACTGAACGAAATCCTAAGGCTGCTAGCTCCTGGCGAAAATCTTCAGCCATAAAACGCATAAAGTTAACCACATGTTCTGGCTTACCCTGGAATTTTTTCCGAAGTTTTGGGTCCTGAGTTGCAATTCCAACAGGACATGTATTTTTGCTGCAGACTCTCATCATAACACAACCTAAAGCAACTAAAGGAGTTGTAGCAAAACCAAATTCTTCTGCTCCCAGCATTGCTGCAACTGCTAAATCTTTTCCGGTCATTATCTTACCATCAGTCTCTAAAGTAACGCGATCTCTTAGATCATTTAAAACTAGTGTCTGATGAGTCTCAGCCAGTCCAAGCTCCCAGGGCAGTCCTGCATGTCTGATACTTGTTCTGGGAGAAGCTCCAGTACCACCATCATAGCCACTAATCAAAATTACATCTGCCTTACCTTTGGCTACCCCAGCTGCAACAGTACCAACTCCAACTTCTGATACCAATTTAACATTAATCCGGGCCTCACGATTTGCATTTTTTAAATCATGAATCAGCTGAGCTAAGTCTTCAATTGAATAGATATCATGGTGAGGTGGTGGTGAAATAAGTCCTACCCCGGGTGTTGTACCCCGGGTTTCAGCAATCCAGGGATATACTTTTTTCCCAGGAAGCTGTCCCCCTTCTCCTGGTTTTGCTCCCTGAGCCATCTTTATTTGAATTTCCTTTGCATTAACCAGATAATGTGAATTAACTCCAAAGCGGCCGGAGGCAACCTGTTTAATAGCACTGCTGCGTAAATCTCCATCTGCATCTGGAGTAAAACGTTCTGGATTTTCTCCACCTTCTCCGGTATTGCTTTTACCTCCAATTCTATTCATTGCAATTGCTAAAGATTCATGGGCCTCCTGACTGATCGATCCATAAGACATCGCCCCTGTTTTAAACCTCTTCATTATTTTTTCAGCTGACTCGACTTCCGCTAAAGGAATAGGCTCCGGCTGGTATTCTGGTTCTAAAAGTCCGCGCAGAGTCAGCATTTTTGAACTTTGATCGTTTATTTTTTCACTATATTTTTTAAATAAATCATAATTATTTTCTCTTACTGCCCGCTGCAGCAGATAAATTGTTTCTGGATCATAAAGATGTTCTTCTCCATCTTTTCTCCAGCTAAAACTACCACCAGAATCAAGTGTTTCTTTTTCTACTTTAATTCCTTTAAATGCATTATCATGCCTCATAATACTTTCTTTTTCAATTTCAGCTATTCCAATCCCACCAATTCTTGAAGCTGTACGGCAAAAATATTTATCAATAACTGACTCCGAAATTCCAATTGCTTCGAAAATTTGGGCTCCCCTATAACTTTGAACTGTAGAGATTCCCATCTTAGCCATAACTTTAACAACACCTTTAACTGCTGCCTTAATATATTGCTCAACTGCCTGTTCTTTACTTAATTGTAGATGCTCTTCTGCTACCAACTGCTCAAGAGTTGCATAGGCAAGATAAGGATTTACTGCATCCAGACCGTAGCCAATTAAAACTGAAAAATGATGGACTTCTCTTGGCTCACCAGATTCTAAAATTATGCTAACTCTGGTTCTTAAACTTTTTTTAATTAAATTATGATGAAGTCCACTTACTGCTAATAATGCTGGTACTGCAGCTTTTTTACTATTAACACCACGATCAGAAAGTATTAAAATATTTACTCCTTTAGTTATTAATTCTTCTGCCTCAGCAAATAATTCGTCCATTCTTGCTGCCAGACTTCCACTTTCTTCTTTATTAAAGGTAATATCCAACACAGCTGTTTTAAAACCAGATTGATCTATATTTTTTATTAAATTTAATTCTTTATTGCTGAGCAGAGGATGTTCTAATTCCAGCTGTCTGCAGCTTTTAGAATCAGGCTGCAGTAAATTGCCTTCTGAACCTAAAAAAGTATTTGTTGCTGTAATTAATTTTTCCCTTATTGAATCAATCGGGGGATTGGTTACCTGAGCAAAACGCTGCTTAAAATAATTATATAAAAGCTGTGGTTGATCAGATAAAACTGCCAGTGAGGCATCATTACCCATTGAACCAATTGGGTCAACTCCATCTCGGGCCATCGGAATTAAAATCTTCTGTAAATTTTCATAACTGTAACCAAAACTTTTCTGTATTTTAACAAGTTCAGAAGACTGCATCTTTTCAGCAGCTAAATTTATATTTTCAGCTTCAGCAGGATCTGCTTGAATATTGGCTGAATCAACTTTTAAATCTTCCAGACTTATCAGCTCTTTTTCCAGCCACTTTCCATAAGGCTCAGCTGCAGCAATATCTGCCTTTAGTTCCTCATCATTAATAATTCTCCCTTTATCTGTATCTAAAAGCAGCATCTTACCAGGTTCTAGACGCTGTTTGCTAATAACTTTTGCTTCCGGCAGTTCTAAAACTCCAACTTCGGAAGAAAGAATCAATAAATCATCTTCAGTTATATAATATCTTGAGGGTCTTAAACCATTTCGATCCAGTACTGCTCCAACCTGAGTTCCATCAGTAAAGGCCATCGCAGCTGGACCATCCCAGGCCTCCATTAAAGTACTGTGATAATGATAAAAATCACGTTTTTTCTTTTCCATCTGCTGATTATGTTCCCATGGTTCTGGAATCATCATCATCATTGAATGGGCCAGTGTACGACCTGTTAATGCTAAAAATTCTAATACATTATCAAAACGAGCTGAATCACTGCCTTCAGGAGCTATTACCGGCAGCAGTTCTTTTAAATCATCGCTGAAAATATCACTCTCAAAAATTCCCTCTCTGGCCCGCATCCAATTTTGATTGCCCAGCATAGTATTGATCTCACCATTGTGAATCAGATAGCGATTTGGATGAGCTCTTTCCCAGCTTGGAAAAGTATTGGTGCTGAAACGGGAATGAACAAGAGCAATTGCTGTTTCTATCTCTGGTTCACTTAAATCAAGAAAAAACCCTTCTAACTGTTCAGGTGTGAGCATTCCTTTATAGACTAAAGTTTGACTGGAAAGTGAAGCAAAATACAGCTCTCCCTGATGTTCAGAATTACGTATTTTATTTTCTATTTTTTTACGAATTAAATATAATTTGCGTTCAAAATCTATTCCCTGCTCTACTTCTTTAGACTTCTTAATAAAAATTTGTGAAAAATAAGGCATAACCTCTAAAGCTGAGTTCCCGATCCCAGCTGGATTAACAGGAACTTCTCTCCAGCCTAAAATTTGCTGACCTTCACTTTCTACAACAGTTTTCACAATATTTTTAACTGCTTTTCTTTTATCTTTTTCTCTGGGCAGAAAAATCATTCCTGCTCCATAATCTCCTTTATTTGGGATGAGTATTCCTTCTGACTTCATTTTCTTTCTTAAAAAGCTGTCAGGAAGCTGAATAAGAATACCAGAACCATCACCAGTATTATCTTCACTACCACTAGCTCCCCTGTGGCTTAAATTAACAAGAACTTCTAAGGCCTGCTCTATAATCTGATGAGACTTTTTCCCTTTAATATGGCTTACAAAACCCATGCCACAGGCATCATGTTCAAATTCTGGACTATATAATCCCTGCTTTTCCGGAATCTTTGTAAAAGTCATAATTAATCATTCCTTCTTTTTTAGATTAGTTTACACTTAATTGATTTTGTATTAGATACCTTAAAACTATTTTTATACCCGATCCATACATATATATAGAAAAGGTGTATTACTTAGTATAAAGTTAAAGATTCTTAGTGTAAATAGATTTAAGAATTTCTATACTTGTATACAGGTATTATATTAAAAAAGAATAAAAAGCTGTGTAATAGTTGATCCATAATATCTGTATACATGGATTAAAAAAAGCCTATAATTTAAAATTCCACAGTGATATCCTTGATACAACAGTCATCATCGGTGTTTTTATATGTTTTTTAAGACAGTTGACCTTAATTTGAAAAAGGATTATACTGAAATCAGAAATTAGAAATGGAAATTGGAAATGAAATTTAACTTTAAATTTACAAATCAAGATTTTATGAAAAATTATTAGGAGAGTGATTATGATGTCAAAGTATAGTAAAGAAGATATTTTAAAGATGGCAGAAGAAAAGAATGTTAGGTTTATCAGAATGCAGTTTACTGATATTCTGGGAATAGTTAAAAATGTTGCAATCACATTTAAGCAGCTAGAAGATGCCCTAGACAACAAAATTATGTTTGATGGTTCTTCCATTGATGGCTTTACCAGAATTCAGGAATCTGATATGTATTTAAGACCAGATTATGATACTTTTACAATTTTTCCATGGCGTCCAGAAGAAGGTGGAGCTGTTGCTCGTTTAATCTGTGATGTCTACAAACCAGATGGAGAGCCTTTTTCCGGGGGACCTCGTAATGTATTAAAGAAAGCATTAGAAGAAGCTGAGGAAATGGGATATGAAATGAATGTAGGACCTGAACCAGAATTCTTCCTTTTCCAGTTAGATGAAAAAGGTGATGCTACTACAAAAACTCATGATAATGGTGGTTATTTCGATTTAGGACCAATTGATAAAGGCATCAACGCCCGCCGCAGTATTGTTCTGGCTTTAGAAGAAATGGGTTTTGAAGTTGAAGCATCTCACCATGAGGTAGCTCCGGGCCAGCATGAAATTGATTTTAAATATGCTCCAGCTTTAGAAACCGCTGATAATATAGCCACTTTTAAGTTTGTTACAAAATCTATTGCTCATGAACACGGTCTTCATGCAACATTTATGCCTAAACCTATTTTTGGAGAAAATGGATCTGGAATGCATGTCCATCAATCATTATTTAAGGATGGAGAAAATGTATTTTATGATGAAGATGACCGTCTAGGTTTAAGCAAAACTGCTTATTATTATATCGGAGGTTTATTAAAACATGCTAGAGCAATAACAGCTATTACTAATCCTTCAGTTAATTCATATAAACGTCTGGTTCCCGGCTATGAAGCCCCAGTTTATGTAGCCTGGTCTAGTGCAAATAGAAGTGCCCTGATCAGAATTCCAGCTGCTCGTGGTGCAGGTACAAGATTAGAATTAAGAAATCCCGATCCCAGTGCTAACCCCTATCTGGCAATTGCAGTAATGTTAAAAGCAGGTCTGGATGGAATTAAAAATAAGATTGAACCACCTGAAGAAGTTTTGGAAAATATTTATGAAATGTCTGCAGCTACAAAAGCAGAAAAAAATATTGAAAGTCTGCCAGCAAATATTGATGAAGCTGTTAATCTGCTATTAAAAGATGATGTAATTACTAGTGTATTAGGTGAACATGTTTTAGAACACTTTGCTGCTGCTAAAAAGGTCGAATGGGATGAGTATAGAACCCAGGTTAGTCAGTGGGAATTAGATAAATATCTTTCTACTTTTTAAAAAGTGATAAGCTAGAAGTATAACCCCCTATAATGACACCTCCCAGTTGAATATTTCTGGGAGGTTCATGCTTTTATAACATTTTTTATTAAAGATGATTAAAATAATAATTTAGATAATTTATAAATATGAGGTGTTAATTATGTTAGATAGAAATTACAAGAAAATAGAAAGTGATTTAATTGATTGGATTAGAAAAAAAGTTAATGATGCTGGCTGTCAGGGAGCAGTAATTGGTTTATCAGGTGGAATTGATTCTTCTGTTACCTCTCTCCTCTGTCAGAAAGCTTTTCCGAAAAACACTTTAGGAATTATTATGCCCTGTTTGAGTAATCCTGAAGATAAAGTAGATGCTGTAAAACATGCAGAAAAATTTGGTATTAACTATAAAGAAATTGATTTGGATAATCCTTACCAAAAATTACTGCAGACAATTGATAATAGTGATCCAGAACTTGATTTAAAAGAAGTAATCAGTCATCAAAATTTAGCTGCTGCTGAAGGCAGCCTTAAACTGGCTCTGGCCAATATGAAGCCCAGATTGAGAATGACCCTACTCTATTACTACGCAAATTTAAATAATTATCTGGTAGTTGGAACCGATAACCGCAGTGAACTTAAATTAGGATATTTCACTAAATACGGAGATGGCGGTATAGACATTGCCCCCTTAGGTAATTTAGTTAAACTTGAAGTTAGAGGGCTGGCCAGAGAAATGGGAATTGATCAAAAAATTATTACTAAAAAACCTTCTGCAGGTCTCTGGAATGGTCAGAGTGATCAAGATGAAATTGGATTAAGTTATAGAGAAATCGACTACTATATTGTAGACGGAGAAGCTGATCCTGAAACTGCAGCGAAAATAGAAGCAATATCTGCAGCCAATCAGCACAAATTAGAACTGCCAGCAATTCCTAGTTTTTAATTGAATTACTGTATACAGTTATATAAACTACAGAATCCTTGCTTTTTGTGTTAGCTCTATATATAATTTAGACATAGTTAACATATACCTAACACAAGGAGGAAATTATTATGAGTATTAGAGTAATGAGTAGTGAGGTTTTGAAAGCAATTTTAATTACATTATTGCTGGTAATTTTATTTAGTGGGATGGCTTTTGCTCAGGAAGATCAGGCAGCAGCTAATGCAGTTGCAATTGATACAATTTGGACTTTAATTGCAGCTTTTCTTGTTTTCTTTATGCAGGCAGGATTTGCAATGGTTGAAGCTGGATTTACAAGAGCTAAAAACGCAGGTAATATTATAATGAAAAATATGATGGATTTTGCTTCAGGTTCTTTAGTTTTTTGGGCTGTTGGTTTTGCCTTTATGTTTGGCAGTGGAAATAGTTTTATCGGAACTACAGGTTATTTTTTACAGGATTCATTTGCAAATTTAGGACTTGATATCCCGATAGCAGCATTTTTCATCTTTCAAACTGTTTTTGCTGCAACAGCAGCTACAATTGTTTCAGGTGCAATGGCAGAAAGAACTAATTTTTCAGGTTATCTAGCTTACAGTGTTGTGATTACTGCATTTATCTATCCTGTTGTAGGACACTGGATCTGGGGTGGTGGTTGGTTAGCTGGGATGGGAATTATAGACTTTGCTGGCTCAACTGTTGTTCACTCAGTTGGAGGTTGGGCAGCTTTAGCTGGGGCTATTGTTTTAGGACCGAGAATTGGTAAATATAATGAAGATGGAACTGCTAATGCACTACCGGGTCACAACCTCTTAATGGCAGCTCTTGGTGTCTTTATTCTCTGGTTTGGCTGGTTTGGATTTAACCCTGGCTCGACTGTAGCAGGTACCGATTTATCTATTGCTTCTATTGCTGTAACAACTAATCTTGCTGCTGCAGCTGGTGCGGTGATGGCTATGATTGTCAGCTGGATAAAATATGGCAAGGCAGATGTGAGTATGACTTTAAATGGTGCTCTTGCAGGTTTAGTTGGAATTACAGCCGGTACAGCCAATGTCGGTAATCTTTCAGCTGTAATAATTGGTGCTCTTGCAGGAATGATAGTCATCTATTCTGTTGAATTCTTTGATAAATTACAAATCGATGACCCTGTTGGTGCTGTTTCGGTTCATGGAGTTTGTGGAGCCTTTGGAACCCTGGCAGTCGGAATTTTCGCTACAGATGGCGGCCTCTTATTCGGTGGTGGAATCAGTCTCTTAATTACCCAGTTAATTGGAGTAGTTACTGTTTTCTTCTGGGCCTTTGGACTTGGTTTTATACTGTTTAAAGCTATCGATGCAGTGATTGGACTTAGAGTTTCCGAAGCAGATGAAATTGAAGGGCTTGATTACTCAGAACACGGGGCACAATCTTATCCGGACTTTATGGTTAATCTTAAAACTAATAATTAAAGGGGGATACTAAAATGAAAAGAATTGAAGCTATTATCAGACCAGATAAAACTGATAAATTAATCGATAGACTGGAAGCAATTGGAATTAACGGCTTAAATATTACTGAAATTAAAGGTTATGGTTCTCAAAAAGGTCATTCAGAAACCTATAGAGGTGTAACTTACAGGATTAGACTGCGCAGTAAAATTAAAGTCGAATTAATTGTTGAATATACTGAAGTTGATAAAATTGTTGAAGTAATTAAAGAAGCTGTCCAGACCGGTGAAGTTGGAGATGGAAAAATATTTATCTCTGATATTGAAAATGCTATTCGAATCAGAACCGGTGAAGAAGGTGCAAAGGCTCTTTAATCAAATCTGATAATATTATAAAATATCACATTAATAATATTATAATATAAGAAAACCCTGCCGAGTTACATCCTTCTCTCGCAGGGTTTTTCTTTTTAAAATTATTTAAATTTTTAGCAGAATTTAACAGGATCTAAAAGAATCTAACAGGATTTGCTAGTTGAAACCAATCAGCTATTGGCTCACTCAAATAAAACTAATCTGACATTAACTCAATAAATAACTCCGCTAAATTGGGATCAAATTGAGTTCCAGCATTCTTTTTAATTTCTTTTAAGGCTTCTTCTTTAGATACTGCTTTCTTATAAACCTGTTTGTGGGTCATGACATCATAAGCATCTACAACTGCTATCATTCTTGCTAAAAGTGGTATTTTATCTCCTTTTAAACCTCTTGGATATCCACTGCCATCCCAATTTTCATGATGTGATAAAACTTCTTCTGAAATATGAGAAAATTCTTCTGTTGCATTTAAAATGCGGTGACCAACAGCAGGATGCGATTTAATTTCCTTCCAATCAGCTGCTGTTAACTTTTCTTTTTTATTTAAAATATTTTCAGGTATTACTGTTTTCCCTATATCATGTAATTTTGCAATCAAATTTAAATTATTGATTTCGCTCTCATTTAAATTGATTTTTTGGGCCATTTTTTCAGCTAATTCAGCCATCCGATTTGAATGACTTGAAGTTTCCTGACTTTTTTCGCTTAATGTTTTTAAAAGTGTATTCACAATATTACTTTTAATACTCCTGCTTTCAGTCAGCTTATTTTTATACATTTTAGATTCAGCAGTATCTAAGATTTCGAAAATATCTTCATAAAGATGATTTTTGATCCCATAACCTAAAGCTGCAGAAAGTGGTAACTTACTGCCATCTTCAAATTTTAAAAATGTATTAGAAATTTTTTTATTAATTCTTTTTATTATCTTTTCTACTGTTTTTTGATCTGTTTCTGGAAGCAGAATAACAAATTCATCTCCACCCCAGCGGGCAATTAGATCATTATCTCGACAGCTATTTTTTAAAATGTCCGCCATTTCCTGCAGCAGTCTGTCACCTTCATTATGGCCGTAGGTATCATTAACTAATTTGAGCCCATTTAAATCTGCCATAATCAGAGCGATTGGAAGATTATTGGCTTGATTCAAACTCTGAATTTCTTTTTCTAAATAATAGCGATTATATAAGTCAGTTAAACTATCATGATAACCTGCATATTTTATTTTTTCTTCATTTATAATTTTATCAGTTACATCAGTCTGAATGGAAATAATACCTTCCTCATTATTAGGTAGAATTATTTTTCTTTCCTGAAGTCTAATATAACATTTTTCTCCTCTACTGTTGACAGATGGAAGTTCATGAATTAAAACCTCACCCTTTAAAATTCTTTCGATATTTTCTTTTGCAATATCTTTTTGATCTTCTGGAACTAATGTGTCAAAAACTGTACTTTTTAAAAGCTTTTGCCTAGAATAGCCGGTTATATTTTCCATTACCTTATTTACCTTTAATATTTTTCCATAAGCATCCTCGATCATTACACCGACTGGTAGAACATCTATTAATTTTGAATAATATTGGCGAAGGTTATTATTTAAATGGTTATTGTACATTGTTTCCAAATTATTTTCTATTAAATCTCTTATAAATTCAATTTGTTTTTTTAATGAATTATCAAAATTCCGCTCATGATTATCATGAATACAAATAGTACCATAGATTTCACCATTAGGCCATAAGATTGGATAACCTAAATAAGCAATTAATCCATTTTCCATATAAATTGAACTTTCCCATTTTTTTATTACAGCTGCATTATTAACTTCCAAACTCTTTTTTTCTTTTATAACATCTTCACAATAAAGCCCTTTAACCTTTAACTTATTTCCTTCAGAAAATAGGTTTTCTGAATTAGAGCTCCCCTTAGTGACTTTTAAATAGGGGGCTTGATAATTATTGATCAAGGCATCTTGAACTTCAAAAAATTCAACAAGCATATCTAATAACTGCTGCCATTGATCTAAAGTAGAATTTGAAATTTTTATTTTTTCAACATTAATTTCTATTTGATCTAGAATATCATCCATCTCATTACCCCTTATTTTAAAGACAATTAATATTACGGCATAAGGCTAAGTTAGTTTAAATTATAGTTTCCCATTCCTTGTATAATTTTTCTAACTTATTGTTTTTTGATTCATATTCATCTTTTAATTCCTGCAGCACTTCAAATTTATCAATATTTTTTTCAGCTGTCATTTCTTCTTCTAGCTGATTTAAGTCACTTTCTAGCACTTCTATTTCAGATTCAATTTCTTCCATTCTTTTTTGGCGTTTCATCTCTCGACTGCGTGCTTCTTTTTGAGCCTCATAATCCAGCTTTCCTTCACTTTTTTCTTCCTGTTTTTCTTTTTCCAGCTGCTTAGAAATTTCATTTTTCTTTTTTTCCTTATAATAACTGTAATCTCCAAAATATTTATTTAAATCCTGATTCTCTAATTCATAAATATAATCAATCACCTTATCTAAAAAGTAACGATCATGAGATACAATCAAAACAGTACCCGGATAATCTTTTAATGCATCTTCTAGCACTTCACGCGAGGCTAGATCAAGATGGTTTGTTGGCTCATCAAGAATTAAAAAGTTATAATTTCCGCTCATCAGCTGCAGCAATCTTAACCTGCTTTTTTCTCCACCACTTAATTGATGAACTTTTTTAAAAACATCTTCGCCTGTAAACAAGAAGGAAGCCAGCATATCTCTTGCTTTAGAGTTAGTCACAGCAGTTTCTCTCTGCAGAGCAGTAATTAAATCATCCTCAGGCCTAAAACCCTCAAATTCCTGTCTATAATAGGCGGGATAAATATTTGTACCGATTTTAAAACTACCCTGATCAGCAGTTATTTCGCCCATGATAATCCTTAAAATTGTTGATTTTCCTGTACCGTTATCACCTATAATTGCAGCTTTATCACTGCGGTGAAGTTCAAAATTAAGATCTTTAAAAAGTGTCAGCTCCTCAAAACTCTTAGTTAAATTCTCTACAAATAAAACATCATCTCCACCTCTAATATCTGCATCAAGTTCTAACTTCATTTTTTTGCCTTTTAGACGCGGCTTTTCTATCCGATCAATTCTTTCCAGCCTTTTTTCCATTGCCTTTGCTCTTTTAAACATTTTTTCGCTATCCCGCGAGCGGCCCCAGATATATAGCTGTTCTATCGCATCTTCCAGATCTTTAATTTTTTTCTGCTGATTTTTATATTCCCGCAGACGCTGTTCATATCTTCTTTTTCGTTCTTTTTGATAATAGCTGTAGTTACCGCTGTAATCTTCATTTTTACCATTTTTTATCTCTACTATTCTTTCAATAGTGTTATCTAAAAAATATCTATCATGAGAAATAATTAAGAGGCTGCCCTGATAAGAATTAAGATAATTTTCAAGCCATTCCACTGATTTTAGATCCAGATGATTAGTCGGCTCATCCAAAAGCAGCAAATCCGGCTCCATTAATAATAATTTGGCCAGTCCCACTCTAGTTTTTTCACCACCACTTAGCTGGTCAAGAGTTTTTTCCTGTATTTCCTCTTCATCAAAACCCATACCAGCTGCAACCTGACGAATTTTACTCTGATATTCATAGCCGACACCTTTTTCGAATTTTCGCTGCAGCAGACTATATTCTCTCATAGTTGCTTCTAAATTATTAGAATGAATTTCAGATTCATCTACTCTTTCTCCATGATGAGCTATTTTTTCTTCAAGTCTCTTCATTTCTTTTATCTGTTTTTTAACAGCTTCAAAAACTTTTTCTAATTCCTGGTAGATTGTCAATTCAGCTTTAAAATCAGGTAACTGATCTAAATACCCTATTTCAATATCATTTCTGATTGAAACAGTACCTTCAGAAAAATATTCCTGATCAGTGATAATTCTAAAAATCGTTGTTTTACCAGAACCATTAGGCCCAATTAGAGCCACTGATTCCCCCTGATTTACATTTAGAGAAAAATTTTTAAGCACAGTTTCAATTCCATATTCTTTTTTTAGGTTATTAATGTTTAAAATAGCCATTTAAAATCACACATTTCTTTTATCTTTATATTTAATAATTTTTAATCTAATTAGATCTAGTTTGAATATGATCAAGACAAACTAATATAACAAATAAATTAATATAAGTAAGATAGCTAAAATAAAAAAATAAACTAATATAATTCTGGTTTGGCAGTTTTTTCACTATTTTTAAAAGCCAGAGCCAGAGTTCCAGGTCCAGCATGAGTACCTACTGCTGCACCTATTTCACTAATTATAACTTCCTGGGGCTTGAATCTGGATTCGATCTTCTTCTTTAATTTTAAGGCATCTTCTTCATTTTCTGAATAAGTTATAGCTATAATTTGAGACTCAGGTTGAACAGCTTTTTTTTCTATCTGCCCTAATAAATAAGAAATCATTCTTTTTTTACCTCTTATCTTATCATATGGTAAAATCTCACCATCTTTAATATGAAGTATAGGTTTAATATTTAAAACATTAGCCATCACAGCCTTTGTTTTAGAGATCCGACCTCCACGTTTAAGCATTTCAAGATCGCCAACGGCAAAGATATGTTCTAATTTGGAGGCTGTCTCCATTAAATCCTGCACAATATCTTCGATTGATTTTCCAGCCTGAAGCCATTTTGCTGCTTGATAAACTAAAAGTCCCTGACCAACAGAAGCTGCTTTAGTGTCAATTATAGTAATTTTATTGCTTTCCATTTCTCTTTTTGCAACAACTGCCGATTCCAAAATACCGCTCAGTTTTGAAGAAAAAGCAATAACTAAAACATGATCATGTTTTTTTAAAGCTTCTTGATAAGCTTCTTTAAATCTTTCTGGAGTTATTCTTGAAGTTTTTGGAACTTCATCTCCTAACTCAATTAACTGATAAAAATCTTTCGGCTGCAGATCAGAGCGGTCATAATAGACTTTATCATTGATATTAACCTTTATATTTAAAAATTCTATATCATAGCTGTCCACAATTTCTTTTGGTAAATCAGAACAGCTATCTGTTATTATTTTAACTTTTGACATAATAAATCCTCCCTGTGAAGCTCTCCCCCGGGTTTAATATCTATTTAAAGTTTAAAGTTTGAATCTTCTTCCCGCTGACGGAATAAAATAGCAATTCCACCAATTACTTGAACAACATTTGAACCAGTTGCTGTAGCAAGTTCTTCAGCAGCAGAGCGAGTTGTTCTACCTGTGCTCTCTAAAATTCTCACCTTTAAAAGTTCATGAGCTTCTAGAGCTTCATTTAACTGATCAATTACAGATTCGTTAATTCCTTCTTTACCGACGTGAACTATTGGATCTAAAGAATTAGCTTCTCCTCTAAGATAACTTCTATTTTTACCTGTTAACATTATAACACCTTCCTTCTTTTTATTCTACTTAATCAAATTATTCTACATAATCAAATTCTAAAGGACCAATTACAACTGTGTCCCCTTCTTTAACACCCTCTGAATCCATCATTTCATTTAGACCGTGATGTTTTAAAACTCTCATTAATCTCTGTACAGCTGCATCATTATTAAAATCAGTTTTTTCTAAATAGGATTCTAATAAAGTTCCTCTAATCGCGAACTTATCTTTATTCAGCTTTTTAATATAAAGTTCATCTACAAAATCAGGTTTAATTACTACCTCTTCTTCTTTTTCTATTTCGCGTTCTGGTACTTCCTGCAGACGCTGACCTAAATGATAAATTAAAGGCTTACAGCCTTCACCAGTAACTGCTGAAATTGGGAAAACACTATATCCACGATCATTCAATTCTGATTTAACTGTCTCTATATTCTGTCTACCTTCTTCTAAATCAATTTTATTTAAGGCAACTACCTGTTCTAGAGAAGCAAGATAATCATTGTATTTATTTAGTTCATTGTTAATAGTTTCAAAGTCTTCTAAAGGATCTCTACCCTCTATACCTGAAACATCAATCACATGTACTAATAGTCTGGTTCGCTCCAGATGTTTTAAAAACTCATCCCCCAAACCTGTTCCCTGATGGGCGCCTTCTATTATACCAGGAATATCTGCCATTACAAAGGATTGATATTCTCCATATTTAACTACACCTAAATTAGGATGTAAAGTTGTAAAATGATAAGAATCAATTTTAGGTTTTGCATGTGAAACCTGAGAAATCAGAGTCGATTTACCAACATTAGGATAACCAACTAAGCCTACATCAGCCAGCACTTTAAGTTCAAGTCTAACTTTTTTTAGCTCACCTTTGGCTCCATTTTCAGAAAAACGTGGTGC
>JBNJFG010000045.1:0-17144 GCA_051746665.1 Bacillota bacterium
ATAAACTATTTATTGAATATTATTTTAGCAATTTGCTTTAATAAGTGTTTTATAAAAATAGGAAAGAGTCTGTTTCAAAATAATAATTGAAACAGACTCATATTTCCTTTTTATTGACTAAATTATTTAACTACATATTTTGCATTATTTGTTACGGCAAACCAAAGAAGAATTATGAATGGAGAGCATTAAATGAAATTAATTGATAATTTATCTTTGAAAGTTAAGTTTATTATTATACCTGTTATTCTAATTTTAATTGGCTTTAGTAGTATCGGTTTTTTAACAACTAATCTTTTAAAAGAAAATTTATTTACAGAACAATATAATAATAGCTTAAATTTGGCAGAACAAGTTGAACAGCAGCTGGCTGATAATAGTAATTCTTTAGCAACGATTAATAAGATGCTGGAAGAAAAAATAGAAACAGCAGCTAATGTTACAATTTTAAATCGAGATGATCTCAGCAATAAGCGATTGCGAGAAATAATGGATCAGACAATGGTTCAGGAAATTTCCTGGTATAATCCAGCCGGTGAAATTATTTATTCGACTGTAGATGATTATGTTGGATGGCGGGCCGAAACTGGTCATCCTGTTAATGATTTTATGATTTCTAATAAGGATATTTTGATGGAAAATATTCGTAAAGATAGCGAATCGGAGAATTACAATAAATATGGTTATTTAAGAAATAATGATGGGACTTTTCTTCAAGTAGGAATTAGAGCTAATAATGTGCGTGAATTGACTAACAGTTTTAGTTATCAGACTCTAGTTGAAAAGCTTCAAAAAAACAATGAAATAATTTATGCTTCTTTTATTAATAATGAACTTGAAAATATAGCCGATAGCCGAAAAGATAAAATTGGAGATTTAAGAAATTCTGAACTGGTTCAAACAGTTGTTAAAACAAGAGAAAATAATTTTAAAGAAAAAGATTATAATTATAATAATCAAGAAATTAAAATAAATGAAGTTTTTGTACCTGTTGAAGTAGAGGGAAAACAAATTGGAGTTTTAAATCTTGCTTTTTCAATGGAAAAAATTTATACTGCAGTAAATCAAGCAAGAAATCGGATAATATTA
Source organism: Bacillota bacterium (assembly GCA_051746665.1). Classification (GTDB taxonomy): domain Bacteria; phylum Bacillota; class Halanaerobiia; order Halanaerobiales; family Halanaerobiaceae; genus Halanaerobium. Next base: position 1,090 of record JBNJFG010000045.1, read on the forward strand.
ATTTCTGTTTTTCTTTTTGTTTTAATTAGTCTAATTCTATTTTTGAATTCAAATAATGTAATACAAGCTTTAAATAAGATGGTTAAACATTGTGAACAAATTGCAGAGGGTGACTTGAGCCAAAAAATCCCGGAAAAACTTTTAAAAAGAAAAGATGAAGTTGGTAAAGTTACAGAAACTTTTGCTGTTATGCAGAGTCATTTGAAAGAAATTATAGGTAGTGCAGCAGATATATCAAGTGATTTATCAGCCGCCAGTGAAGAATTATCGGCTTCAAGCCAAGAAGTTTCAGCTTCAGCAGATGAAGTAAGTAACTCAATTCAAAATGTTGCTTCTGGGGCGGAAGAACAAACAGCTGTGATTCAGGATAGCAAAGCTAATATTAATAGTCTGGGAGCAAGCATTAATCAGGTAAATCAAATTTCTGGTCAAATGCAGGCTAATGCTTCTAATGTAGTAACTAGCATTAAAACAGGTAGGACAAGGCTTAATCAAACTGTTACTGATATTGAAAGTGTAAAAATTAATTCTGATCAAGCCGCAGTTAAAATAAATAAACTGGAAGAACTTTCTGGACAAATTGAAACAATAATTAATTTGATTAATGATATTTCTTCTCAGACAAATTTACTTGCTTTAAATGCTGCAATTGAAGCAGCAAGGGCCGGTGAAGCCGGGCGTGGATTTAGTGTGGTAGCAGATGAAATTAGAAATCTAGCTGAAGAATCAGAAAATGCTACAGAAAAAATCTCAGCTTTAATTAAGGAGATACAGTTCGCTGTCAAAGATGCTAATGATAAGATGAACAACACTGGAAAAGTAGTAGAAAACAGTATAAATTCTATTCAGACTACAGACGATTCTTTTGATGACATTGATAATATGGTTAACAGTTTAAATTCTTTAATTAAAAAGGTAGATCTTAATCTGGAGGAAATTAAAGGAGAGAGTCAGGAAGTAGATGATTATATGGAAGAAATTTCTCGTGTAAGTAATGAAACAGCATCTAATTCTGAGGAAGTTGCTGCAAGCAGTGAAGAGCAGAGTAGAGTAACAGAAGAAATAGTTAAATCTGCAGAAAATTTAACAGTAATGGCTCAAAATTTATCAGCTATTGTAGATCAATTTAAAATATAATTAGAAGTGTGATAAAAATGCTTATTTGGAATTTATGTGCTTTTATGGGGACATCAATATTTGCTTTGAACTTTATTTCTATGAAAATCTTGACTAATTTTTTGCCCACGATGTTAATTGTTTTTTTAAGATTTGGTCTCGCTGGGATATTTTTATTTTTAATTCTTGTTAGCCAGAAAAAAGGTATAGGAATTAATGATAGCTCTGATTTACTAAAGTTATTTATTTCTGCCTTATTTGGAATGAGTCTTTATTATTATTTTTTTACCAGCTCACTTCAATATATTTCTGCAGCTTTAGCTTCTTTGATTTGTTCAATAATTCCGATTCTAACTCTGCTTTTTGATAGTGTTATTAATAAAACAAAAACTAAAAGAATAACTATATTTTTATTTTTACTTTCTATTTTTGGAGTTTATTTAGTAATAGATATCAATGAAATCGGCAATATATTTTCTACTATTAAGGGTTTTTTTCTGATGTTATTAGGCGTTATTTCTTGGATAACTTATACTATGAAAGCAGAATACTTATTAGAAAAATATGATTCTGTTTTGGTTTTAGCATATCAGTGTATTTTTGGTTCTTTAATTACCAGCATTTTTGCTTTCAAGGATATCTATATTTTAAAAAATATTATAAGTTCTCCAAACTTTATTTTGATAACTGCAAACATATTATTTGTGAGTTTAATAGCAACTGCTGCAGGATATTTATTATATAATCTAAGCATTAAAAATTTGGGAGTTACCATGCCTTCATTATATATGAATACGATGCCAATAATAACATTTATTGCCTCTTATTTTTTATTAAATTCTACTATTAGCTATAGAAAAATATTGGGGATTCTGATAGTTATTATGTCAGCTATGATAGTTACATTTAAAGAAAAAAAGAACATAAATTTAACAAAACAAAGCTTGTAAAATAAATAACATAATGCTATAATTATATTAATGATAATATATGGGAGTGTTTATGTTCAAGGTGAACATCCTGGACTTCAAATCCAGCGGCAGGCAGGCGGACCTGTCTGTGGTGGGTTCGATTCCCACACATTCCCGCCATATAAATATTAACACCTTTGGACATCTATTTAGATTATACAATCTACTTAGATGTATTTTTTTTAAAAAAATATTTTTAGTAAAAAGAGGCTGCTAATTTTAGGAGGAACAATTCATGGTTAAGGAAGAACTATTAAAATCAATACCTGCTGTAAATGATATATTAGCCGAGGAAAAATCAAAAAAAATTAAAGATAATTATTCCAGAGCTGATTTGTTAGATGGTATAAGATATGTAACTGATAAAATAAGGACTAAAATTTTAGCTGATGATTTTTCACCAGCTAAATTTGATCAAGATTTATTAAAATCAGAAAATATTTTAGATTCAGTGAAAAAATACTTAAAGAAGATATATCAGCCTGAAATGTCACCAGCTATCAATGCAACTGGTGTTGTGATTCATACTAATTTGGGCAGATCTCTTCTTGCTGAGAGTGCAGCAGAAGCTGTAAATAATGTTGCTGTTCATTATTCAACTTTAGAGATTGACAAAGATAGTGGTGAGCGGGGAGATCGATATTCTTCAGTGCAGGATATTATTAAAAAACTTACTGGCGCAGAAGCTGCTCTGGTAGTTAATAACAATGCAGCTGCTGTCACCCTTGTCCTGGCTGCAGTAGCTGAAGATCAAGAGGTAGTAATTTCTCGTGGTGAACTTGTAGAAATTGGTGGCTCATTTAGAGTCCCAGAGGTGATGGAGCAGAGTGGAGCAAAATTAGTGGAAGTTGGCTCAACCAATAAAGTTTATTTAAAGGACTATTTAAATGCTGTTACTGAGGAAACTGGTGCTTTTTTAAAAGTTCATACCAGCAATTATAGAATTCAGGGTTTTACAGAAACTGTTGACGCAGAAGAACTAGTAAATGATGCCCATCAAAGAGAAATTCCAGTTATAGAAGATTTAGGCAGTGGTATAATTTTTGATTTGCAGTCTTATGGACTACCTTATGAACCTACAGTAAAAGAAAGTATAGATGCCGGGATTGATCTGGTAACCTTTAGTGGAGATAAACTGCTTGGAGGGCCACAAGCGGGGATAATTGTTGGCAAAAAGAAATACATTAAAAAACTTGAACGACATCCTTTATTGAGAGCATTGAGAGTTGATAAATTTACTCTGGCAGCACTTGAAGCCACCCTTAAACTATATCGTAATTTTGAGGAAGCTGTAGATAAAATACCCACCTTGAAAATGCTTACAGAAGCAGATAGCAAAGTTAAAGAGCGGGCTGAAAAATTATCATCTTATTTAGAAGAACATGATGATTTCAGCTTTAAAATCGAAAAAGATACAGCTCGAATAGGTGGAGGGAGTTATCCTCTTACTGCGATAAAGACCTATATTTTGACAATTGATTCTGATATAATTTCTTCGGAAAAACTAGCTTATAAATTACGCCAGACTGAGATGCCTATTTTTAGTAGAATTAAAAATCAGAAATTAATAATTGATCTTAAAACTGTGCAGGAAAATGAAATTAAATTATTGGCTGGAAAGATCAATAAGGTTCTGAGGGAGGAAGTTTGATGAGTGAAAAAAATATTATCATTGGTACAGCTGGTCATATAGACCATGGGAAAACAACTTTAATTAAGGCCCTTACTGGTGCAGATACAGATAGATTAAAACAGGAAAAAGAACGTGGAATTTCAATTGAGCTTGGTTTTACTTCTTTTGAACTTGCAAACGATAAACAGGCAGGTATTATTGATGTTCCAGGCCATGAAAAATTTATAAAAAACATGCTGGCAGGAGCTGCTGGTGTTGATTTGGCAATTTTAGTTGTTGCTGCAGATGAGGGGATGATGCCTCAATCTAAAGAGCATCTGGCAATTCTTGATTTGCTTGATGTAAAACATGGTGTTGTAGCTTTAACTAAAATTGACAAAGTAGATGAAGAATGGAAAAAACTTGTTATAGAAGATACGAGGGAAAAACTGGCAGGTTCATTTTTAGAAGATGCAGCAATTATTTCTGTGTCGGCATTAGATATGGATGGAATAGATGCTTTAAAGGCTGAAATTAATAAAATAGTAGATACAATCAGCAGTAAAGAAACTGAAAATAATATATATTTTCCAATTGATAGAGTTTTTACACTTAAAGGATTTGGGACCATAGTAACTGGAACTCTTTTTCGAGGTGTAATTGAAGTTGAAGATGAACTTGAGCTTTATCCGCAGTCTAAAAAGTTAAGAGTTAGAAGTTTACAGGTTCATAACAATAAAGTTCAAAAAGTATATCCTGGTCAGAGAGTAGGTATTAACCTTTCAGGTATTGATAAAGATGAGCTGCAGCGGGGCGATGTTTTGGCAGAAGTTGACTCTCTTTTTAAAACAAAATATTTTGAAGCAAATTTAAAGATGCTAAAAGATTTGAATTTTGTCTTAAAAAATGGTGACCAGATTAGATTTCACATTGGAGCTAAAGAAATTATTGGTCGGGTTTATTTATATGATAAAAAAGAGCTTTTTCCTGGCGAAGAAGCTTATGTACAGTTTAGCTTGGAAGAAGAGATTGCCGCTTATTTAGGTGAAAAATTCGTGATCAGGAGATATTCTCCTATGAATTTAATAGGTGGCGGGAAAATTGTAATTGTTGATCCCCCTCCAAGAAAAAGAGATGAAAATCAGGTAATTGAACTACTTAAAAAGATAGAAAATGGAGACTGGAAAAAAAGAATCGAAATCTTTATCAATTCCAAAAAATTTGAATCTGCTTCTATGGAATATTTACTTAAAAAATCATCACTCCAGGAAGATGAATTAATTAATATTTTAGAAGAACTAAAAAAAGATGAGAAAATAATCTGCTTAAAAAAAGGAAATAATAGTTTGTGGATTCATCGAGATAAATTTAAAGAAGTTGAAAATCAAATAATTAAAAGTATAGCTGCTTATCATAAAAATAATCATTTAGAAGCTGGAATTAGTAAAGAGGAATTAAGGTCAAAAATTAAATTTAATTTTGATAATCAGGAATTTAATAAAATAATTAAAATTTTAGCAGCTAATGATTTAATCAAAGAAAATGAAAATGCAGTAGCACTTTTTGATTTTACAATTACTTTTACTGAGGAAGACAAAGAACTAAAAAATAAAATTATTGATGAATTTATAAGTAATTTGTATTCTCCACCAGCTTTATCAGAACTCAAAGATAAATTAAATATTAGTAATCAGGAAGAAGAAAAATTTAATTCAATAATTAATTATTTAATCCGAGAACAAATTATTATTAGGTTAAATCATGAAATCCTTATTCATAATGATGCTGTAGAAGGATCCAAAAAATTATTAGAAGACTATTTAAACAAAAATCAAAAGATTGAGCTCGGAGAATTTAGAGATTTAATTGAAAGCAGCAGAAAATATGCTCTGGCACTATTAAAGAAGTTTGAAAAAGACAGATTTATTAAAAAGAATGGAGATCAAAGGGTACTCTATAATTAGGATTATAGCAAATAGGCTCGGGGTGATAGAGTGAAAGTCTGCTTGCAAACCTCGTGGTCTTGCCCCGAGGAGGGTCAAAGAATGGCTAAAATTCAAAATGGAACTGATGATGCTAAAGTTAAAGTTTGGACCAGACAGCATAAGAATGTGCTGAAAGTACTTAAAGAAGAAGGAGTTTATAGGGTAAAAGAAAGATATATCAGAAAAAAACTTGAAAATTGTGCTGATATTTATCTTGATGTATATAAATGGCTGCGCCATGAGTCGGCTAAAAGAATGGAGATTCCAGCAGAAGTTAAATATCCTATCTGGTTAAGCATAGAAGAGGAACTAAAACTTCCTGCAGCTGAAGGAATGGTCTTTTTTGAACTTGAGATTCCAAGGGATCAAATAATGATCTTTGATATGATGAAGTGGGATTATATTGTTAATTATCTCTATTTACCAAAAGATAGGGATGATAGAAAAAGATTTAAAGAAAAACTAAAAAAGTATAATATTAATGTTGAATCAGATATATATCTAGAGAATTTTTATCCGAGATTAAAAAAAGAAATGACTTCAAGCTGGGAAAGACTATTTGACTCAGAAATAGAGCTTTCAGACCAGAAAGTTGCAATCAGTTGGGAGCTAAGAGAGGAGTGGGTGGTTGATTATGAGTACAAAGATTGAGCTTTGGACACAGCAGAGCAAAAAAGTAAAGGAGCTGCTTTTTGATCAGCAGCGGCTGACAGTAAAAAAAAGATATATTGAGCAAAAATATGGTTCAGAAGCTAAAATATTTTTAAAAGCATATGATTTCTTTATCAAAGAAGCTAAAAAAATAGTTCAAAAACCTAATGATGCTGAATATCCATTTTGGGCTGCAGCTGATCCTCAGACTGCTCTAAGTGGTGGCGGTGGATTTTTAATCCGATTAAAAGTGCCCAAAGATAGAGTTATATTTTTTGATAAAAAGAAGTGGAATCAAATTTTAAATCTTAGTTATATTGCTGATGATCAAGAAGACTTAAAAAAACACAAAAAAACTTTAAAAAAGTATGGAATTACTGATGATTCAGAGATTATTCTTTCCCCTCACTATCCGGTTTTAAAAAAGAAAATTAAAGAGAGCTGGGAGAAACTTTTTGAAGGTAAAAATGATGGCTTTAATTCTGAGAAAAAAGGGGCAGCACTTTGGGAACTTCGATCTGAATGGGTTGAAGAAATTATTGAAAATAAATAAAACGATTCTTATTAATACCAGTATTAGCTATATAAATTATAAACTTGCCTCTTTTTTTCTAAATAGTTTAATGAACTCTGATTTGTTTTCTGCATCTAGCAATTTGTTTCTAAATTCATCATCTCTCAACCAGCTTACCAGAGTCGAGACTAATTTTAAGTATTCAGGTGAATAATCTGGATAATCTGCTACCATAAATACTAAATTAACTTTCCTACCATCCAGGCTGTGATATTCAATACCCTTTTTTGATCTACCAATACTTAAAGATAATTCGTTAACTGTTTCACTTTTACCGTGAGGAACAGCAATCCCCCTGCCAAAACCGGTGCTTCCTTCTCTTTCTCGTTCAATAATTTTTGCTAAAAATTTATCTTCTGACTCAATTTTATCTTCTTTTTTTAACAAATTGACCATTCCTATTAAAGCATCTTCTTTATTGTCGGTATTCAGCTCAAGATTTATTAAGTTTTTTGATATCATTTTAGTTATTTGCATATTTTACCTCCATTCCTGTATAGAATTATATAATAAATTATCTACTTAAGTCAATTTATGTGAAAACAAGCATTATTTAATTTTTACTTCATTTTATTTTTCATAGAATTAGTATTATTCTAGATAAAATCCCCTGTCTGGTAGAACAGATTTTATTATTTAATCTGTTAACCATCAGGGGATTATGTCATTATTTAGCTGTATTTAAAAATACAAATTAATTGCTAAAGCTTTTAACTTTTTCAACAAAATATTGATGAAAAATAGTACTTTCAGTTAGTTCCGGATGAAAAGCAGTGGCAATTATATTTTTGTTTTCTACAGCAGCAATTTGGCCTTCTTTTTGGTATAGTATATCAATATCTTTGCCAACTTCTGTAATTAAGGGTGCTCTGATAAAGACAAGTTCCTGGACTGAATCAGAAACTTTTGGAATTACAGCTTTATCAATGAAACTATCTAACTGACTGCCAAAGGCATTTCTTTTAACTTTAATATTTAAAAGTGCCAGCTGCTCGTTATTTTCTCCTTCAATTTCAGCTGCCAGCAAAATTAAACCTGCACAGCTTCCCCAGATAACTTTTTGCTGTTGATCAAAAGCTTTAATTGCTTCTTTAAAATTATAATGTTTAATCAATTTTCTCATTGTTGTGCTCTCACCGCCAGGTATAATTAACCCGTTACAGTCATTTAATTGTTCAGGCTTTTTAACCGCTACAGCTTGAACATTTTCAATCTGGTTTAAATGATTTAAATGTTCAGTTACTCCTCCCTGGAGGGCAAGCACCCCCACTTTAACCTTCATTTTACCAGCCCCGATCAGCCATTTTTTCAGCATCTGTAAGCCCATTAATATCAATGCCAGACATTGCTTTACCGAGGTCTTCGGATACTTCTGCAATAATCTGAGGATCCTGATAGTGGGTTGTTGCTCTAACTATTGCTTCAGCTCTTTTAGCTGGATTACCGGAACGGAAAATTCCTGAACCTACAAAAACTCCATCACAACCAAGCTGCATCATTAAAGCCGCATCAGCAGGAGTAGCAATTCCTCCAGCTGCAAAATTAACTACTGGAAGTTTACCGTGTTCTGCTATGTACTCCACAAGTTCAAAGGGAGCCTGCATCTCTTTGGCTGCAGTCATTAATTCTTCACTACCTAAAGTTGTTAAATTATTGATTTGAGAATTGATTTTTCTCATATGACGAACAGCCTCTACCACGTTTCCAGTTCCAGCTTCTCCCTTAGTTCTAATCATAGCTGCACCTTCTCCAATTCTTCTTAATGCCTCACCTAGATTCGTAGCTCCACAGACAAAAGGAATCTCAAATTTTCTTTTATCAATATGAAAGGCTTCATCAGCAGGAGTTAAAACTTCACTTTCATCAATATAGTCTATTTTTAAAGACTCTAAAATTTGAGCTTCCACAAAATGACCAATCCTAACCTTTGCCATTACCGGTATAGAAACAGTTTCTACAATTTTTTTGATCATTTCTGGGTCTGACATTCTAGCAATTCCGCCATCTTTTCTAATATCAGCTGGAACTTTTTCTAAAGCCATAACAGCTACTGCACCAGCTTCTTCAGCAATTTTTGCTTCTTCAGCAGTAGTTACATCCATAATGACTCCACCTTTTAACATTTGAGCTAAATTTTTGTTTAAACGATATTTTTCTGACATAAATTTTGTTCCTCCTAATTGATTAATTTAGATTGTAATGATACAATAATGATAAATAAGCTTGTTTTTGCTCAATTAACAATACAATTATACGATAAAGCGATACAAAAAGTCAAATATATAATACAATAATTTTTAAATTATTTTGTACTAATACAATAAAAGGGGTGAAATTATGTTAAAAATAAAATTAAAAGAAGAAAGCGATTCTGCTCTTTATCTGCAGCTTTATAAAGAATTAAAAAAGAAAATAAAAAGTGAGCTAGAAGCTGATACTAAACTGCCTCCAATCAGAAAATTGGCAGACGATGTAGGAGTTAATCCCGCTACAGTTGTTAAAGCATATGATATGCTTGCTGATGAAGAATTAATTTATAAAAAAGTAGGTAGCGGAAGTTTTGTAGCACCAGACAGAAAAATAATCAAATCTGAAAATGGAGAAGATATGTTAAAACATGGGCAGATTAAGCTGTCAGAAAGTATTAATTTTGCTAGTGCTGCTCCTAGTACAGATTTATTTCCGGTAGAAGATTTTAAATATGCAATCAATCAAGTTTTAGAGCGGGATCAGGGTGAAGCTTTTAGTTATCAAAAAAGTCAGGGTTTTTTGCCTTTAAGGAAATCTATCAGAAAATATTTAACAAAAAGAGGAATTGATTCTTCTTTAAATCAAATTCAGGTTGTATCTGGAGCTCAACAGGCAATAGATATTATAAGTAAAATATTTTTAGATTATAAAGATCAGATTATAGTTGAAGATCCTACCTATTTTGGCGCTCTACAGGCGTTTAAATCTCGAAAAGCAGATATAAAAAGTGTTAAAATGGAAGAGGATGGGGCGGATTTAGAAGAAATGGAGTCTTATCTTAAGAAAAATAAGATAAAGTTTTTCTTTACTATGCAGAATTTCCAAAACCCAACTGGTGTTAATTGGAGTCAGGAAAAACAACTTCAGCTGCTTGAGCTGGCAAGAAAATATGATTTTTATATTATAGAAGACGATATTTTATCTGATCTGTATTATAATCAAAATAGGGTAAATAATTTAAAGGAATTGGATGATCAGGGGAGGGTAATCTATATTAAAAGCTTTTCAAAAGTATTTATGCCCGGCTTGAGGCTTGCTTTTATTGTTTTACCGGAAACACTTTTGCCAGAGATGTTAGAAGCTAAATATGCTACTGATATTTCCAGTGGGGGTCTGACTCAGAGAGCTTTTGACTATTACATCAGAGAAGGATTATTAGATAAACATATTAGTCTACAAAGAAATTTGTTTAAAAAGCGATATAAACTGATGAAAAATCAAATAATCAATAATTTGCCAAATGAGATAAAAATAACTTTTAAAATAACAGGCGGACTCTATTTTTGGTTAAAATTGCCTGAAAAACAAGATGCTCAAAAATTATATGAAAAAGTTGCTCAAAAAGGTTTGGTTTTTTCTCCTGGGTATCTGTTTAGTAACAATAATCGATATTCTAATTATTTCCGACTCAGTTTCGCCGCTGTAGATGACAAGCAAATAGTGAGAGGTATTACACTTTTAAGAGATACTTATAATGAATTTAGAGGAACAGCCAAAAATGATGATTATAGTCCTCTACTTTAAATAGCAGCAAATTATTTTTAAAACGGAGATTTTAAATTATAATTGATTCATCATTTCAAGAAAAATTTCTTTTTTATTAATCACATTATTTATAAGTTCATTTTGTTGATAGTTAAGAAATGTATTTAAGTTTTTTAAGTTATTTTCACCATCTTTTTTGTGAAATTTAGTACTTATTATATTCCTAATTACTTCAATATCCTGAATTTCTCCAAGTCGATCCTGAAAGTCTTTATAATTATCAATATTATAATTACCAATATCTATTTCATTTAAAATCTCAAGTGTATATCTCATTTTCTTAAGGTCTTTTCTTAATTGATGAAAAGTTGATTTATCATTTCTATTCAACAGCTCAAACTCTGCGAGAAGATTTTCTTTTTCACTGCTTATTCTTTTAAAAAGACTATGAAGTGAAATTTGTGTATTATAATTCTTAAAGCAGCTTTTAATTGACCTTTTGAGTTTTTTATTAGTTTTTTTTATTTTGAATTCATTAATAAATTTGTCAGTTTTTTTAAGAGATTTTTGCTGTACCTGCTGATAATATTTTTCAAACGAATCAAAATTGAAATTATTTATTTTTTCTTGATTGTTAACTAAAAAATTTCTTGTTATTTGAATATCTCTGGTTCCACCCAGTTTTTTACGGGTTTTTTTAACCTTTTTTTGAAGTTTTTTGGTGTTTATATTAGAATTACTGATGATTGATAACGCTTTAAGCATGGCGTTTAATCTGCGGCCAGCAACTCGGGCATTATGGATAGTGTCGGCTGAGCGATCTCCATTTTTCAATTTTTTAAACTCTTTATTATAATCTTTTCTTTTTAGCCTAGCAATTGATTGTAAGGTATCTACATTTACAGTTTTCAAAATAAACACCTCTTTTTAAAAGATTAAGACTAATTTTTAAACAAAGCAAAATAAATAGACTTTATTTTTTTAATATATCTAAGTTAAAAAATATAATCCTGAGGAATTTTAAACTGATTGTTTAAAACTTCTTTTTGAAAAGCAGTTTTAGCCATCTTATGAAGTTCAATCTGTGATTCGTAATCATTTCCGTCATTTATTTTTTTGTATGCGCCATTTTCTTTTAGTAGATAAGCTTTTTTGCTGTCATTGAGAATAGTTTTGAGTGCATTTATAACTTTTTGCTTTTTTTTCTCTTCTTCAACTGGAAAAGCTATTTCAACTCGGCGATCAAGATTTCGGGGTCGCCAGTCAGCACTTGACAAAAAGACCAGAGGTTGATTATTATTTTTAAAATAGAAAATGCGGCTGTGTTCAAGTAATTTCCCAACAATGCTTCTTACAGTAATATTTTCACTAACACCTTTAATTCCAGGTACAAGACAGCAGATTCCTCTTACTACAAGTTCAATTTTTACACCAGCCTGAGAGGCTTTATATAATTTTTTAATAATTTTACTATCAACAAGAGAATTTATTTTTGCAATAACTTTTGCATCCAGATTATTACTAGCATTATTTATTTCATTATCAATTAGTTTAAGGAATTTATCTCTTAAATCAAGTGGCGCCACAGATAAAAGTTTCCATTCTGGTGGTTTAGAATAACCTGTCAGTAAATTGAATAGACCAGCAATATCAATTGCAAAATTATCTTTAGAAGTCATAAGTGCCATATCTGTATATAATTTTGCTGTTTGATCGTTGTAGTTCCCGGTGCTCATATGAACATAGCGTTTTATACCTTCTTTTTCTTCTCGCACAATTAATAGTGTTTTGGAGTGGACTTTAAGTCCTTTTATTCCGTAAACAACATGACAACCAGCTTCTTCAAGTTTTTTGGCCCAGGCTATATTATTTTCTTCATCAAATCTGGCTTTTAATTCTAAAATAACAGTCACTTGTTTTCCGTTTTCTGCAGCAGTTGTTAAATGTTTTATAAGTGGAGAATTACCACTAACGCGGTATAAAGTCTGTTTAATTGCAAGAACTTTTGGATCAGAAGCAGCTTGTTTTACTAGTTCAACTACAGGCTCAAAACTTTCAAATGGATGATGCAGTATAACATCTTTTTCCTTTAGTAATTCAAATATATCAGCTGCATTATATATTTCTGGATTTGGTTGAGGTATCATTTTTTTAAATTTTAGGTGTTCATTATTATTAATTTTTGAAGAAAAATTCATAAAAGATCCGAGATTGATTGGTCCAGGTACTTTGTATATATCAGCTTCTGAGATATTAAGTTTATCTTTAAGAAATTTCAAAATATAATCATTATATTTTGAGTTGATTTCAAGTCTGACTGAAAAACCCCAACGGCGTCTTTTAACATATCTTTTCATTTCTGATAAAAGATTTTCGCTTTCTTCGTCGAGCATTACTTCTGCATTCCTTGTAATTCTAAAAGTATCAGCTGCTATAATTTTATTACCACTAAAAAGCTGATCAAGATTCACTTTTATAATTTCTTCTAAATATATAAAAACGTTCTCTTCATTAGAAGCAGGTAGTTTAATAAAACGCTTAAGATTTGAAGGAACTTCAACAACTGAAAAAATTTGTTCGTCTTCAATATTAAAAAATGAACTTTCATCATTATTTCTTTCTAAAAGCACACCAAGATTTAAACTTTTGTTTGCAATAAGTGGAAAAGGATGGCTGGGATCAATAGCAACAGGAGTTAATACTGGGAAAATAATTTCATTAAAATATTTTTTGGCATACTCTTTTTGTTTATTACTCAGTTCTTTATATTTTTTTAAATATACTTTTTCTTTTTTTAATTTTTCAACTGTATTTTGAAAATAATGATATTGATTATCATAGATGTTGTGAATCGTATTAGAAACTTCCCTAAATAGTTCCTTTGGTCTGAAGCCGGATTTATCAGCCTCATTATAACCTGATTCAATATCATCTTTGATTCTGGCAACTCTCACCATAAAAAATTCATCCAGGTTTGTAGATGTAATAGCTAAATACTTTAGTTTTTCAAGGAGGGGTGTTTCTGCATCTTTCGAATTTGCCTCTTCTAAAACTCTAATATTGAAATTTAACCAGCTTAACTGTTTGTTAAAATAAAATTTTGGTGCATCAAGATTCATAATTTACACGACTCCTTAAATAAATGTATTTCTTTTATTTAGTAAAACATCAATTCCAAACACCTCTTTAAAAATTCTTGACTTATCAGCAAAAGCCCATTTTTCTAAAAAGATATCCTTTTCTGTGTTGAGTATTAATTCGAGTTCATTTGCTTTTAGATTAATTTCAATTTCAGAAAATGGTTCTTTGTGACTTTTATCTAGTGAATCAGCTATTTTTAAAATTGCAGTTAATTTTGCAATAATAATTTTTGCTGGTCGTTTATTAAAAAAATCATTTTTGATTTTGAGATTTGTGGTTGAACTTTGACTGTGATTTAAAGCTATATGTGCAATAATATTTTTATCATAAGAGTTTAAATCAGTAATATCACTATTTTCTATCAAATAATAGGAATGTTCATAGTGTTTTTTTAGATTAAGATATTTTCCTATATCATGTAAAATAACTGCAGACTGCAGCAAAATTCTATCTTTATTGGATAAATTAAAACGAATTTTTAGAGCATCAAAAATATCTAAAGCTATATTTTCTATTGTTTCTGCGTGTTCTTTATTATAATGATATTTTTCAGCAATAGAGCGTGAAGAAGCTATTATATTTTTAAAACTCTGAGATTTAAGTTCTTGGCTGCGTCCATCAAACAAATTATTTCTGATTACTTCTGTTTCGATTGTTACAGTACTGCCAATGATTTTATTGCTTTTAGTTAGATTCATTAAACTTTTATAGATTGTCATTGATGGTAATAGAGTTTCTGCTTCAACTTCATCAAGATTATATTTATCAAACAGCTGTTTTGGTGTTTTTTTTCTTACATCACGGTAGAGTTTGTAAAAGGCAGCTCTAGGAATGTTGAAATTATTTGATTTTTTAGTAATCCCAATTAGTTTAGTAATTAGCTCTACTTCTTTTCCAGAAGCATAAAAATTATTAATATTAAATTTATCAATAAAAAGTTTAAGGTTGTAAAAATATCCACTTAAATATCCATCAACAACAATATTGAATTTATCAGTTTTATGCTGAATCCCCTTAAGAATTTCACTGATTTTTAGTGAACCAAGAGTGATTCTCTTGCTTTTTAATATATGATCTTTATTTACAACTGCAACTCCCAGACTACCTGTTCCAATGTAGGCGAAAAGATTATTTCCTGTCATATCTTGATTAGTATTTCGGATGCCTTGATAGATCATCTGATGTTCTGCAACATTATCATAAATTTCTACTTCGAGCTGATTATTATTTTCAATTTGATAAATAATATAATCTTTATTGAGGGCTTCTCTTAAAGCAGCTGTTGCAAATACGATTATTTTATCCACCAAATATTCTTCAGCTAATCTTTTGAAATTACTTATTGCTCGATTCAAATTCTTAATTTTTTCAAAGGTGATAGTTGAACTAGAAAATGTATCGTGACCAAGATTAATCGGAAAAACTAAATTTTCTAAAATGATGATTTCTTTTTTTCTTCTTTCAACAATTTTTAGAATAATATCACTTGAGGAAATATAGATAGTTGCAATTCTCTTTAGCATTTTTAATCATCCTATTTTAAAATTACGTAAATTTTTAAAATATAACTTTACTATAACTTTATTTTAACATATGATTAAAATAAGTTACAGGTTTTAAATAATTATTTATCTAAAATTTACAAAATGTTTACATAAATTATAATCAGGAGGAACTATAATGAAAAAACTGGCAGTTATAGATATTGGCTCTAATTCAATTAAAATGATTTTAGTAGATTATCGATCTGATAAATCGTTTAGAATTATAGATGAATTAAAAGAAACAGCTCGTTTGGGAGAAGGGATGCACCAAAACTCATATTTAAAAGAAGGACGAATACAAAAAGCCCTTCAGACTTTAACTTTGTTTAAAAATTTATGTGATGCAGTAGAAGTTGACCAAATAGTTGCAGTAGCTACAGCAGCTGTTCGAGAAGCAGATAATCAGCAGAAGTTTTTAGATAGAGTGTATAATCAAACTGGAATTGAGGTTCGAGTGCTTGCTGGAAAAGAAGAAGCATATTATGATTATAAGGGAGTAGCAAATAGTTTTGATTTAGAGTCAGGGTTGGTAATGGATGTTGGTGGCGGAAGTGTTGAACTTGTTTTAATGGAAAATAGAAAAGTAAAAGAAAGTATAAGTCTTCCTTTTGGAGCGCTGACAATTACTGAGAAATTCGATCTATATGAATCAAATAATTCTGATAAAGAAATAAAAGACTATCTTTATGAAGAATTTTCTAAGCTAGAATGGCTTCAAAATATAGA
>JBNJFG010000046.1:0-16709 GCA_051746665.1 Bacillota bacterium
TGCTAATAAAATTCCATAAGGTTTTTTAATTAATCTATTAAATCTTTCCTTATTTTCTTCACTAAAACCTAATTTTTCAATATTTAAGAGGCTGTCATCCCGATTTAAAAGTCTGATAACCACCTTTTCTCCATAAATTGTCGGGAGTGTAGAAACACGCATATCAATCTGCATCCCCTTAAAATTCATCTGAATTCTACCATCCTGAGGAATTCTCCGCTTGGTGATATCAAGATCTGCAATAATTTTTAAACGAGAAATTAAAGCCGCCTGTGAATGCTTGGGAATTGTAAGTTCCTCATGCAGCACTCCATCAACTCTGTAGCGAACTCTGACACTATTTTTAAGAGGCTCAATATGGATATCACTGGCTTTAGTATGAATAGCCTGAGTAATAATCAGATTGGTTAAACGGACAATTGGAGCATCCTCCACCATCTGCCTTAATTGATCAAGCTCGGGCTCATCACCACCACCATATTGATCAAGACTTTCAAAAATATCGGATGTATCAGTATCTATTAATGAATAAACCTGGTTAATTGCATTTATAATTTCCGAATGAGTTGCAATCGAAACATCAACCTTCATCCCGGAGTTAACTTCAATATTTTCAATTGCTACTAAATCAGTTGGATCCTCCATAGCAACTTTTAAAAGTCCATCTTGAACTTCATAAGGAACAGCATTGTGACGTCTGGCCAGATTTTCAGAAACATATTGAGAAAGATGAGCATTTAATAAATAATTAGATAAATTAACCTTTGGAATTCCCAGCTGATATTCTAAAACATCTATCAGTTCTTCCTCAGTCACATAATCTAATTTTTTTAATACTTCACCCAGTCTCTGATCCATATCTTTCTGCTCAGAAATTGCTGTCTGCAGTTCTTTTTCTGATATATATCCAAACTCTATTAGTAAATCACCAAGTTTCTTTTTGCTTTTAGTTCTCATAATTTACTCCTCAATTATTATTTTAATAATTTTTCTTTCAGCAAATTTTATATAATAATGTCGAAATATCTAGAATTACTTACTTAATTAATTAAATTCTATATAGAATTTATATTTCCTGCATAATTCTAATCAAATTTTAATTTTTTTTTAAAATTAAAGCTTATAAGCAAAAAATTGCCATTTAAATAGTCACTTTGGCAATTTTTACCTGAGGTAAACATAACTATCATAGGCTTGCCCTTAGACTTATGTTTTTGCGTCACAGCCTTTAGACTGCTTTGCTATTATATATTTAACTTACAGTTTCCTCATCATAATTTAATTATAAAATAATTTTTTAAAAAAATGTATTACCCAAAAGAATTATTTTTAGCAAATTTATTTTTCAGCTGCTTCAGTTTCTTTTTCCTCAATAATCTCTACTGCTTCTTCAGCTATCTGATACCATTTTTTCTTTTTAGGCATTTCTGTTGTCCAGAGTTTAAATGAAGCTTCTGCCTGATAAATTAAAGTTGGCAGTCCATTACCAATCTGAGCGCCTCTTTTTTCCGCTTCTTTTAAAATCTCTGTTTTTAATGGATTATAGACTAAATCAATTACTAACTGATCTTCATGTAAATAATCAGGATTGATTACTAATTTATTTTGATTGTCATTACTATACATCCCGACAGGAGTGGTGTCAACTACCAGATCTGCCGCTTTTACAACTTCTGCATATTCCTGCTCTTCCAAACTGCAGAAATCGAAGTTTTGCTCAGAATTCTCTTCTCTAAAAAGTTTTGCCAATTCTTCCGCATTTTCTACTGTCCGGTTAATTATAGTAATATCTGCTAAAGAAAGCTGAATTAAAGCTGCAATTACTGCTCTGGCTGCTCCACCTGCTCCAATCACAACTGCCCTTTTATCCTTAACATTAATCCCTGATTCTTCAATCTGACGCTGAAATCCAATTACATCTGTATTATAGCCGGTAAGTCTGCCTCTTCTATTTAAAACTGTATTAACTGCACCTGAGGCTCTGGCTAAAGAAGAAAATCCATTTAAATAAGGGATAATACTCTCCTTATAAGGGATGGTAACATTCCAGCCGGAAAAACCAATCATTTTTAGGGAATTAATATATTCTTCCAGGTTTTTTTCTTTAGTTTCTAACATTAAATATACTGCATTAAGCCCTAAGTCTCTAAACCCATTATTATGCAGGGATGGAGAAATTGAATGACTTAAAGTTTTACCTAATAAACCATATAACTTTGTTTCACTATCGGGTATAAAAATACTCATCTTCTGCCTCCTATAATCTTATAAATATAGATTCTTATCAACTTATAAATGTAAAACACGCCGGAATTAAGCTGCCAGCGTGTCTGCTATGTATTATTTCAGACCACTGGAATATTTAACTCCAGTTTTAATTAAAATAAAGTTTGAAGCCTTTCTCCCAGTGATTCGAAGTCTATAATAATGATTTTTCTTTTTTTGATTGTAAGCATGCCCTCATCTATAAACTTATTGATTAGTTTAGTTACTGTAACTCTGGAGGAACCGATTAAATTGGCAATCTCCTGATGTGTTAAAACTAAATCAATAACTGTACCACCTTCAATTTCACGACCAAAATCTTCTGCAAGTCTAGATAATAAGCTTGCTAATCTACCAGCTGCATCCTGAAATACTAATTCTCTAACCTGACTTGTTAAAAGTCTTGTTTTTTTAGATAAAGCCTCAATAATTTTGATAGCCAAAGAAGGTCTTTTAATAATCATTTTTTCCATCTCATTCCAGGGAATGATCAATAGACGAGCATCATCCATAACCTCTGCTGTTAGAGGGTGTGGATCCTCATCAAATAGAGAGAGCTCACCAAAAATATCACCTTCCTGCAGAATAGTTAAAACTTTTTCCTTACCTTCAGCCGAAAGCATCGAAAGTTTTACCTTACCGTTAATTAAAAAATATAATTTTTTTACACTATCATTTTCAAAAAAGATAACCTCATCTTTCTCGTAAAGTTTAGCATAAGAATTTTCACATAATAATTCTAACTCTTCTGGGTCCAGATTCTGAAATACAATTAAATCCTTTAAACATTGTTTTGGTTCTTCCATAGCTCAACCTACCTCTCTTTGCTTCTATATTATTATATTCTCTATAGACGAATAAATTCCTTTTTTTGAATTAATTTCTTTGTTTACATTCTCTGCAATAACCATAAAACCTTAATTTATGTTCTGTAATCTGAAAATCATACTTTTCTTCCAGCTCTGATTCAAAATAATCAATATCCTGATCACTAAACTCTACTAATTTACCACAACTTTTACAAATTAAGTGATGATGATGAGCTTCTTCTAAATATAATTCGTATTTGCGGGAATCATCATTAAAGTCCAGCACATGCACAATATCCAGATTCTGCATTAATTCTAAAGTCCTATAAATTGTGGCCATCCCAATATCTTTATCTTTTTGTTTAACAGTTGAAAAAAGCTCTTCAGCAGTAAAATGCCAATCCTTGTTTTCCAGAATGGTTTCTAAAATAATTTCCCTCTGTTTTGTTAATTTATAATTATTTTCTGCTAATTTTCTTTTAAACTTATCTTTTAAATTCTCCATTAATAACACCTCTTTTTAGATGACTATCTCTATTCTATCATAAATCTTCCAAGAAATTAATAAGTTTTTGAATTTTTCCGCTTGAATATCCATTTTTTACTTAAAAAAATAACATTTGACTATTGACTATGGGTCTAAATGATTATATAATGTAATAAATAGAAATATTTTGTCGAAATTTGCTAAGAAAGGAGAATTAACATGAAATCTACTGGTATCGTCCGCAAAATTGATGATTTGGGTAGAATGGTAATTCCAATTGAGCTCAGAAAAACTATGAATATCAATAAAAAAGATCCTATGGAAATTTTTGTTGACGAAGAAAAAATTATTCTAAAAAAATATGAGCCCGCCTGTATATTCTGTGGTAGTGCAGATGACACAATAGAATATAAAGGTAGAACTATCTGTGGTGAATGTATGGACAACATGAAAGAATTAGAAAAACAAAAATAAATTTTTACCTAAATAACAAAAATTGGATATCAATCTCTTAAAAAATAGCACCTTAACAGGTGCTATTCTTTTATTTATAATTATATTTTTTATTTTATCTTAAAAATACATGTCCACCAATTCTAGTCACAAAGTTTCTCTGAGATATCCAGGCTGTATTTGTAGCTATATCTGGATTATAGAAAAATATTGAACCTAAAGTTGGATCATAACCAAGTAATGCAGCTCGTGCTGCCTGTAATTCTTCTTCTCCGGGATAATAGTTAGCCTGACCATCCATTAGACTGCTGAACTGTCCCTTCTGCAAAATAACATCTCTAATTGTATCTGGAAAGCGATTACTTTTAATTCTATTTAAAATAACTGAACCAACAGCTACCTTACCTCTAAAGTCTTCGCCTCTAGCTTCACCATGAATTATTCTAGCAAGTAATATTATTTCATCTCTTGATATATTGTAATTTAATTCTGCTTTTAGTTCAGGCATTAGATCAAAAGAACTCTGACCAAAAACACCATCTACTTTAAGACCATTATCATTCTGGAATCTCTTAACGGCTTCAACTGTTCCACCACCATATATTCCATCTGTACTTCCACTATAGTAATTTAACTGCTTTAATTTCTGCTGTAATACTGCTACATCTATTCCTTCGTCGCCTCTGCTCAACGCCCTGCTTCCAAACTCAGCTAAATCTAGAGCCTTTGCTTCCTTGAGATTGACAAAAGAAACCATTATCAGGAGTAACATCACCGAGATTAAAACCTTATTTCTGCTCAGCATTATAAATTACCTCCCTGTTGTAAACTGATAGTTAAATGTATAATATAATCTTCCTCCTTTAATTTTCTTAAAACTAAACAATATCTGCTTATAAACTTATTGATATTTGTTTTTAATTATCAAGTTAATAATAAACAATTAAGTGCGGCTTGTCAAATGTTCCTATTTTACAATTTAGAAACATTTGTTTTGATAATTTGAAATACCCATCAATACCGGGCATTAGAGGAAGAATTTATAAAAACAGCCTTTAAAATTATTCTTCAGAAATTAACTCAACTTTAAATTTTTGGCCTAAATCAGCCATTACCTCTTTAACTTCAGTTTTGGTTCCTTTTGTGACATCAATCCAGATTTGACCGGGAGCATCATGATCCACATTAACTTTTCCGATTCCCTCATAGGCTTTGATTATCATATCTATAAAGTTGATTTCTGTGGGATCAACTTCATATCTTAATTTTAAAGTATCCTTCATTTTATTAATTCTCCTTTTGCCGGCGCAGTAATGATCCGGTTGGGATTTCATTTTTTAGTGGGATTCTAATCAGCTGTTTGGGATGTGGTGCAGCTTCAATTTCTATTCCCTCTTCATCCAGCAGATAATCAGCTTTTATAGTGAAGGTCTTCTGACCGGGAACTACAAATTCCAGCTCATCACCTTTAAATATCTTGTTTCTAACCTCGATTACAGCTTCTTCAGCAGCAGTGTCATAATCTTTAACTACTCCCATAAAATCATAACTTCTCAAATAGGAAGAACTCTGATATCGCTGTCCTTCTGAACCGGGTTTGCCATAATAAAAACCTTTAGTATAATCACGGTGGCTAATTTTTCTGAGCTCAGCTAAAAGTTCAGGATCTGCCTCATAATTTTCTGGATCCTGATAATATTGATCTATTAGCTGTCGGTAAGTGTTAATTACTGTTGCAGCATAATGAACACTTTTCATTCTTCCTTCTACCTTTAAACTGCTTAAACCTATTTCAATTAATTCCGGGATTTCTTCGGCCAGATTTAAGTCTCTGGAGTTCATAATAAAGGTTCCCTGATCATTTTCTTCGATTGGATAATATTCTCCCGGTCTCTGTTCTTCTACCAGATGATATTTCCAGCGGCAGGACTGAGCACAGTCTCCTTTGTTTGCATCACGGCCAACAAAGTAATTACTCAAGAGACAGCGGCCAGAATAAGATATACACATTGCTCCATGAACAAAATATTCTAATTCCACCCTGCCCTCAGTTTTTGCTGCCATTTCTTTAATCTCATCTCGACTCAGTTCTCGGGCCAGTATTACTCTTTCTGCTCCCTGATCAGCCCAAAAAAGCGCTGAAGCCCAGTTAACATTATTCGCCTGAGTACTGATATGAATCTCCATCGCGGGCATTTCCTTTTTGACAAAGGCAAATACTCCCGGATCAGAAATTATCAGTGCATCTAAGTTAAGTTCCTTAATTTTTTCTATATACTCTGGAAGTTGAGCCAGTTCCTCATTATGTGGAATCATATTTAAGGTCATATATACTTTTTTATGACGC
This sequence comes from Bacillota bacterium, assembly GCA_051746665.1. Lineage (GTDB taxonomy): Bacteria > Bacillota > Halanaerobiia > Halanaerobiales > Halanaerobiaceae > Halanaerobium. The sequence continues at coordinate 6,362 of JBNJFG010000046.1, forward strand.
TGATGGGCAAATTCTATACCCGCCTGCAGTTCCTCAAGACTAAAGTTATCGGCTCCAGCTCTTAAACCAAAGTTTAAACCTCCACAATATACAGCATCAGCACCAAATAAGATGGCAGTTTTTAGTTTTTCTAAACTTCCTGCCGGTGCCAGTAATTCTATTTTATTCATTTATATCTTTCCTCCTGCTGATTGCCATCCCATCACCTGCTGTTACAATTGTCGAATCAAGCTCGGGGTGGTTCATAATTAATTTTAAATATTTTTTTAAATTCTTGACCATTGTTCTGATTTTTGGCCGCTGTTCTTTATCTTCTAAAACCTTAGCTTCATATAAGACATTATCTGCAATTAAAAGTCCTCCGGGAGCTAAAAGCTCCATTATATATTCAAAAAGATAAAAATACTGCCCTTTGGCAGCATCAAGAAAAATAAAGTCGTAATCACTTTTTAAATACATCAAAACATCAAAGGCATCTCCAACTTTTAAATCTATTTTAGCCTGATAATTATATTTAATAAAATTTTCTTTTGCTTTAAGAGCCCGCTGTGGATCTAATTCCACTGCTGTTATCTGAGCATTTTTCGGACTGGCTTTAGCCATCACTAAACTGGAAAAGCCATAAGCTGTACCAATTTCTAATATTTTTTGAGGCTCTTTTATTTTAAGCTGCAGTTTTAATAAATCAGCTGCATCTCGATCAATAATTGGTATATAATCGGCTCTGCATTCTTTTTCGACATTTTTAAATTCAGGCTCAATATATTTTTTTTCAGAAAATTTACTGTTAATATCAGTGATTTTCATAATCTACTTCCTTTTTGATTTAATAGCCTCAACTGCTGATTTGAAATCAATTTAATTAGCTAATTCTCGCTGCTTATTTAAATGTTCCTGATAACTTTTAGTAAAAACATGGCTGCCGTCTTTTCTTGCAAAATAGAATAAATAGTCAGTTTCGGCTGGATTTACTGCAGCTTCTACAGCCAGATCACCTGGGCTTGCAATCGGTGTTGGCGGCAGTTTGTTTATCAGATAGGTATTATATGGAGAATCAATCTCTAAATCAGCATAAAGAACTCTTTCAGTTCTTTCAGTCCTTGCATATTGAACTGTTGCATCTAACTGCAGCGGCATTCCTCGCTCTAAACGATTATAGATTACAGAAGCAATAGTTTTCTTTTCTTCTCCAATTTTACCCTCTTCTTCGATTAATGAAGCAATTATTAAGATTTCATAGGCTGAAAAATCACTTTCAGCTGCTGCCTCTTTTAAAAGCGGCAGTCTCTGAGCTATAAAATGATCAACTAATGATTTAGCTAGCGCCTGTTCTTCAAAACTCATCGGAAAATTGTAGGTTGTTGGAATAATTATTCCTTCAGCTTCTACAATTAATCCTGATTCAATTTGATCTGCCTTTATATTTTTTGCTATTTCTACCTTTGAAATTTCCTTATTTAGCTCAGATCTTAAGAGTTCTTTATCATAGTCGGGTATTACCAGCCCCTCAAATCTATTTAGAATTTCTTCTAAAGTGAAACCCTCCGGGATAGTAACATTAAATTTTTCTTCGTCTCCCCGTTTAAGTTTTTCGATTATTGCTTGAGGAGAATCTGAAGTTGAAAAGCGATAATATCCAGCCTGAAGATTATTAACGTTCTGCAGGCGCAGCAGCAGATAGAAAAGGGTAGCAGACTTAATTGCCCCTTCTTCTTCTAGCAGATTGGCTATTGCCCGACCACTCATTCCCTTTTCTATTTCCACCATTATATCTATCGGATCTACTTCATTAATGGGCCCCATCAATGAATAAACCCGCAGTGAAAAACTGAGTATTATAATAAAAATTAAAAATATAAAAGCTGCTCTTTTCAACTTCAAAAACTTCCTCTCTTTAAGCTTACTTAAGCCTTTAGTTTGCTGATAAAATAAATTTTTCTGCTGAAGCTAAATAGCCTCTGTTTTATTCTACATCCTTTAAATATTCAGCCTGTACTTTTTCAAATTCTTCTTTTTCTTCAACTGGAACTATAATTTCTTCTTCACCTTCATTTAAAATCTTAATAACTGTTGCATCTGCATTTTTTTCGGCTCTAGCGTCAACTACAATTAAGTATTTAACACCATCAATTACCAGATCATCTTCTATAATAAAACGGCTTTCACCTTTACCATCTGATAAAACTAATTCCTTTTCATCTTCATCAATCCAAAACTTACCATTAGTCATAATAATACCCCTTTCATTTTTTAAATTGTGAATAATTTCTTTTTAACCAGGTACCAATAAAGGTACCAATAAAATTATAATGAATCTAAATAGGACTGCAGAATTAAAGAAGCAGCCAGTTTATCAATAACCTTTTTTCTTCCCTGACGGCTGACATCAGCTTCCAGCAAAATATTTTTTGCCTGAATGGTTGTCAATCTTTCATCCTGAAGTATAATTGGAAGTTCCAGATTATTTTTTAAAAAATTAATAAAAGCCTGAGTTATTTCTGCTCTCTGACCCATTGTTCCATCCATATTATAGGGCATGCCAACTACAATTTTTTCTACATTATATTTATTTATGTATTCTTTAATCTCTGTTAATAATTCCTGATGACCATGCATCTGAAGCGTAGTCAGCGGCTGAGCAGTCCAGCCTAAAGAATCACTGACAGCAATACCCACTCTTTTATTTCCATAATCTATTCCTAAGATTCTCAAATCAGCTGCCTCCAATTTTCTTTCTTCGATAAATAATTATATAATTATTTTAATAAATAAGCAAATTTATCAACTTTAATCTGATTAATCTTTTTTAAAATTATTTTTTTTAAGCCAAAAAAATTGGCAGCCGAAACTTCCAGCTGCCTTTAATCATTATCCTGCTAGTTATTTAAATAACTGCGCAGTAATTCTTCTATTAATTCATCCCTATCAATAGTTCTAATCATTGTCCTGGCATCTTTATAGCTTGTTATATAAGCAGGATCTCCAGAAAGTAAATATCCGACAATTTGATTAATAGGATTATATCCTTTTTCTTCCAGGGCCTTAGACACCTTATTGAGGACAAATGCTGCTTCACTTAACTCTTCTTTATTGATTTTAAATCGCATCGTTTTATCGCTAAAATCTTCTGCGGCCATATATATCACATCCCGTATTTTAATTTGCCTTATATTAAATATTTCTGCACCCAGCTTGAAATTCCTTGTTTTTTAGAGAATTATATTTTTAAAATTCATTTTTAAGACTTATTATCCTGCTATTTCTTTAACAATTTTTTCTACTTCTGCCAGTGCTTCAGCGGCTTTTTCTGGTTTTGATCCACCTGCCTGGGCCATATCAGGACGTCCACCACCACCACCACCTGCAATTCTAGCAACTTTAGAAATAATATCTCCAGCTTTAAATCCTTTTTCGATCAGATCACTGGTTACTGAGGCAACAAAGATTACCTTATTATCAGCTTTGCTGGCCAGCACAATTACTGCAGAATCAATTTTATCTTGCAGCTGATCATTTAAATTCCTTAAAGCAGAATTATCAAGATCTTCAAGTTCTGCTGTCAGCACATTAATTCCTTCAATCTGCTGCAGCTGATCTATTAACTCATCTTTTTTGGAACCTGCTAATTTCTGCTTTAGAGCCTCAAGTTCTTTTTCTAGGTCTTTTTGCTGCTGCTGCAGCTGTTCAACTCTATTCAGCAGATTATCGGGCTCAGTTTTTAATTCAGCAGCTGTTTTATTTAAAATTTCCAGCTTAGAATTAAAATAATCGAGAGCATATTCTCCAGTTACAGCTTCAATTCTTCTAACTCCTGCTGCAATACCACTTTCGGATACTATCTTAAAAGCTCCAATATCTCCAGTTGCACTGACATGGGTTCCACCACATAATTCCAGGCTGAAATCTCCCATTTTTACAACTCTTACTTCTTCACCATATTTTTCTCCAAAAAGTGCAGTTGCTCCCATTTCTTTTGCTTCGTCAATGGCTTTTACTGCAGTTTCTACAGAATAATTTTCCATTACTGCCTGATTTACTTTTCTTTCTACCTCATCAATTTCAGCTTCTTTAAGAGCAGAAAAATGAGTAAAGTCAAAACGAAGTCTATCAGGAGCAACGAGTGAACCTGACTGATTTACGTGATCTCCTAATACTTCTTTTAAAGCTTTATGCAGCAGATGGGTTGCTGAGTGATGTCTGGCTGTTGCCTGACGTCGATTATTATAAACTACAGCTTCAGCCTGATCGTTGAGCTTAATCTGACCTGATTTTACTTCAACTTGATGCACAAAGACTTCAGCTTTTTTAACTGTATCTTTAACTTCAGCTTCAAAATTATCATTCTGGATTACACCCTTATCACCAATCTGACCTCCACTTTCTGCATAAAATGGAGTTTTAACCAGGATAATCTCTCCCTGATCTCCCTGACTGAGTTTTTCGACCTTTTGATTATCCTTCAGCAGGCCAATAATCTGAGTTTCTTCCTTTAGAGAATGATAACCTGTAAAATTCTCTGCCTCTATCTGATCTTTAAATTCTGAATAAAGTTTTTCCACTTCACCACTGCTGAATGAAGTTTCAGCTCTGGCTTCTCTGGCTCTTTTTCGCTGAGCTTCCATTTCCTTTTCAAATCCTGCCTGGTCAACTTTAATTCCAGCTTCTGCTGCAATATCTTCAGTTAAATCAAGCGGGAAACCATAAGTATCATAGAGGCGGAAAGCATCTTTACCCTGAAGCACCTGCTTAGCTTCTGCCTTTAATTGACTGAGCATTTCTTCTAAAATATTTAAACCCTGCTCTAATGTCTTAAGAAAACTTTCTTCCTCAGATTTTAGAACATTTTTAACATGGGCCAGCTGCTTTTCGAGATCTGGAGCAACTCCCTTAACTACCTCAGAAGTTTTTTCTACCAATTTATATAAGAATGGTTCTTTAAAACCAAGCTTGCGTCCATAACGAGCTGCCCGTCTGATTAAACGACGGATTACATAGCCGCGACCTTCATTAGAAGGAAGAGCTCCATCGGAAATGGCAACAGAAGCGGAACGAATATGATCAGCAATTACTCTGTAAGCTGTCAGGCTTTGCTCATCTTTTTGATAAGGAATACCTGTCATTTCTACTACCTGATCAATTATTGGTTTAATTAAATCTGTTTCAAAGTTTGTTTCAGTCTCCTGTAAGATGGAGGCTACTCTTTCCAGACCCATCCCTGTATCAATATTTTTATTGGGCAGTTCTTTATATTCTCCAGCTTCAGTGTAGTTATACTGAGTAAATACCAGGTTCCAGATTTCTAAATATCTGTCTCCATCACCACCAAGTACATCTTCTTCACTGTCCCCAGCTTCTACACCGCGATCATAATGAATCTCTGAACAGGGACCACAGGGGCCAGTACCAATCTGCCAGAAATTTTCTTTTTTACCCATGCGGACAATTCTTTCTTCAGCCAGGCCAACTTTTTGATGCCAGATATCAAAAGCTTCATCATCTTCTTCGTAAATTGTAATCCACAATTTATCAGGATCAAGCTTCAGCACCTCAGTTACAAATTCCCAGCCCCAGGTAATTGCTTCTTCTTTAAAATAATCGCCAAAAGAGAAGTTACCCAGCATTTCAAAGTAAGTGTGGTGGCGTGCTGTTTTACCCACGTTTTCTATATCATTTGTACGGATACACTTTTGACTTGTAGCAATACGTTTTTTAGGTGGCTCAAGACTGCCGTCAAAATAAGGCTTAAAAGGAGCCATCCCTGCATTTATCCATAACAGACTTGGATCATTTTTGGGAACCAAAGGAGCACTATCTAAAATTAAATGTCCCTTAGACTCAAAAAAATCAAGATAAGCCTGTCTTATTTCATCTCCACTTTTAATCATTTAAACCTTCCTCTCTTAATTTATTTCTTTCTCTTAGATATTAATCTCCACGACGCTTCTCCTAATAACTGCTGAGCTTAAATTAAATTAGTTATTTAAAGATAGATTTATTTTTCTGCTTTAAATTTCATATTTAATTGGAACTAGAACTCAAAATCTTAAATCGATTGACTTAACAGCTTTACTAGAAAAACTTTAAAAATATGAGCAATTAATAAGACCTGAGAACAGGACGTTCTCAGCTGACCGCAGAAAACGAGTTTCTGATCGGGAAGAAAGTCTTATTAATTGCAATATATGATTATTAGTTTTTCTTAAAGTTGATTTGGATAGAGATTTAAGATTTTGAGTTCCTAGTAATTTAAATAATTAGTTTTACAAGCAGAAAAATAAATTCCAGCTGCTATTTAAACTAATTTAATTTTAGCGAAGCGTCTCTTACCAATCTGAATAATCATTTCATCTTTAACTTTAATATCCAGATTTATCTTTTCATATTTTTCATCATCTATAGTTACAGCACCCTGTTTAATCATCCGGCGTGCCTGACTGTTGGAATCAACAAGTCCTGTCGCAGCTACCAGTTTAACTATCCAGAGTTCACCGTCTTCTAAATCAGATTCTGCAATTTCGATTACCGGAATATCTTCTGGTAAATTACCCTTGGAGAAAACACTTTCAAATTCCTGACGGGCTTTAACAGCATCTTCCTCACTGTGATATTCTTCAACAATTTCGTGAGCAAGTTCCTTTTTAAGCTCCATTGGATTAAAATCAGCACGATCCAGCTGCTGCTTCATCTGCTCCAGACGCTCAATTGACACATCAGTTAAAAGCTCAAAATAACGGATAATCATATCATCCGGAATTGACATTACCTTTCCAAACATATCAGCCGGCTGATCATAAACACCAATATAGTTGTCTAAACTCTTACTCATTTTATTGACACCATCTAAACCTTCCAGCAGCGGCATCATTAAAACTACCTGTGGTTTTTGACCATATTCCTGCTGTAATTTACGTCCAACTAAAAGGTTAAAACGCTGATCAGTTCCACCTAATTCTACATCTGCCTCAACTGCAACTGAATCATAACCCTGCATCAGAGGATAGAAAAACTCGTGAATTCCAATTGGCTTTTCCGCATTATAGCGCTTGGAAAAATCATCACGCTCTAACATTCTGGCAACAGTATAATGAGCTGATAATTCTAAAACATCAGCAAAATCCATTTCATTTAACCAGTCTCCATTAAAAACAACATTAGTTTTTTCAGGATCCAAAACTTTAGAAAACTGTTCTTGATATGTACGCGCATTTTCTAAAACTTCTTCTTTAGTCAGCTGATTTCTGGTTTCAGATTTACCGGTTGGATCTCCGATCATACCTGTGAAATCTCCAATGATCAAATAAACTTCGTGACCTAAATCCTGAAACTGCTTCAACTTACGAAGTACCACTGTATGTCCTAAGTGAATATCCGGTGCAGATGGATCAAGTCCTAGTTTAACTCTTAAAGGTCTTTCTTCTTTCTTTGCTTCAGTTAATTTCTCTTTTAATTCTTCTTCCGAGATAAGATCGCTTACCCCTCTTTTTAGTATCTTCAACTGTTCATTAATTTCCATAAAAAACACCTGTCCCATGTTCTGGGCAACAGGTACTTCACCTCCTGTATCCTTTGTCTTTACATTATAACAGATAGATTAATTAACAACAAGGGGTACCATAAACAGCTGTTTTATGTTATAATATTTTAGTGACGGGAGGTAAAGCAATGAAGAAAAAGACAAAGGCAATATCTTTAATAACTTTTTTAATTATTTTTGCCCTGGGCACAGGCGCTATTTTGGGTGCTGTCACCTGGATAATACAGGATACTCCTGATATTACAGATTATAAAGGTTCAAGTGAAGCAACAATGATTTATGATGCTGATGGTGAACTTTTAACCAAATTATTTAAAGAAAATAGAGTCTATGTACCCTTAGAAAGAATGCCGGAAGATTTAAAAAATGCAATTATAGCGATTGAAGATACTAAATTTTATGTTCATCACGGTATTGATTTATGGGGTATTGGTAGAGCAATGGTTAATAATATAATGAAAGGTGATTTGCTTGATCAGGGTGCAAGCACAATTACCCAGCAGTTAGCTAGAAATGCTTTTTTAAGTTTAGATAAAAATTATCTGCGAAAGATTCAGGAAGCATATCTGGCTATTCAATTTGAAAGAATGTATACCAAGTCTGAGATTTTAGAAATGTATTTAAATGAAATCTTTTTAGGTCACAGTGCTTATGGAGTTGAAACTGCTTCACTGCAGTATTTTGGTAAAAGTGTAGAAGATCTAACATTATCAGAAGCAGCTTTAATTGCTGGTTTACCACAGTCACCTAATAATTATTCTCCACTACGTAATCCAGAATTAGCTATTAGAAGAAGAAATGTAGTTTTAGATAGAATGTATGAATTAGATTACATTACCCAAGCTGAAAGAGATCAGGCTAAAAATGCTGATTTAAACTTAGATACTGTTGAAGAAGGAAAAATGGAAAATAAAGCTCATTATTTTACGCTTTATGTAAGAGATCAGTTAATTGATCGTTTTGGCGCTGCCTTAGTTTACAATGGTGGATTAAAGGTTCATACTACTTTAAATCCTGATATGCAGACATTAGCTGAAGATACAATAAATAATAAGATTGAAAATGGTTTTATTCCTTCTTTTCAAACTAGTGGTAGTCAAAATCAACAGCCACAGCTTTCATTAGTAAGTTTAGATGTTAATAGTGGTGCTATTAGAGCTATGGTTGGAGGTCGAGGTACTGATCAGTTTAATAGAGCCTATCAGGCGGTAAGACAGCCGGGTTCAGCCTTTAAACCTTTTGTTTATTCTACAGCTTTAATTGAAGGTGATTATACTACAGGTTCAATAATTAATGACCTGCCAATGCTGGCTTCTGAGAGTAATAAGGGAGATGAATTAAGTATCTGGCCTAGAAATTATGGTGACCGCTATAGAGGCTTAATTAATTTAAACACTGCCCTTACAAATTCTGTTAACATTGCTGCAGTTAAATTAATCCAAGATGTTGGAGTCAAAAAAGTAATTGATTTTACCGAAAAACTTGGTATTTCAACCTTTACTGAATCTGATGGTCACAGTGATCATTATTCGCTGGCACTGGGTGGTTTAAACCGTGGAGTTACACCAATCGAAATGGCTTCTGCTTATAGTGTTTTTGCAAATAAAGGTATATATACCGAACCTCATGCAATTAGAGAGGTTTATGATAAACATGATAATTTAATTTACGAAGCACAGCCTAAAAGTAAAATGGTTATGTCACAGGCTGATAGTTATTTAATTACTTCTATGTTAAAAAGTGTTGTTGATAATGGTACAGGCCGCAGAGCTCAAATGAACCGTGATGTCGGTGGTAAAACAGGTACTACTAATGATTACACTGATGCCTGGTTTGTTGGTTTTACATCTCAAATTGCAACAAGTGTCTGGATTGGTGAAGACACAAGACGCTCAATGGAATATGATGTAAAAACTGTTGGTAGTGGTGAGGCAGCTCAAATCTGGGGAGATTATATGCGGGCAGCAGTTAAAGATATGCCTGTAATTGATTTTCAGATGCCGGATAATATAATTGAAGTTGATGTTGATCCATATACCGGACTGCTTTCAAATGAATATTCACCCCGAATTGATGTTTTACCATACAAAAAGGGCACTGAGCCCACAGAAAAAGAGAGTCTACACGGTCCAGTAGAAACTGTTAAAGTTGACCGTGAAAGCGGGCTTTTAGCAACAAATAATTGTCCTTCTGATCAGATTGAAGAAAGACATTATATCAGAAAATCTGGAATTAGAATCGGACCTGACCAAAAATCATTTAGAGAAGTTAATTCAAACAAAGATTCTAAGGATCTTGTAAAAGGTACTTATACTATAGCAACCGGAGAGCCAGTTCAGCAGATAGATCAGGAATATGGAATTCCTAAAATGCAGAGAAATGGTAATCCTAGGTATGAAACTATACCAAATCGAAGCTGTAATCTTCATTCTGGTGGAGCTCTTAGTTTGCCATTTTCAGATCAAGATAGTGAATCAGATCAAGATTCCAGTTCCGATAATGGCTCTGACTCAGATGATGAAGATTCTGACAGTCCTTTCAGCAATATCTTTGATATATTCGGTAATGATTAATAATTGCTGAAATTTATGTATAACTTATTCGAAAATAATATATAACATCAAAAAGGGATTTCACCAGCTTAGAAACTGGAGAAATCCCTTTTTTAATAACTTTATTTAGCTAAAATTGGCTTGAAGTTATGAAATACCGAAGTTATTGAATTTTAACTATAGTAACACCCATTCCACCCTCTTTTTGTCTTCCCAGACGGTAGTCTTTAACATGAGCATTATTTTCTAAAACTTCTTCTAC
>JBNJFG010000047.1:0-11409 GCA_051746665.1 Bacillota bacterium
AGTATTTAAAGAGCAGAAATTTCTGCTCTTTTTTTTATTTGTCTACACTTTTTTCAACTTTATTATTCCAATAATTTAAATTTAGATTTGTTTGCTATTTTTTTACTTATTTATTTGCTTATTTTTTTACTTAAAATAAATTAATAAATTAAGCTTCTAATTCTTCTACAAATTCTGCAATACGGCTGATACCTTCTCGAATTTTATCTTCGCTTAAAGCAAAAGAAATACGAATATAATTATCCATACCAAAAGCTATTCCTGGCACAACTGCCACTTTACTCTCTTCTAACAATAGATCTGAAAATGAAAGCGAGCCTTTAATTTCCTGACCATTGATCTTTTTAGAAATCAGTTCGGAAATATTGATGAAAAAATAGAAAGCTCCTGCTGGTTTAATTGCCTTTATCCCTTTAATATCTGCAAGCAGTTCAGCAGTCAGATCTCTTCTTCCTTGATAAATATCACGTCGCTCATTGATCAGATCCTCTAATTCATGATTAGCTAAAGCTTTAGCACTTGCATATTGAGCAATAGTATTTACATTAGATGTAGTATGGCTTTGAATCTTTGCCATTCGATCTATCCACTTTTTACTTCCAAAACCAAATCCGACTCTCCAGCCTGTCATTGAATATGTTTTAGACATACCATTAACAATTAAAATTTTATCTTTTAATTCTGGAAACTGTTCTATCAGCGAAGAAAACTCTTTTCCATCATAAAGCAGTTTATCATAAATTTCATCACTAATGATAAAGATATCTTGATCAATAATTACTTCAATTAATTCTTTAATTTCTGACTTTGAATAAAAATGACCATCAGGATTAGAGGGAGAATTAATAATAATTGCTTTTGTGTTATCAGTTATACTGTTTTTTAATTCCTCTGCTCGTAGTTTAAACTTATTTTCGGCTTTTGTCTCAATCAGAACCGGCTTTCCTCCTGCTAATTTAACAATCTCAGGGTAAGAAACCCAGTATGGCTTAGGAATTAAAATTTCATCTTCTGCTTCTGTAATTGCTGAAAGCGCATTATATAAGACCTGTTTACCCCCATTACAAACTATAACTTCATCAGTTGAATATTGATATGAATAATTGAAAGCGAAATGTTTGACAACTGACTCTTTTAATTCAGGTAGTCCGGAAACAGAAGTATATCCGGTATAACCCTTATCCATGGCTTCTACTGCCGCTTTTTTAATGAATTCTGGAGTTGGAAAATCCGGCTCACCGGCTCCAAAACTTATTACATCTTCTCCTTTTGCAATCAATCTATTTGCTTTACTACTGACAGCAATTGTTTTTGATTCTTCAATTTTTGCAATTTCTGCTGAATAATCCATCATTACACCCCATTAACTTATTAATATTATATATTTTAATATGCTCATATTACTACATAAAATATAACATAAAAATAGCTAAAAAACAAAAAAAAGAGAGCGCTTGGCCCTCTTTTTTAAGCAAATTTTGATAGTATTCCATTAATAAAGGAAGGTGAACTATCATCTGCATATTTTTTTGCGATTTTTACTGCCTCATTAATAGCAACTTTAACTGGAATTTCATGCTGAATTTCATAAGCAGCAATTCTTAAAATATTTCTGTCAATTGCCGGCATTCTTCCTATATCCCAATTAATTGCATATTCATTGATCTGAGCATCTAATAATTCAAGCTCCATTATAATTCCTTCTAGAAGCTCTTCTGCATATAAATCTTCTGCTAAAACACCCTTTTCAGCTATAAAATTATCGAAGCTTTTTTTATAGTTTTCTTGATCAAGTTTTTTTCTGATGTCCAGACCATAAAGAATCTGTAAAACCCAGATTCTCTGTTTATGTCTCGAAACTTTTTGCATAAAGAAAATACCTCATTTCTTACTCTATTTAAATCTTTCTGGAATAATTCTTAATATAAAGTCTTTCAAGTCCTCTTCAAAACGCCAGCGTACCCCTAAATAATATCCACCTAAAGTAGTCAAACAGAGCAGTAATGTTTTAAAAAAACCGATAGTTAAAATTAAAATACCGATTATTAAACCAATTAAAGCTCCAATAACTTTTCTGCGGTTGATATATATAAATTGGGATAATTCCTCTTTAAATTCTTTTTTATCCATTTAGAGACCACCTCATTCTACATTTTCAGGCAGTTTATTATCTTTTTTTACATCATCAATTTGAATCTGTACTTTTTCTACCTCTATTCCTGTAGTCTTTGTGATATAGCTTTTTAAATCATGCTGTATATTTTCACTAATAGCAGGTAAATCACCCGGAACAGTAAGGTTTCCTCTTAAAATAATCTTTAATCCCTGATCCATTTCTTTTATTTTAATTTTAATATCTTCGAACTTTTCTTTTTCTCTAACTCTATCTTTAATTAAATTTGATAAAGCTGAAATTGTAATTGTAATATCTCCAGATTCTGAGCTTAATAATCTGGTTGATTTAAACTTTTTATCAGTAAAATAAGGATAGATTACAAATAGTGACATAAAAAGAATAACTAAATATACAACTGCAATCTGCCAGTTATTATAGCTTGTAGAAATTAAATCAGGTATGAAATTCACTGATAAAAAGCCAAAACTGTATAGAGAAAGAGTGATAGTTAAAACGATAAGAATTAAAGCAATTAAAAAAGAAAATATGTTTTGTATAATTTTCATTTGGCTTAACCTCCAATCATTTTCAAAGAATACTACTCTTTGTCTTCTACTTCCTCTACTTCTTTGTTTTCAACTTCTTCCTGTTCATCTTCGGGAAAGTTTACTCCCTGAACGTGAACATTGACTGCTTTAACATTTAAACCTGTCATTCCTTCAATTGCCTGTTTTACATTATCCTGAATCTTCCAGGCAACATCTGGTATGGAATTTCCATAATTAATAATGACATAAACATCAACAGTTGCAGTTTCATCACTGACTTCAACTTTAACACCTTTGCTTAAGTTTTTTCGACCAAGCATATCTGCTATTCCACCAGCAAGACCACCACTCATACCAGCTACTCCTTCAATTTCTGTAGCTGCTAAACCGGTAATGATTCCTACTACCTCATCAGCAATTTTAATACTTCCTTCATCAATCTCTTCAGTTTCTACTTTTTCTGCTTCTACATCTTTAATTTTTTTGTCACTCATTGTTTAACCTCCTTCAATTTTATCAAAATTTATTTTTTTAGATCAGCCAAAATTTGATTTTGCTCTGAATATTGACCAACAATTAAAACTCCAATTTTTTCTCCATTATCTTTAATTAATTTTACATAAGTATCATTATCGACTAAAATTTCTTCTTCATAGTCTCCCTCTTTATTTAACTCACCTTGAGAAACAACATTTATTCCGGCAACTTTTAATTTATGAGAAGGTACATAACCCTCAAATTCGGCTTCGCCTCCACTCATAACAGTACCGGCTGTTCTCCCTTGCGCCAAAGAAGGTGGCCAGATTCCATAAATTTTGCCTTCAAACTCTGCCACATCACCTGCAGCAAAAATATCGGGATTTGAAGTTTGCATTTTACTATTGACTTTAACACCATCATTGATATCAATATCAAGATTTTCGATCAGAGATGTGTTTGACCTAACTCCAGTTGAAATTAAGACAAGATCTGCTTCGATTTCTTGATCTTCTAAAATAACTTTTTCTACACTCTGCTGACCTTCAAAGCCTTTAGTGCTGGCATCTGTAATCACTTTTACATCATTTGCTTTAAGCTTTTTCTCCAGCAGATCGCCACCCTTTTTATCAAGCTGCATCGGCAGCAGATAAGGTGCAACTTCTAAAACAGTTGTATCTAATCCTGCTCGAGCAAAGTTATAGGCGATTTCTAATCCTAAAAGCCCACCACCTACGACAACTGCTTTTTTTGCTTTTTCAGCTGCCTGATTAATCACCTTTAAATCAGCTGCAGTTCTTAAAGTAAAAATATTATCTAATTCTTTACCATCAAATGGGGGCACAAAACAATGGGAACCATTTGCCAGCAGTAATTTATCATAGCTATATTGAGCATTATTGCTTTTAATAAATTTGTTTTCTGGATCAATCTCAGTAATTTTTTCATCAAGATGAAGATTAATGTTATTATTTTCGAACCACTGCAGATCATTTATTATGATTTCATTAATCTCAGCTTCACCTGATAAACATTCTATTAATCGAGGTCGATAATAAAAGGAATAACTTTCGTCAGTGAAAATAGAAATTTGATCATCTTTTTTTCTATTTTTCAAAATTTCTTTTGCAGCAGAAACTCCAGCTGCACCAGCTCCAATAATTAAATAATCCATCTTAACCCCCCTTTTTTAAATTTAAAAATAATAATTAGCTGTTAGCTCTTTCTATATATTCATTACTTCTACTGTCTATTTTAAGTATATCTCCCTCTTCAATAAATAAAGGGACTTGAACTACTAAACCTGTTTCCATAGTTGCCGGTTTACTACCACCGGATACTGTATTCCCTCTAATATTTGGCTGAGTATCCTCAACTTTTAATTCAACAAAAGTCGGCAGATCTATATCAATTGGACGTCCCTGATAAACAGAAATATCCAGTTCCATATTTTCTTTTAAATATTTTATCTTATCTCCCAGCTGTTCTTCACTAAGATGAAATTGTTCATATGTATCATTATCCATGAAAATATAGTCACTACCATCCCAGTATAAAAACTGCATTTTCTTTTTATCTACGTGAGCAGTTTCTACCTTTTCTCCTGCTTTAAAAGTTTTATTAATTGTATATCCTTCTTCTACATTACGTAATTTTGTTCTTACAAATGCACTTCCTCTACCAGATTTTGAGTGCTGAAATTCAATTACCTGATATACCTCTCCATCCAGCTCTATTGTTAAACCTGTATTAAAATCATTTGTTGAAATCATCTAAGCACCTCCACTATTTTTTACTGCAGTTCAATTATAGCAGAAATTAGCTTTTTAAACAAATTATTGCCTTCAAATCATTTACTCATTTTGAATAGATATAATTAAAATTTGTACTTGATTTTAAATGATTTTATAAAATAATTAATTCTTTTGGTGCAGAATTTAAAACTTCACAACCAGATTCTGTAATTAGCAGATCATCTTCGATACGAACTCCACCCAGGCCTGAGACATAAATTCCCGGCTCATCTGTAACAACCATTCCTGCTTTTAAAACAGCCTCTGAAGTATAAGAAAGCCTTGGTGCTTCATGAATTTCAAGACCTACTCCATGACCTAAACCGTGGCCAAAATTATCTTTATAGCCAGCTTCAGAAATGAAGTCTCTGGCAATTTTATCGGCATCAAAACAGTCCATCCCGGCCTTGATTTCTGCAATCACCTTTTCCTGAGCTGTTAAAACTAGCTCATAAATATCTCTTAAAGTATCGTTTGGCTCACCTACAGCTAAAGTCCTTGTAATATCAGAATGATATCCCTGATAAACAGTTCCAAAATCAATTGTAACTAAATCACCAATTTCAATCTTTTTTTCGGAGGCGACTCCATGTGGAAGAGCACCTCTTTTTCCAGATGCTACAATGAAATCAAAAGCATTTGCTTCTCCACCCTGTCTTTTCATAAAAAATTCAAGCTCTAAAGCAACTTCCTTTTCGCTTTTGCCAGGTTTAATAAAATCAGTTAAAAATTCAAATCCTTGATCTGCGATTTCTACAGCTTTTTTTATTTTTTCTATCTCTGCTTGGTCTTTTATCATTCTCAGTTCTTCTACCAGTGATTCCACAGGATTTAAAGAATCAACATCTAATTTTTCTTTAAACTTTTGATACATTTTAAAATTCAAATCCTGACTTTCAAAACTTAAGTTTTTTATATTTTTTCGTTTTAACAGTTCGGAAAAACCATCAATAAAATTACTACTTATTTCTTCAATTACACAGCCATCAGTTTGATTTTCTGCCTGATCCAAATAACGGAAATCAGTAATAAAAATGCTGTCACTTTGAGTAATTAAAAGTTTACCAGCAGTACCTGTAAAACGACTTAAATAACGCACATTTTCTCTTTTTGTTACTAAAAAAGCTTCTATATTTTTTTCTTTTAATTTTTCTTGAAGTTTATCTATTCTTTTTTTCATTAATATTTCTCCTTTCTTAAAACTTCCTTTAGCCCCTGCAGGCCTAAAATGTATCCATAAGTCCCAAATCCTGTGATCTGAGCAACTGCAGCTGCGGCAGTTATAGACTTTTTGCGAAATTCTTCCCGGCGGTGAATATTACTGATATGTACTTCTATTACCGGCAGTCTGACAGAAGCCAGTGCATCTCTGAGAACAACACTGGTATGAGTTAAGCCACCAGGATTAATTAAAACTCCAGCAAGCTCCTGGTAGTTTTGATGCAGAAAATCAACTATTTCTCCTTCGTGATTGCTCTGCATGATTTCTATTTCAAAATCTAAGTTATCAGCTTCTGCTCTTAATTCTTGATTAAGCATTTCTAAATTCTTTTTCCCATAAATTTCTGGTTCTCTTAACCCCAGCATATTTAAATTTGGTCCATGTATTACAGCCACTTTCTGCATAAGTATTCCTCCATATATTTCTGAATATTATTATGATCAAATTTATCACTTAAATAAGTGTCACCAATATCATTAATTAAAACCCACCACATTTTATTATCAGCAATCTTTTTATCATGAGCAATATAAGAGGCTAATTTTTCAGCTCCTACAGCTTCAGAAGGGAAAAGTTGATAATCATAAATATTAATAAGTTCTATTATTTCTTGAAAAGATTGATCACTTAAACTGCCAATTTTATTTGATAAAAAAGCAGTAAAGGCAATTCCCATTACTACAGCCTCTCCATGCTTATATTTAAACTTTTCTGCTCCCTCAACTGCATGACCAAAACTGTGGCCTAAATTCAACTTTTTACGCAGTCCCTGATCTTTAACATCTTGACTAACATAATAATCTTTCATCTGCAGAGAAATCTTTGAGATCTCAAGCATTAAATCATTATCAAGAGCTAAAATTTTATCTTTATTTTCTTTAAGGATTTCAAAAAGAGGATTTCCTCCTAAAATAGCATATTTAATGACCTCACCCAGTCCAGATTTAAGTTCAGCTTTTTCCAATGTTTTTAACCATTCAAGCTGGTAATATACTATTTCTGCCTGATAAAAGCTACCTATTAAATTTTTGGTATCTCTAAAATTAACAGCCGTTTTACCGCCAACACTGCTGTCCAGCTGTGAAATCAAAGTAGTTGGCATCTGAATCAGGTTAATCCCCCGCAAAAAAGTAGATGCAGCCAGACCGCCAAGATCTCCAATTGTGCCTCCACCAAAGGCAATTAAATAATCAGAACGGCTGAAATTATTTTCATATAAAAGTGTATATATTCTTTCCAGCACACTTAAATCTTTGATCTTTTCGCCTGCTTCTAAGTCAAGTTCTATTACTTCAGCTTTATTTTTAAGCTGATTTACAACTGGCTCAGAATGTTCGGCTATCACTTTTTCATCAGCAAGCAGCAGAACTTTTCTGCCCTTTATTTTAGCAATGATTTTATCAAAACTATTCTGTTTATAGACTCGATCGATAATCACAGGATAAGCCTGATCTTCATTTTTAATTTCTATATTTAATTTTTGATCAGGAAGTTCAGCTATAATTAAATCAACTATTTCAGCAGCAGTGTATTGTTCACTATCAATATGATAAGGAATTTCTGCATAATATTGATTTCTTTCATTTAAAAGTGAGCGCACTACAGCTAATGGTTGATCAACCTCCAGCAGCGGCCTAACTATATCACTATCAGAATTTCGTTTTAAAACTTCTGCTGCTGTTATATCCAGACAAAAGGCTTCAGCTTTTTTTATCATCATCTCTCTTATTTCTTGATTTAAAACTGCACCACCACCTGGAGCCAGCACCAAATCTTCTTTTGAATTTAAAAGTTCAGCAATTACTTTTTTCTCTACTTCTCTAAAATATTCTTCACCTTTAAGCTCAAATATTTTTTCAATACTCATCTTTTCTCTTTCAGTTATTAGATGATCGCTATCATAAAAATTAAAATTTTTAGATTCAGCAAGTTTTTTTCCTACTGTAGTTTTCCCTGCTGCCATAAAACCTGTTAAAACAATTTTCATTTACTACTCTCCTCCTCAAAATCAGCTTCTTTAAAGTTAAGAATATAAGCTCCGGCAAATCCTAAAATTGTCCAAAATATTGGAGCTACAGTTACTACACTAATATTTAATGCAGCCTGCAGTGAATAGGCAAGCACTGCAAAAAACAAGCTTGTTTTAATAAATTTCTTTTTTCCGGCTGTACTTTCTAAATCAATAGTCTTTAAATGTTTAGGATTTAAATTATATAATAGATATAATAACAGAAATAGATAAATAGCTAAAGCAGGTATGCCAGCAGTCACTCCCAGCTGTATATATTCAGAATGGGCTTTATCAACTATTCTATTTTTAGTGCCGGTAAACTCACTGTATTTTTCCTGGGGAAATATCTCAGCAAAATTATCGGGGCCCACTCCTAAATACGGATTTTCCATTATTAAAGGTAAAGAATTTCTATAAATGAAAATCCTATATGCTCCTACTCGATCAATTTCATCTTCTTCGGCTGAAGAAAGATCATTTAGATCATGAAAAATACTGATAAATCTTAAGCCCATTAACCCTCCATGAAAAGAATTTAAAATAAAAATTATTAGGATAAATAAAATCAATAATTTGAAAATCTCTTTTTTCTTCTTTTTTAAAAAATCAAAGACTAAAAATAAAGCTGTAAATACTGTTAAGGCAAAAGCTAACCAGGCACCTCGAGTTGCAGTAGCTAAAAGAAAAGCATAAACTAAGCCGCTGACTCCAAAAGCTGCAATTTTAAATTTACCTTTTTCTAAAACCAGATAAAGCATAATTAAAGTCGGTAAAATCATAACTGCAAAACTGGCAGCAAAATTGGGGTTACCAAAGGTAGAAAAAGCTCTATACCAATTTTCTCTTAAAGGATCTCTTTTAATAAAATCAATCCCAAAAAATTGCAGCAGACCATATAGAGATAAAACTGCAGCAGATCCCCAGATTAAATAAGCATAAATCTTAAAATAATTGACTTTATTAACCAGATTTGCTATCAAAAAAGCAAAGAATAAATAAGCTGCTAAAGCAATAAAACCTTCCCAGCGATAAACTCTACCATTTAGTGCAGTAAAGCTGTCTACAGCAAAATAAGTAGAAAGCGAAAACAAAATAAAGAGTGAAAAAATAAGATAATTAAATAAATTATTTTTTATATTATCCTGATTCTTTATTATATAAACTAAAAATAAAATTAATAGTAGAAAGGCACTCCAGCTTAAAATCTTTAGCCTTGGATAATAAATATTATCAAATCTAAGCAGCTGATAATTATTGTCAGCATTCTTAAAAAGCTGAAACTCCTGATAAAAGGGCAGATATGCAAATAATATCAAAAAATTACTGAAAATTATTAAATAAATCATTATTTTATTTAGCTTTAATTTGTCATTAAGCTTAT
Source organism: Bacillota bacterium (assembly GCA_051746665.1). GTDB lineage: Bacteria > Bacillota > Halanaerobiia > Halanaerobiales > Halanaerobiaceae > Halanaerobium. The sequence goes on from JBNJFG010000047.1 coordinate 9,549, forward strand.
TCAGCAATATAATCAACAGCCTCTCCACCTCAAGTCTATTTTTAATCGATAAAATCTTTATCTAGAGAAAAATTCAGGGTTGCCCCTGAATTAAATTTCTCTAAAAAATAAAAATATCCTTTTATTTATTTAGAATTTCTTCAATTTCTTCATTACTAAGATTTTTAAATTCTCTATTAGTATTATTCTCCTTTTCCCCCTTAATCTCCTTCTTTTTATCTTCAACATCTTTAGTATTTAAATATTTTATTTCTTTTGAGTTTTTAGTTTCTTTGTCTTTTTTAGAATAATTTTTATCTTTTATAATTTCTGGAGTGATAAAGATTAAAAGTTCTGTTTCAATATTATTTTTTTCTTCAGCAGAAAATAACTTTCCTAAGATTGGTATCTCTGCTAAAATTGGAATTTCTCTTACACTTTTTAATTCATCTTTTTTAATCAAACCACCGATTGCAAGAGTTTCTCCATTTTCTAGAATTACTGTGGTTTCAGCACTGCGCGAATTAACTGCAGGAAGCCCATCGGCTAAAACCTGACCTATACTGTTTACAGATGGTTTTATTTCTAAAAGAACTTCATTTTGATTTAAGATTTTAGGCAGAAATTCTAAAACTATTCCTGCTTCAATATAGCTGATTGTAGAAACAGTCTGCTCAGATTCTACTCTTTCTAATTTAACTGGTATTTGATCTCCAATAATAAGTTTAGCTTTTTTTCGATCAACAGTCATTAAACTTGGATTTGCTAAAATATTTGATAGGCCTTCTTCATTTAATGCTCTCAAAGTCTCCGGCCAGCTGGGTTTTAATTTTTCGAGATCTCCATTCTCGTTTTTTATTATTTTTAATTCTGAAAGCTGATTAGGATTGATACCTAATTCTTTGATTTTACTTCTGCTTATTTCTTCAACTCTAGCTTTGATCATAATCTGCTTCTGTGGTCGGTCAATCTGAGCACTAATTTTTTCGATCTCTTTTAAATCTTTTGCTCTGCAGTTAATTATTAAACCATCACTATTTAAATCTATTATTTTTATTTCCTCAAAATTATCTAATAAAATTTCTGCAGCAGCTTCAGAACTTAAATTTATAAATTTAAAATTCCGGCTGACAAAACTTTTATTTTTAGCTGCTAATTTTTCGGCTGTACTGATATAGATTATTTCATTTTGATAGCTGTAGTCTAAATTAAAGCTGTCTGTTATTAAATCTAATGCTTCTTTAAAAGGAATATCATTAAAAATAACTGTTAATTTGCCTGCAACTGAACTATCACAAATTAAATTTTTATCTGCAGTATTTGCCAGCATAATTAAAGCAGTCTCCAGTTCAACATCTCTTAAGTTGATTGAGATTATTTCTTCTGCTCCTTTAATTTCAACTTTGATAAAAGCTGATAAAAAGAGTAAAAAAACAAGTAAAATTACTATTTGAACTAATTGTTTATGCCTAGTTTTCATTTCCCTCCTCCTCCCAGAGCTTGATTACTCTTCTTTGATTTTGATAAGTTAAACTTATATTTTTATTGTTAATCTCTTCAATCTTAAATATATCGATTGTTTCATTTTCTTTTCTTGAAATATTTTGACCCTGATAAAGAAAAAGTGCAGCAGAATTATCTTTGTTTTTGATTATTCCAAGCAATTTAAATGGTAGTTTTATACTTTTATCAAATTTATTATATTCTTTTTGATCAGAATTTTCTGCTGCATCAGTTTCTTTTTTTGGCTTTAAAGCTTCAACCCCGCTTTTATCTATCGGCTCTAATTTTTCGGCAATAATATTTTTCTCTAAAAATAACAGGTCCTGATTATAGTCTTTGTTAAAAGATTTATCTTCTTTTATAATATTTTCTTTATTTT
>JBNJFG010000047.1:11509-16509 GCA_051746665.1 Bacillota bacterium
GGATTAAAAGGATCTTTTATTTCACTGATTAAAGCAATGCTTTCTACTTTATCCTTTTTAACTTCTGCTTTAGCCTCATTTTTTAGGGCTGTATCACTTTTGTTAGCTCTGTCAATTATATTAGCCTTATCTTCATTTTTAGCTGTTTCAGTTAATGCTGATTCAGTTTCTTCATTTTTAAAGAATAAGCTCTCTTTTGAATTCGGCTCCTTAGCAAAGAAATCGAATAAAGAGATTTCTGCTGTTTTAATATAATTTGATAGTAAAATTATAGTCAAAATAATAATTAATATAATTAAAATCATCTTTTTATTAGAAAATATTTTTTTCATTTATAATCAGCTCATTTTTTAATTTTAAAAAGAAAAATAAATCATTATCACTGTTTTTTATTTTGAACTCTGCAATTTTAAACTGATTCATTTCAATTTCCAAATAATAAATGAAATTTAAAATAGAATGAAAACTGCCGTTAAGGTTTAAATTAAGCTCAGTTTGAGCACTGCTAAAATCAATAAGTTTCAAATTGAAAGTCTTCAATTCAGCTAATATATCAGCAGTGCTTTCTTTTAAATCACTTTTTGTTTCAGCTGCTTTAGTTTGAGTATTAACAGTTTGCAGATATTTATTTTTCAAATCACTATTTATCAGCTTTTGTTTAATTATTCCAGTTTCAAGCAGCTGTTTTTTGTTAGAGAATTCCTTAGTTTTTACAAGCTGGAACAGCAGGATAAAAAGCAGTAATATTATTAATATGCTCCTCAATAATTGTTCTCTGTTAATTTCCATTTTCTCACCCCACTATTGAAGATTTATTAATTCAAGCTGAAAATAATAGTAATCTCTGTGATTTATATTAAGCAGTTTAACTTCTGAAAAACTTTTATCTGCTTTTAAGTTCTCTATTAGTTCAAAAATATCTTTCTGATTCATGCTAACTGCATTTAAATTAATTTTTTTATCTTTATAATAAATTGAATTAAGTCTAATCTTTTCTGCATATTGAGCCAGCTTTATTAATAAATTAGAATATTTATCTGCCGCAATTTGAGAATGTTTGTTTTTAGAATTATCTATCAAAGCTTCGTATTTCAATTCTTCTCTGCTTAAATTTTCCAAACTGCTGCTGAGTACTTCAATTTTATTTTTAAAAAAGAAATTAAATCCAGTTAGCAAGATTAATAAGACTATAATCACTACTGCTATATTTTTAAGTAATATTGATAGTTGATCATAGTGTTTTTCTTTGAAAATCACTGACATTTGTCAATACTCCAGAGCATTGAAGTTAAAAACACAAAATCATCATCTTTCAGCTCCATAAATTCTCCTAAATGAAGCAGATCGCTTTTTCCTTCTAAAACTTTTAAGTTAATGCTTTTATTGTTTAAATAATATTTTTGAGTTTTATCAATCTCCCTTTCTAAATCATTTTTTGAAATTGAAGACTGCAGTAAATCAAGTTTTTTATCTACTGCTGTAAGAATTGTGTAGCTGCCATTAATTTTGTAATAAAGTAGATAATTATCTTCAGGAACAACTTTATTGATTGTATTAAAAATAGCAACTGGTAAGGCTGAAATAAAATAATTGTTTTTATATTTATCCATATCTTTTGTTATATCATCAAGTAATTCTTTATCTGCAGCAAAGAATTTTATTTCTCTTGCCTTAGTTTTATCAGAAACAACTTCTAGATAGTCATAGTAATATTCTTCTTCGAAATTTTCTTTTACTTCTGCAAATTTACTTAGGATATTATCTTCACTTATTCTATAAGGATTTTTCTCTTTTAAAGGTGCTGAATGATAAAATAGAGAAGCTGCAGGTAATAATACAACATAATGGCAGTTATAATTAAATCTTTTTATTTTACCAATTGATGAGATTTCATTTATCCCATCTATAAAATGTATCTGATCATTTTTTGATTTAACAACTAGATTTTTTAGAGTATTTTGGGCTGGGATTGTTACTGAATAATAATTATTAAGCATAATTATTCACTCCTATATATTTTTTTATCTAATATTTTTAAATCATCTTTATTAATCTGCATTTCAGCAGTATAGGGAATCAAACCATCCAGATAAGTATAGAAATAATAAAAATCAAGATCCTCCTCTCCCTTAATTCGCAGCTTTATTTTATTATTAAGCATTATTTTTTCATCACAGAGCAGATTTTCTTTTTTTAAGATATAAAGCTGATACTGCAGTCCTGATTCGACTGCTTCTTTATTTTGAGCAGCTTTAATTCTATTGTCCAAAATTCTATAATTAATTCTCTGCTCCTGGATAAGTAAAGGTATAAAAAGTGCAATTAGAGTTATCAAAATTAAATTCAGAAATAAAACATAACCTGCTTGATTATTTAATTTCATCTTTTTACCTGCTTTTGAGTTTATATTTTAATTAGTCTGCTGACAGTCAATTTTTCTGTCCTTTTATTATTTTTTTCTTTAACTGATAATGTTATTTTTAATAAACCCGGCTCAACACTCTCAAATCTAAGATCTTCAATTTTATCAAGCAGCGCCAGATTTCTGCCAAAATCTTTAAAGTCAAGCTGATCACTACCAATTGATCGGCCAAGATTATTAGCCCCACTACTCTGATAAATACTAAATTTCAGCCACTGGTATTCTTGATCATAATAACTAAAAATATTTATTTCATTTTTATTTATTATCTCAACTCTGGCAGAATTTTTTATCTGATCTGCAATAAAATCGACCGCTAGATAGGCATCAAGCTGCCAGTCATTTTCTAAACTAAAAAACTCATTTTTCTGATAAAGATCAGTTATTAACTGAATAAAGATTACAGTCAGCAGAGAAGAAATAGTAATTACAATCATCATTTCCAAAAGACTAAAAGCAGCTTCTTCTTTTAACTTATCTCTGCAGTAAGCTAAAAAGTTCATTCTGATGCTCCTTATCTCGACAATTAAATTTAACTTCAATCTTTAATCTGTATAAACCATCATAACTAACCCCATCTTTACTAAAGGGAATAATTTCTACTTTTGTCATCTCATAATTTTTTGGTAGTGATTCACTTTCCAATATTTCTAGATCTCTAATAAAATTACTGCTGCTGTTTTCAATCCCTTCCTCAAGCACATTTCTATTTTTATATGCCTCCAGCACTGATTCAGTCCAGTTTACAGCAGCATTTTTATCTGCTAAAAAGCTTTGAACTTCAAGTCCAGTTTTTATGGTCCTGCTCATTACAGCCAGCACAACACCTGCAAGTGAGATTGTTATAATAACCTCCAGCAGTGAAAAGCCTTTATTATTTTTCAACTCGAACCCTCCCCAGTTGATTTGTGATAACCTTAAATTTTTTGGCTCCAGAATATGCTTTAGCCAGGCCTACTGTGCCTCCCCGGGCAGTTGCTGTATTATTAAATCGAATCCATTCATAATATTCAGCATCTACGACCTTGAGACTTAATGTTTTATATAAAATTAAATCAGAGGAATAATAGCCTTTTTTCTTAATAATTTTATGACCATCTTCTTTGGTATAAAAATAATAGGGGATTTTATTAGAATCGATATTTTCTTTGACCGTATAAATTCTAAAGATATAGGTCTGATTATCTAAAATCGCTTTATTTCTGGCCCAGCGCAGATCTGCTGCCAGGCTTTCTATCTGCTGCTCAACCTGAAAATCATTTTTTAACTGTGGTTTATAGCTGATTGTTAATAAAACCCCCATTATTGTAATTACCAGTAATAATTCAATTAGGCTAAAACCTGCTTCATATTTTTTCATCAGCCTATAATGTAGGTGCTGTCTCTACAGGTCCAGTTAATGAAGATTCATTAGTTGAAATATAATAAAACTCATCAGATGCTGCCTCATAAGAAATTAAATATTTTTGAGCTTCAGTTCCGACATCAGTTACATAATCATAAGCTGCTGCAGTGTTTTTAATATTCAATTCATCTAAATCAGCTGCTATAGTTTCTAACTCTCCTTTAGTTGCCTGGCCCGGGTATTCTCCCTCATCTAAATAATACATCTCCAGACTCTGCATTATGTTATGCAGATCTGCCTTGGCAACAGCTGTATCAGCTTTATTTTTTACTCCACTTAATGCTGGTACTGCCATTGACATTAAAATTCCCAGGACCACAATTACAATTACAAGCTCAATTAAAGTAAAACCTGCTTCAGAATCCATAGCTTTCAGCTTATCATTTTTGAAAATACTAAACATTTATATAATCCCTTTCTATTTTTGGTTTCCATTTGTTTCTGTTTTTAAATAATTAAATAAATCTGAAACATCGGCATAATTACTGCTGCAGCAAGTAAAGCAACAAAAATTGCAGTTAATGTTATTAATAAAGGCTCTAAATACTGCAGCATTTTTGCTATTTCATCTTTTAACTTCTGGTAATAATAATCACCTGCTCTTTCCAACATGGTTTCCATCTGGGCTGTTTCTTCTCCAGTCATTAAAAGATAGTAAAAGAGATCGGGTATATATTTACTATCAGAAAAACAATCTGTTAAAGAAGCCCCTTTAGAAATATTTAAAGCTGTATTTTGAATAAATTTTTGATAATGATAGTCATTTATAATGTTTTTTAATAGTTCCAGAGCTGAAATTAATTTTAAACCACTTTTCAGCAGTAGAGATAAATAAACAGCTATCTGAGTTAAAATTAAATCCTTATATAAGACTGAAAAAAAGGGGATATTAAGTAAAATTTTGCTCTTTAAATCTTCTCGTTTTTTATTTTTATAAATCAAAACCAGCATTATTATTAGAAAAATTATGAAAATTATTATAAAAATAAAATAGTTATTAAAAAAATGACTGATTTTTAAAAAGATTTTTGTGATCAGCGGCAGCTCACCATTAAAATTAGCAAATAAATCTACAAATACAGGTAAAATAAATTTAAAGATAAAAAATGCAGCTAAAAAAACTGTACTTATCACAGTAATTGGATAAAAAGATGCCTTTTTAATCTCTTTTTT
>JBNJFG010000048.1:0-16371 GCA_051746665.1 Bacillota bacterium
TTACGAAGATGATGATTACGATGATGATAATGAAAAAGATGATGATGGAATAGATGTTAAATTTGATATTAAAATTGATTTAAGTGATCTTTTTAATTAAAAATTATATTAATTGACTTTAAAAATATGTAAAAGGCCGGATTTCTCCGGCCTTTTTTTAATATTTATTCAAATTTTATTAAATTTAGTGGCACCAACCTGCACCAAAACCAAAACCTCTATCATTATAATTTCTGCCGCTTCTAAATCCGTCATTCCTATTTCCAGAAAAACCTCTTCCCATCATTCCATGGCCATAATTATCAAATCCGCGCTGTCCAAATCCTCTTCCCATCATACCATGACCATAATTATCAAATCCACGCTGTCCAAATTCATTATTATAACGTCCCTGGAAACGCTCTTGATTATTTAACCGGTTTTCTTCAATTAGATTTAATTGTTCTTCAGTTAAAACTTCTGCTATATTTTCTTGATTAGCAGCTCTTTGTTCATCCATCTGTACTAAAATTTCTTCAATTCTATCTTCAACTTCTCCGATTTCAGCATTACTTGCACCACGGAATTCTAAATCTCTCATTTCACGGTTCAAATCTCTGAGCTGATCTCTTAATTCTTCTGTTTCATTATAAAATTCATCTCTTAAATCAGCAATTTCATTAATCTGTTCCTGACTGAGTTCAACTCTATTGTAGCCGACTCCATAATCCCTTTGTTCTGAATTATATCGTGTTTGATTATTTGCTGCACCCATCTTAGACTGTGTACCCTGAGCAAAAACTGCACCTGTAAATACTGTTCCTAAAACCACCATTACTAATAAAGCTGTTAATAATTTTTTCATATCTAATTCACTCCTTAAGTATTTTTTATTTGCTTTTCTTAACTTCTGAGTTCATTATAGGAGTAAATTATGAAGGAAATATGAATTTTAAAAAATAAACTATAAATACTTAAATTATATTATCAAAACAGCTTAATATTTTGTTGCTATTTAAAATAATTAACTACAACATAACTTAAAAAGGAAGTAAGTCCACCTAAAAAAGTCCCCCAGATAAGATCAATTATAGTAATTGTTAAAGGCCAATCTTTGATTGTTGCCAGATTGGTTAAATCATAAGTAGAATAAGTAATTAAACCAAAAAACATACCTGCAAATAATGCATACTGCCAGCTGGATATTGCCAGGGCTCTATTTAAAACAAAGAATACTAATCCCGCAGTAAAAAGTATATAGAATGTAAAAGCAGCTGTCATATTAAAGTTTTCTTTCATCAAAAAACCTAACTGATCTCTATACAAATTTTTTGCTACTGCCCCAAGCCAGATAAAATCAATTACTAAAAAAATAATAAATGTAATTAGATAATTTTTTAAAAAAGTCATAATTCTACTCTTCCTCTCCTTTTATATTTTCCAACTCTCTAACTCTAATTCCAGTCATTACATCTGAACGGGTTATGATACCTTTTATTTCATCATTCTCCATAACAAGCAGGCGTCCTATATCCTTTTGAAAAAGCAATTTAAATGCTTCAAATAATTCATCATCCGCTTTTACACAATGCAGATCTGTATTCATAATGCTCTGCACCGGAGTATTACGATACTCATCCTGCGAAACTTTCCTTGCATCTTCCATTGTAACTATTCCAACAAGCTCATCATTTCTTAAAACGGGAAATCCAGAGTGTTTATCTTCCAGCATTTTTTCTAATAAACGATGAATACTCATATTTGCTTGTACAGTTTTAACTTCTCTTGTCATCAAATCTTTAACTTTCAAATTAGATAAAGCTAATTTAATATTACTAAATTGATGTTCTTGAGAAGCACCTACATAAATGAAAAAAGCAATAAAAACTAACAGAAAATTACCGCTCATAAAACCAAGTATCCCGAAAATCCAGGCAAAAATCTTTCCAACTCTGGAAGCAATTTCGGTTGCTCTTCGAAAAGATGTCTTTTGAGCAATTAGTGCTCTTAAAATCCGGCCACCATCAGATGGAAAAGCTGGTAAAAGATTAAATATAGCTAGAAATATATTTAGCTGTCCTGTATATAAAATTACCAAACGTAGATCTTCAAACATAAATTCTGGAGCAAAACGACCAATAAGAACAAAAACTAAACCAATAAACAAACTAGTTAAAGGACCACTAGCAGCAATTTTAACTTCATTTTTTGGGTTTTTAGATATTTCTTCAATATTAGCAAGCCCTCCGAATAACATCAAAGTGATATCAGTCGTCTTAACATCTTTGGTTCTAGCTACAAGTGAATGTGCCAGTTCGTGAATTAAAATACTACCAAAAAGCATAACTGCCATAATAAAACCTAATAAATAGGGGTTTAAAACTATTTCTCTCCTGACAATATCAGTATTCTCAGTCAGATAAATAATATTACTGCCAAATGCCCAGGCAAAAAAAGGTAAGATTATTAATAAACTAACATGAATTTTTACAGGTATTCCAAATAAATGTCCGACTGTAAAAGAACTTTTCATATTCATCACCCCAATTCAGAAATTATAAATATTAATATAGCCGCTTTAAATCAAATAAATAATTAAAATCTGCTTTTAAAACTCTTTTTACATTTTCTGAAAGTTCTATATTATTTTTATTAATAAATTGTTCAAAATCATTTTCGACTTCTGAATTAACTTGGGCCAAATTATTTAAATAAACTCTAATCTTTATAACTGAAGAATTTTCAATTTGCTCTTTTTCTTTAATTAAATCTAATCTTTTTAAAATTAATTTTTGAATACTTCTTAAAGAAGCTGATTTATCTTTATAAGGTAAAACTGCCTTATGAGAATAAATCCCCTGAGATAAACTGTGAAAATCTTTTGCCTTCAAATGAGCTGCTGCAAATAAAGAAGCTCCATTAGGATTTATTTTATTAACTTCCTGCAGCTGATCTAGCATCTGATCAGGTGTTAATTTAAAAACTGATATTCCGGGGTAAAGTGCTTTATTAATCACTTTTCTATCTTCTTTAATCCAGCGTCCAAGTTCAGAAAATAAGTTTTCTGTATAAGTCATCGGAACCACAAAATCAAGATAATCTTCTTTTAGCCAAAAAGACCAATTTTGTAGAGCTCGATAACGAGCCTCATCCCTGCCTGGAATAACATCTGCAGATATTAATAAATCGGGATCAGCATTTTTTAATTTTTTAGCTGTCTCTTTTACCATTTCTGTGACTAAATTTTCTCGATATTCATTCCAGAGAGAAAAATTAGAACTAGAACTTTTAATTTCAAAAGGGTCAATCCCATAATCCTCTTTAAATCTTTCAACTGTACTTTTATCATAGCCAAAGCTGCCTCGATATTCTTCCGGAAAACGGATATAATCTAAATTAATACCCTGAATATCATAATTTTCCACTAAATATAAATATCTTTGCTGCAAAAACTCTTTTACATCTTCTCTGGCTGGTGAAAGCCAGGTTGAGTTATGATAACTAACAATATTACCTTCTTTATCTTGATTAGCCCATTCTGGATTTTCGCTTAAAATTCGGCCTGGGCTGCCGCTTGTATTTTCATTAAAAACCCAAACCCAGGGATGGATCTCTATTTCTCTTTTTTTAGCTTCTTCAATTAAAATCTGTAATGGATCTCCCTCCCAGCTGCTAAATTGGCTATCCTGATGGAATAATTCATTATCTGGAATAACTGTCTTTCCTTTATAAAATGTTTCTGGAAAAATAAGATTAAAGTTTGCCTTTTGAGCAGCATCTAATAACTTCTGCACACCAGCTCTACCATTTAAACTGGCAAAAGCACCATTATCAAGCCAGAATGCTCTTAGCTGGACCGGTTTTGATTCTATAATTTTCATTCTAATTTGATCTGCTCTATTAGTTATTTCTAATTCTATTTCTTTAACTGTACGATCTTTTTTTTGCCGATAAGCCTGAAGCTGCTGCTGATATAAGTTATCTAATTCTTCTATATTAGATTCTATTTCTTCAAGATCAATTATTCTAAAATCAGACTCAGCTTCTGTTATTTTTTCATTTAAATTATTTAAAGCACGTTCTGCATCTCTAATTTCTAATAATGAGCTGCGGTATTCTTGTGGTTCAAAATATGCAGCCGAACTAAGAGAATAAAGAAATACTATTGAAATAATAACTGAAATTATTATATTAATTTTTTTATTCATCATTATTCTCCTCATTATTATTTTCCTTATTTAAAATCTGATTCCATTCTTTTTCCATATTTGCTAATGCTTCTGCAGCACTAATTTTATTTACAAACGCTCTGGCAAACTGTTCATCCATTATCCTTATTAGTTTATCTGCCTGAGGGTGCATTAAAGTTAAATCTTTATTTTTAGATAACTGTTTTCTTAAAATCTTTTGAGCTTCATTTTCAAGAGATATTCCGGAAGTAGTTTCAGTTATAATTTCTTCTTCTTTTAACTCAAAATCTGCTTCCTGGTTAAGAGCTGAAGATAAAATAGAACTACGCTGACTAAACTCATGCTGTGACTCGGCTGAGGTTATAAGATAAGCAAACTCTGCAGCTTCTTTTTTGTAATCTGCTCCTTTAGGAATCACTAAATTCATTAGTGGTGAATTAATTAAACCAGCTTCAGATGTTGGGATAACTGCCAGAGCAGTTTGTTCTTTTAAATATTGTGATTCATTTTCAATTGAATCTAAAAATTGGGGTGCTGTAAACAAAATAGCCAAATCATTTTTTTTATAGCGCTCTAAAGCAATATTAAAGCCTGAACTTAAAGTATCTTTAGGGATTACACCTTTTTTTGCCAGTTTTTGATATTTAGTAATTATTCTTTGAGCTGCCGCTGTATTAAAAGCTGCTTTTGTTCTTTCATTATCATTTTTAAATAAATCGATACCTGCTTCTATAAATTCATGATGAATTTTTATCTGAGGCATTAAGGCATAAACTCCTGTTTTTTTAGTTATTTTTTCAGCAATTTCAAATAGTTGATCACGATCTTTAATTATAGTTTCTGGATCTAGTTCAGCAATTTTAAATATTTCCTGATTATAGGCCATTAGTTTAGAACTAACATACCAGGGAAAAGCATAATACTTACCTTCATATAAACCGTTATCCCAAAGTAAAGGATAAAAATTTTGACTATAATCCTGCTTTAAATCAGAAATTGGATATAATAAATCTTCTTTTAACAGTGAGGACATCAATTGTGGTGAGAGATTAACTACTTCTGGTACATCTCCCACTGCAATACGATAACGAAGTTTCTGATTAATTGAAGAAAAATTAGTATCTTCCCAGATAATCTTAAAATCAGGGTTTTTAGTTTCAAATTCTTCTATTTTTTCTAAAAAATAATCATCATATTGAGGCCTTAAACTGATAGTCCAAAATTCTATTTCTTTTTCTGCCTGTATTGCTGCTGAAAATAAGAGCATTATAGCTATACTAATTAAAATTATTTCTTTTATTTTTGACATATTTGTTCTCCTTTATAAACTGCTTTATCTAAATTAATCTAAGCATTAAAACAACCAAATGGCAAAAACCTCTCTTATCAATGAGAGAGGCTCTTACCTGGCAGCAGAGTAAATTAGATTTCTAAGTATATAATATAATTAGAGATAATTTGTAAATTTCCTGCTTTAGTTAATAATTATGCTGTAAAAACTTTTTGAGCTGAAGGAATTAATTTAATTTCTAAAGGAAAAGCAGGTCCTTTTTCACCATCAATATCACAGTACTGTTCCTTTGTTTTGTTTAACATAGTTATTTTTAAATAATTATCCTGCAGGTAGATTAAATTATCATTTTTAATATCTTTACCATTAAACAGATCAGCTGCTGCTGAACTAAGTTTTAAAATATTGCCGGTTTTAACTGCCAGTAAATCAAATAAACCATCATCAATTGAAGCTAATTTAGCAACATTTTTAAATCCTCCGGCATCTTTACTATTAAATACAAAAAAACCTAAAAAATCACCTTCAATAACTCTTTCTGAACATTCTATTTTTAAATTCATTGATTTAATATTAGGTAATTCTTTTAATCCCTGCAGATAATAGGCTGCTTTACCAAGCCTATTTTTCATATCAGTTTCTGTTCCATGAGCTATTTGAGAAATAATACCGCCTACACAGACATTTAAAAAATATCTGTCATTTACTTTGCCTACATCGATTTCTCTAATATTCCAGTCCAGAATTCTTTTAATGCTTTTTTCTATATTCTGAGTCATACCTAAAAAAGACGCAAAATCATTAGCAGTCCCAGCCGGAATAATTCCCAGTGGTAGATCAATTTCTTTTTTTTGCAGTAAATCCAGCATTTCGCTGGCTGAGCCATCACCACCAGCAACAATAACAGCTTCAAAATCATCATCAATATCCTTTAAAGCTTCTCCAAAATCACCTGGTTCCATACTTCTAAATATATCTACTTTAAATCCAGCCGCCTGAAAATCTTTTAAAAACAGATCTAAATAAGAATTAAAAGATTGATCACCAGCTGCCGGGTTATAAATTAATTTGATTTTTTTGTTAAGCATCTAATCAACTCCTATTAAGCAATCTCCTGAAAAAACTTGTCAACTTCTTTTAAAAGATCTATAATATCTAAGTTTTGAGGACACTGGGGTTCACACTGTCCACACTCTATACAATTACTCGCTCTTGCTGTTTCATCCAGTTCAAAATATTTTTCTGCCATTTCTTGGCCTTTATCAAGCAGTTTTGCCTGGTTATATAAATGGAAGTTCTTGGGTATATTAATATCTTCCGGACAGGGAAGACAGTATTCACATCGGGTACAGGTTATTGGTCCCCTCATTTCTTCTGCTGCTTTTTCCATCATTTCAAATTCTGAATCGCTTAAAAGTCCAATTTTTGACTCAGAAGCTGTCTCCAGATTTTCTTTCAGCTGCTGCATATTACTCATACCACTAAGTACTACACCTGGTTCTTTTTGGCTCCAGATCCAGTGCAAAGCCCACTCTACCGAAGTCCTATCTGGATTTTCTAAATCAAATAATTTTTTAGCAGACTGAGGAGGCTCTTGAGCCAGCCATCCACCTCGAATAGGCTCCATAATAACAACTGCAATGCCTTTATCATAAGCCTTCTGCAGCCCTTTTTTACCAGCCTGATATTCAGTATCTAAATAATTATACTGAATCTGGCAAAAGTCCCAATCATAACTGTTAATAATTTCATCAAATAATTGATGACTGTCATGAAAAGAAAAGCCAAGGTATTTGATTTTACCCTCTTCTTTTTTCTTTTCTGCCCATTCAATAATATTAAGATTTTTAACAGTCTGCCAGTATTTTTCATTTAAGGCATGCAGCAGATAAAAATCAATCTTTTCTACCTGCAATTTTTCTAACTGCTTATTAAAATATTTATCTAAATCTTTTTCTGTCTCACATTCCCAAATGGGTAATTTAGTTGCCAGATATACTTTTTCTCTGTAGCCATCTTTTAACGCTTTTCCCACAACTTTTTCACTTTCACCCTGGTGATAGGGCCAGGCTGTATCAACATAATTAATTCCATTGTCAATTCCATATCGAATCATTTTAATGGCCTCTGCTTCATCAATATTAGCAGAATCATCATCAATTATCGGCAGACGCATTGCACCAAATCCAAGTGCTGAAACTTCTATATCAAGCTTTCCCATTTTTCTATAATTCATTTTTCTACCCCCAATTTTCTTAAAATAATATATAAATAAAATAAATTTCCTTATTGTATTATATTCTAGAGACAGAAACTGAATCCTTTTTATTAATTAAACATAAAATTACCGCAGATTAAAATACCTGCGGTAATTAATACTTTTGTAATTAGATTTTTATTAAAAAACTTAAATTTCTTTAATAAATGAAGCAAGTCCCAAACCACCAAACTCAATTCTTCCATGAACTCCACCATCTAAGGCACCAATTTCTGCATGGAGTAATGCAATTCCACATTCCAGTCTCTTATAAGCTGATGGCTCACTTTTGGAATCTACAACTAGTCTTCCATCTCCATAATAGAAACGCCAGGGCTGTCTATTTAATCTAGAAGGCGCATAACTACCTATTTTAATAGCATTTTTAACCCAACCAGGCCAATCTGGATCATAACCATCTGGACATAACTCTTTTACATCTAAACGATCTCGGTGTGGAAAAAGCTTAGAAATAAAATGTCTTGTTAAATTATAATTTTCTGATGAATAGCCAATTGGACTAACAGCAACTAAACGCTCTCCTCTTTTTAGATCAATGTTAATTTCTGCTCTCTCAGGTATATATCTGCCACCAATCCAGCAGGTACCCAAACTATGAGATGTTGCTTCTAAAATAGCAGCCTCACCAATATAACCCATTTTACTCCAGCGGTGTTCTCCATTCTCGTTAATGATAAAAGCAATAAATGCTGGAGAATCAGTAAAATTACCATATTTTCCTTTTAAAGCAGGTAAAATATCTTTAACAGATTTCTCAATAATTTCTACTCTGGCCTCAGGATAAGTTTCATTTAATTCTTTAAATTTTTTCTCAAGAGATTTTAAAGTAAAGGGCTTAATTTCCTTCGTCATATACTTCTGCTGAGAATAACGAGTCTGCACAGCCTCATACCATTTTTTAACAGGAATATTCATAGGACCCGCTCCTTTCCGAAATAAATATCTAATAGTTTTTTAATTTCGAAGTCTATTTAGTCAACAGCCATAACTTCTTTTATTTCAGCTAACTTATCATTTAAAACAGATTGAGTTTTTGCTTCAACAACTAGTCTCAAATAAGGCTCTGTATTAGATGGCCTCACATTAAACCACCAGTCATTATATTCTAAGCGATAACCATCAAAATCATAAAAGTTAAGAGGTTCTTGTTGTTCGAAAAAATATTCTTTTAAATTTTCCATAACCTCTTTTTTATTTTCTATTTTAAAGTTGACTTCACCAGAAGTTGCATATTTATCAAGTTCAGCAATATATTCAGAAATAGTTTTACCTTCTTCCTTCAATCTTGCTGCAACATTTAGTACAACTAAAGCAGTCAGCATTCCCGAATCACAGTAGAAAAAGTCTTTATAATAATAGTGTCCAGCAAGTTCTCCTCCACAAATACCATCTATTTCTCTAAGTTTTAGTTTTGCATAGGCATGACCTACCTTCCACATATGAGTTTTTCCACCCAACTTTTCTATATGCTCTTTAACAGACCAGGATGTACGAATATCATAGAGAACATTTTTGCCCTTACCCTGCTTAATATAATATTCTGCAAGTAAAGCAATAATTAAATCAGGAGAGATAAAATTCCCCTTTTCATCTAAAAACATGACTCGATCGCCATCACCATCAAAAATTAAACCCAGATCCGATTCTTTTTCTAATAATAACTTTTTTAAATCTTCTCTATTTTCAGCTTCTAAGGGATTTGCTTCGTGATTTGGAAAAGTACCATCCAATTCATTATATAAATAATGAGGCTGATCACCAAAAATAGCATCAGTTAAAATTGCTACCATTCCATTAGAAACATCTATTGAAAGATCTAAATTTGATAAATCTGGTAAATATGATTTTTGGAATTTAATGTATTCCTCTTTTAAATCATGTTCTAAAATATTCCCTTTTTTGTTTTTGCCAACAGGCTTTACTTTTTTAGTTTCTATCATTTCTTCTAACTCTTTTAATCCAGAATCATAACCTACAGGTAAGGCATTTTCGCGAGAAATCTTTAATCCATTATATTCAGGTGGATTATGAGATGCTGTAATCATTACTGATGCCTTATAGTCATGTTTAGCAGTGCCGTAATAAACCATTGGAGTTGTTGCATAACCAATTTTATAAACATCTGCTCCCTGGTCTGTAATCCCAGCTGCTAAAGCTTCAAAAACTTCTGGTGTTGATTCGCGATCATCATAACCAACTAATACTTCATCTGCAGCCAGAAGTTCTGGTAAAAAATATCCTATTTTATAGACATCTTCTTTATTAAAATCTTTATTATATACGCCCCGAATATCATATGCTTTAAACGCTTTCAAAATATCCCTCCTTAAGTTTTTATATATTTATTATAACATATTTTTGCAATATATCTATAGTTTTTCAATAATTCTTTCTATTATACATATTCTATGTTTATTAATTTTTTCCTTGTTTTTTTAAAAAAAGAGTCTGGATTAATTAAAATCTCCAGACTCTTAGTCAAATTATGAAACTTTTTCTTCTAAATTTGGATTTGTTTCTTCTAGACTATCGGTTTTTCTTGACCAGTAAGTGGCAACTAAAGGACCAGAAATATTATGCCAGACACTAAAAATAGCTGCTGGTATTGCTGCTGCCGGGCTAAAATGAGCGACAGCTAAAGAAACTGCTAGACCTGAGTTCTGCATTCCAATTTCAATACTTAAAGCACGTTTTTTAGCTTCTTCCAGGCTCAGTCTATCACCTAAAAAGTAGCCGCTTAAAAGTCCTAAAACATTATGTAAAATTACTATTAAAAATATAGCTGCACCAGTAGTAGCTATTTTACCAGAGTTGGCACCTACAACTCCACCAACAATTAAAACTATAGCTATAACAGAAACTGCTGGCAGTGATTTTATAACTGCTTTCAATTTAGAGCCAAAAAGACTATTAATAACAAGTCCTAAAATTATTGGAATCAACACAATTTTAACTATTGAAATAAACATTGCTCCTGCTGAAACGGGAATCCATTTGCCTGCAAGCCAGACTGTTAATAATGGAGTCAGAATTGGTGCTAAAAATGTGGATAAAGTGGTAATTGAAACTGAAAGTGCAACATCTCCTTTGGCTAAATAGGTCATCACATTAGATGCCGTTCCACCAGGACAGGTACCTACTAAAATTACTCCTACTGCTAATTCTGGTGGTAATTGAAAAATAACTGCTAAACCAAAAGCAATTAAGGGCATCAATGTAAATTGAGCCAGTGAACCAAGTAAAATATATTTAGGATGTGTTAAGATATTTTTAAAATCATCAACTTCTAGAGTCATCCCCATCCCAAACATGATAATACCAAGTAAAATAGTGACCTGTGGCAGCACCCAGGCAAAGGTTGCTGGTTGAAAAAAACCTATAACAGCTGCTACAATTGTCCAGACAATAAAATAGTCACCAATAAACTTAACCGATCGTTCTAACGTTTTCATAATAAAAACCCCTTCTCTCTACTAAATTATTTGGATATTACTTTAACATATTAATGATTTAAATTCAAAATTATTTTAACTTAAGATAGCTTTTATCAAATTCAAAACTAAAATAGCTAAGATTTTTGCAGGATTCGACTCTTTTAACAAGAATATATTTTTAATAAGTACTTTAAGAGAAGGGAGTAGAATAAGATGAATAAAAAAATTATTACTATATTATTACTAACACTTTTTGTTTTCAATATAAGCACAGCAGCTATAGAATTAAAAGACCCCTGGATTTCAGAAAAAGAGCAGGGTAAACATGGAGGAACACTGATTTCTACACTACTCGGTGATCCAAAAACTTTTAATACTATACTTGCTAAAGAAACATCATCTTCAACTATTACCGATGGCTATATTTTTGAAGGTTTAGTTACTCGAAATGGAATAACAACTGAATATGAACCTGAACTGGCTAAAGACTGGGAAATATCTAAAGATGGCAAAACTTATACTTTTTATCTAAGAGAAGGTGTACAGTGGAATGATGGTCAGGAATTTACAGCAGATGATGTCATTTTTACCTTTGATATAATTAAAGATGAAGGTATTCCAACCAGCAGTCGGGATGTGCTGAAGGTTGAAGGCGAGTTTCCAAAATATAAAAAGATTGATAAATATACAGTAGAGTTTACTCTACCGACAAGTTTCGCACCATTTTTAAACAATATGACCGCTCCAATTATTCCCAGACATAAACTTTATTCTGTCTGGCAGGAAGGGAAATTTAATAACAGCTGGGGAATTAACACTGAACCTGAAGAAATTGTCGGAACCGGCCCCTATAAGCTGGTCGATTATAAAAACGGTGAAAGAATTGTAATGGAAAAAAATGATTACTACTGGCGGCAGGATCCTAATGGTAAATCACTGCCTTATCTAGAAAGATGGATTAGAGTTATTGCAGATAGTCAGGAAACTGAATCACTGCTTTTTGAAAATGGTCAAAGTCATTTTTTAGCTGTCAGAGGAATTGACTACAGAAGATTGAAACAGCAGGAAACAAAAAATAATTTTAGATTAATTGATGCCGGCCCAACTTTTAGTACCAACTTTTTAGTTTTTAATCTAAATCCACGCAACCCTAATTTAGAAGATGAACCATATAAATATGAATGGTTTAATAATCTGAATTTCAGACGAGCAATTGCCTATTCTTTTGATAAAGATACGATGATTAATCAGGCACTTGCCGGTCAGGGCAGTAAACAGTGGAGCCCTGTCAGCTTACCGAATAAAGTCTATTTAAATGAAGATATAGCTAAGTATCCTTATAGTCTTGCCAAAGCAAGAGAAGAATTGGAAAAAGGCGGCTTTAAATGGAATCAAAATGAGCAGTTAATAGATGCTAAAGGAAATATAGTTGAGTTTAATATGCTAACTAATGCAGGTAATAATGTGCGTGAATCTTTATTAAATATTATTGCATCTGAGCTAAGAGAACTGGGGATCAAAGTTAATTCCACTCCGGTTGAGTTTAATAAAATGGTAAACCAGCTCAGCAGTGAATGGAACTTTGATACTATCTTGATTGGTTTAACTGGTGGTGTGGAACCTCATCAGGGCAGTAATGTCTGGATGTCTAATGGACATCTTCATATGTGGAATCCAGTCCAGAAAGAACCTGCTACAGAATGGGAAGCAAGACTTGATCAATTATTTACTAAAGGGGCTGCTGCTATAGAAGTTGATAAGCGAAAAGAATATTATGATGAATTTCAAGAAATAATAACTGAAAAACTTCCGGTAATCTATACTGTAACTCCAAACGCAATTTATGCTGTCAGAGATAATTTAAAAAACACTGAAGTCACAGCTTATGGTGGAGTACTTTGGAATATTCACGAATTGTATTTGGAGAATTAGACTATGAAAGATTATATAATTAGACGTATTTTAGTTGTTATTCCCTTACTTCTGGCAATTTCTATCCTATCATTTTTTATTATGCAGCTTTCACCCGGCAGTTATTTAGATGAAATGAGACTCAATCCTGCTGTTTCCGAAGATTTAATAAAGGAGATGGAAGCAGACTTTGGCTTAAATAAAAATATATTTATGCAGTATTTTTCCTGGTTGGGACAGATACTGCAGGGTAATCTTGGCGAATCTTTTACTTATAGAGTTCCAGTCAGCCAAATAATAAGCAGCCGCTTATTAAATACTTTAATACTATCAACTGCTGCCATGTTGATCAGCTGGGGAATTTCTATACCTGTTGGGATTTATTCTGCCACCCACCGCTACAGTTTTTTGGATAATATATTTAGTGTTTTTGCCTTTATTGGTTTATCTATACCAAATTTTTTCTTTGCCTTACTGCTTTTATTTTCTATAGTCAGATTTAATCTTCCTTTACCAGTTAACGGAATGACCAGTATTATGTATGATTATCTGACACCTGTAGAGAAAATAATTGATATCTTAAAACATCTTTTAGTACCGGCAGTAGTCTTAGGAACTGCCGGAACAGCTTCTCTGATGCGGCAGATGCGGGGTCAGATGCTTGATGTGATTACAAAGGACTATATTAGAACTGCAAGAGCTAAAGGGCTCACAGAAAGAACAGTGATCAATAAGCATGCTTTTCGCAATGCGATTAATCCTATGATCACCATTTTTGGCTTTCAGCTCAGTTCGTTATTCAGTGGGGCAGCGCTGACTGAAATTGTAACTGGCTGGCCTGGGCTTGGTAAAATGATGCTGACTGCAGTTAGATCTAAAGACTTATACCTTGCAATGGCAGGGATGATGATGGGAAGTTTAATGCTGATTATTGGCAATTTAGCTGCAGATATTTTACTTGCTTTAAATGACCCCAGAATAAAATATAATTAATTTGATATAATTTGGAGTGTTAGTATGAATAAAATTTTAATTAATAATGAAAATAAAACTAAAATTGATCATAAAAAAAATAAACTCTGGAAAAATAAATTATCAAATTTATATCAGAACAAATTTGCCCTGTCAGCAGGAATTATAATTATTATACTTTATCTTCTGGCCATTTTTGCTCCATTTTTTGCTCCTTATAATCCAACAACTAATTTTAAAGATAAATTTTTTCATCCGCCAACTAAAATTCATTTTAGTGATGAAAATGGTTTGAGGATGCCTTATATTTATAAAACAGAAGTTAAAGCCGGCTGGGCTGAATATCAAGTAAATAAAAATCAAAAATATCCAATCCAAATTTTTCATAAAGGCGATAGCTATAAGTTTTTAGGAGTTTTTCAAAGTGATATACATCTTTTAGGTGTTGAAGGTGATTTACCATTATTTATTTTAGGTAGTGATAATTATGGTAGAGATTTATTTAGCAGAATCTTATATGGAGGTAGAGTATCTTTGTTTATAGGTTTTGTTGCTATTTTCATCACTACTTTTATTGGTTTAATTATGGGAGGAATCTCTGGTTATTATGGAGGTTTTATTGATTCAATTATTATGAGAGCTGTAGAAGTTATTATGTCTATCCCAAGTTTTTATCTACTGCTGGCATTAGCTGCAGTATTACCGCTTGATGTTTCATCAGCTTTTAGGTTTTTTCTGATAGTTTCTATTTTAGCTTTTCAGGGGTGGGCCGGAATGGCCAGAGTTATCAGAGGTATGGTTTTATCTACCAAAAGTGAAGATTATGTAAAAGCCGCTGAGGCTGTTGGAGCAGATGATAAAAGAATTATTTTAAAACATATTCTTCCTGCAACTGCTACTTATGTTATTATTAGAGCTACTGTTGCAATACCAGGCTATATAATTATGGAAAGTGGCTTGAGTTTTATTGGACTGGGAATACAGGAGCCCTCTGCCAGCTGGGGAAATATGCTGAGTGCAGCTCAAAACATTACTAAAATTTCTGATTTTCCCTGGTTATTATTACCTGGTTTATTTATTTTCATTACTGTTTTAAGCTATAATATTTTAGGAGATGGTTTAAGAGATGCCTTAGATCCTAAATATTAAAATACTATATTAAAAGTCAAAAATCCCCTTGCTGCTAACAGATTTTTATAATTTAATCTGTTTTCAGGAGGGGATTATATTTTTAAGCTATTTTATTTTAATTTAGCAGCTGCCTTTGCAATACCTAATTGAGGACTGGTTAAAAATTTATCTCTTATTTCTGCTGGCAGCACATTTACTGCTCTGGCCATTGATGCCTGGGCCAGCAAAACAATATCAACTTTTGCTGCTAATTCTTTTAGTTTTTCAGCCAAAAGTTTATCATGTTCATCTTCTCTGCCTTCCATAAGTTTTTGATAGGCAGAATCAGCTAGCACAGTTTTAATTTCAATTTTTTTATTTCTGGCAGCAGCTTTTTTCTGGATAAGCTCAATACTTGGTTTGAGAGTAGTTTCTAGAGTTGCTGCTACTCCAATTTTTTCAGCATTAGCTACTGCTTTTTCAGCCATTGCAGAATCGATTCTCAGAACTGGAATCTCATAATTCTTATTTTCTCGATCAAATATTTCTCCGATCGAAGAACAGGAGCTCAGCACTAAATCTGAACCCTGCTCAACTGCTGTTTTAATATAATATCTAACCCTATCTTCTACCAGACTTAGATCAGCCTTATTATTAATCAATTCTGGCAAAATTGAATCATCTACTATATTAATTACTTCCAACTCAGGATCCTTTTCTTTGATTACATTTTGCAGTGACTCGACTGTAACTGGGGTTGTGTGAATTAGAGCAATTTTTGCCATTATTTATCAGCTCCTAAGATAATAATTCTTTAACGGCCTGAGATTTATTAAAACCATCAATCAATTTTTTAGGTATAGAATCTAATCCTTCATCTGCTGCCATTACTGCAGCAATGACTATTGCTCTGGCCGAAGTATCGCCACCTGCCATAATATTAAGAGTTAAAGCTTCCAGAAGATTATCTGCATTCCAGATAACATCAAGCACAATTGGAAAACCCTGCTCAATTGAACAGCCCTGGCCTCGATCATCTGCATTAGCTAATATCTTATCTTTAGAATCTATTTTCGCAAAAGCTTCAGCAGTAAAGCTATTTAAATCTTTATTATCTTTAATTGCCTCTTTATAATTCTTTCCTGCCAGTACTTCCTGAATCACAGCAAAGACAAATTCAGCAGTCTGATCAACTATTTTTCCGTT
>JBNJFG010000049.1:0-16193 GCA_051746665.1 Bacillota bacterium
CCCTATCGAATTGGAGCAAGTGACTCTTTAGGTACTGGTCATTATTGTGAAACTGTAGTTGCTGAAAATAAAGCGCTTTATATAAAAAATGCTTTAAAAAATGAATTGTGGAAAAACAATCCAGATGTTGAGTGGGATATGATCTCCTATTATGGATTACCTCTTAACTGGTCAGATGGAGAAAGCTTTGGTACCATCTGTATTTTAGATGATAATATTATAGATTTAGATCAAAACAGCAAAAAATTATTAACAGTATTCAAAAATCTGATTGAAAATGATTTAAAATTATTAAATAAAGTACAGGATCTAAAAATCAAAAACAAGGCAATTGAAACTGCAATTGCAGGAATTGTTTTTATCAATATGCAGGGAGAAATCTTTTATGCAAATGAATCATTTTTAAAGATGTCTGGACACAAAAAGGCTGAAGAAATCTATGATTCGAAGCTTACCCCTTTTGATTTAGTTCCTGAAACAGAATTTATGAAGGTAAAAAATGCTATTGAAATTACAATAGCCAAAGGAGAATGGAAAGGAGAATCAAAAGCTATCCAGAAAAGTGGTGAAGAAATTGATATAAAACTCTCTACAAGCCTGGTTAAAGATGATAATAATCAGCCCCTATGTATGATGGCTTCAATTGAAGATATTACCGAAAAAAAGAGAGCAGAGAAAAAGATAAAAGAAACAAAAAAATCATTAGAGAATCTAAGTAATCAGGCACCAGGAGTTGCTCATCAGTATAGATTATTTCCTGATGGATCTTTTTCCTTTCCTTATATTTCTGAAGGAGTATTTGAAATTTATGAATTAACTGCAGCCGAGGTAAAAAAAGATGCTGCTAAACTATTTGATAGGATTCATCCAGCTGATTATGATAGAGTTGATAAACTTATTCAAAAATCAGTCGAAGATCTTTCCATCATGGAAGCAGAATATAGAGTTGTTTTACCCGAAAAAGGTTTAAGGTGGGTGGAAGCAAAAGCAAAACCAGAAAGACTTTCAGATGGCAGTACACTCTGGTACGGAAATACTCATGATATAACAAAAAGAAAAAAGCAGGAGAAAAAATTAAAATACCAGCATAAGTTCACCCAAACACTAGCTGAAATATCTACTGATTTACTGGAAACTAATTCTATTAATATCGACAGAAAAATAAACCATTCTTTAGAGAAAATCGGTAAATTTTTTGAGGTTGACCGCAGTTATATTATTCAGTTATCTGAAGATGAATTTTTATCTAATACCCATGAATGGTGCAAAAAAGGTATTAAATCAGAAAAAGAAAATTTTCAGCAGATACCTCTTTATAATTTTTCCTGGTCCTTAAGAAAATTATATCAGAATCAGCATTTAAATATTTCAGACGTAGATAAAATGAGTGAAAATGCAGAGGCTGAAAAGGAAACAATTAAAGCTTTAGGAGTTAAATCATTAGTTATAATTCCAATGTATAACGAAAATGAATTATTTGGATTTTTTATTTTTGATACTGTGAAAAATAAAAGAAAATTTTCTGATGAAGAAATTAGACTGCTTAAAATATTTACTGATACAATTATCAATGCTTTTTCCAAATATATAAATGATAAAAAGATAAGAGAATTGACATATAAAGATCGGCTCACTGGTTTATATAACAGGAGATTTTTTGAAGAGGAATTAGACAGAATTGATACTAAAAGACAGCTGCCAATCAGTATTATTGTGGCAGATATTAATGGCTTGAAAATTATAAATGATTCTTTGGGTCATAAAAAAGGGGATCAACTGCTTAAAAAAGCTGCTGATATTTTAGATGAATCAACCAGAGAAGAAGATGTTTTATCCCGTCAGGGTGGTGATGAATTTGCAATTTTATTACCTAAAACTGATAAAGAAACGGCTGAAAAAATAATTGCTCGAATTAAGAAAAAAACTAAACAAACAAATGCAAAAGAAATGACAGTTACTATTGCTTTAGGACAGGCTGTAAAAAGTGATCCAGATCAGAAGATAGGAGATGTTTTAAAAGCAGCAGATAATGACATGTATCAAAATAAATTATCAGAGAGCAGAAGTACTAAAAATAGAATAGTTCAGAGTCTGCTCAATACACTAGAGGTTAAAAGTAATGAAACTAAAGAACATGCAGTCAGAATGACCAAGTTGGCCTTGAAATTTGGAGAAAACTTAAGTTTATCCAATTCGGAATTAAATAGACTTTCTCTGCTTTCTACTCTGCATGATATAGGTAAGATTACTATAGCAGCAGAGATATTGAAAAAACCAGGCAGCTTAAATGATGAAGAATGGCAAAGAATAAAAGAACATCCTGAAAGAGGATATAAGATTGCTAATTCATCAGAAGAGTTTGCATTAGTTGCTGAAGATATTTTTGCCCATCATGAAAGATGGGATGGTAAGGGTTATCCCAGAAAATTAAAAGCTAGAGATATTCCTTATTTAGCAAGAATTATTTCTATCATTGATACTTTTGATGTGATGACTAATGATAGACCATATACTAAAGCGGTTTCCAAAAAAGAGGCTTTAAAAGAGATAGAAAAATGTGCTGGCAGTCAATTTGATCCAGAACTGGCAGCAAAATTTATTCAACTTTTGACGGACTAACATGTTAAACTAAAAAAAAGTCTAAATAAGGAATTAAATACAGGAATCGATATCTGTATCTTGAATAAATACTTTAAGTATTATAAAACTATATTTGGGGTGAGCTTATGGAGCCAGATCCAAAGATCAAAAATAATTTAATAAATAATTTAACTATTGGAATTGTAGTAACCAATCAACAGGGTCAGATTCTATTTACAAATAGGGCTATTAAAGAAATGACAGGTTATACAGAAACAGAAATAAAAAATCTGGAAGACTGGTATAAAAAAGCTTATCCAAATCAAGAATATAGAAAAAAGGCAAAAAAATTTTTTCAGTATGACATAGAAAATAATATTAGTAATCGAACCTATAGAATAACTACAGCTGCCGGTGATAATAAATATCTTAACTTCCGTTATTCTCAACTGGGAGCTGACAAGCAGCTTTTCGAAATTATTGATATTTCTTATAGAATAAAGCAAAAACAGGAATTAGAAAGCAAAAAAGTAATTTTTGAAAATCTCTTTAATAATGCACTGGAAGCTATTGTGCTGCTGGATGAAGATTTAAATATACTGAATGTTAATAATAAATTTGAAGAAATATTTGAGCTTTCCAAAAAAGATGTTTTAAATAAATATGCCCTGGAGGCAGTTGATTTAGCAGAAGACGCTGAGGATATAAAAGTTGGAATGAGACTGGTTGCGGCAGGAAAAGAATGGGAAAATGAAGTTAAATTTAAAGTTGAAAATGAAATTAAACATTGTAATGTACATATTTTTTCAGTAGAAACAGAAAAACAAAAAAAATTAACTTATATTGCAGTTGATGATATTACAGAAACTAGAAAAAGAGCTAAAGAACTAAAAGAAGTAAAAGAGAGACTGGAATTAGCTGTTACAGGTGCAAATATAGGTATCTGGGACTGGAAATCCGAAAAGAAAATAATTCATTTTAATAAAAATTGGATAGAAATGCTTGGATATGAAGTTTCTAAATTTAATAATAATATAAATTCCTGGCTGGATTTAGTTCATCCTGATGATAAAACTGCTGTTTTAAAAGATCTTAAAAATCATCTAAAAGGAGAAACTGGAAAATATTTTGTTGAACATCGATTAAAAACTAGATCTGGCAAATGGAAATGGATCAGAGCCATAGGTAAAGTTACAGAAAGAGACGCTGCAGGAAATCCAGTTAGAATGGTTGGAGTTCATATTGATATAGATGACGAAAAGCGATTAACAAATGAAAAGGAATATTTGTCAAATCATGACGAATTAACTGGTCTTTATAATCGCCGATATTTTAAAGAAGAAATAAAGCGGCTTTATGATTCCCGTCGGTATCCAATAAGTATTATTATAGGAGATTTAAATAAACTAAAAGATATTAATGATAATTATGGTCATATTGTGGGGGATAGATATATAAAAGCTGCTGCAGAAATGATTAAAGAAAGCCTGCGGGTTGAAGATCTTGTAGCCAGGGTTGGGGGAGATGAGTTTGCAGTTATTCTGCCAGAGACTGATTCTGATACAGCTGCGGCTGTAAGTAAAAGAATATTAGAAAATATTGAAGAGAAAAATAAAGAAGCAGCACTGCCTGAAAGATTAAGTATTGCTTTAGGATATGAAACTGCAGACTTTAATGATCAAAATAACACCTTTCAAAATGTAATAGAATGTTATCATCAGGCTGATCAAAAAATGTATGAGAATAAATTTTCTCAAAGATAAGGGATGATTTTATGTTGGACCAAAAAAATGATAAAAAAGCTGAAAATAATATATATCAAAGTGGGCCAATTAATGATAATACTCTAATTATAGCTCATATCTTATTTATCATATTTTCCTTTGTTTTTGCTTATAAGGCGCCCTTTTATTTAGGGTTTTTAATGATAATTATTCATAAAAGTCATGAATTGTATTTTGGAGAGTGTTATTTAACTCTGCTTCAGCAAAAATATAATTATAGTGATCAGGATGATGATTTCTTTTACCATTTATTTAAGCGCTTAAATCTTGAGACCAAGAGAAGTTTTACCAGAAATATTCACAGGGCAATTAAAACTATAATTTTTTTAATTGTACTTTTCAAAATGATTAAATTTTATATTTAAAAAAGCTAATTTTTTAATTAACTCTTCTCTTAATTGAGAAGGGTTTTTGTCGTTATAATTAAAATCATTTTTATTAATAATTTGAATAGTTGTTATCATCTTAAAAATTTGGATGTTATTGGAAATATTTAAAATTAGCCTAAATTTATGATATAATAACTATACATTTATAAAATTAAATATTTAGCCAAAAAAGTTAATCAAAAATAATATTGTTAAGGAGGAAGATTATCTGGTGGAAGAAAAAAATTTAATAGTTGAGGAATTCAAAACTGCACTACTTCAGATTGACCGGATTAAAGCAGCTGAAATCTTTAAAAAAACATATCAAAAAGATCAAAATTTTGAAGAGTTGGAAGATCTGACAGTTGAAGCACTAGAAAAAATAGGTGATGGCTGGGAGGAAGGGAAATTCTCTTTGTCCCAGGTTTATATGAGCGGAATCATTTGTGAAGAACTGATTGAAAAGTATATACCAGAAGATAAATTTTCCGATGAGAATAGAATGAAAATAGCTATTGGAGTCCTGCAGGATCACCATGGTTTAGGAAAAAGGATTATTCACTCTGTACTAAAAGCAGGAGGATATGAAGTCATTGATTTTGGTCAGGGATTAAGTGTAGAAGAAATTGTTGAAAAAACTTTAAAAAGAGAAATTGATATCCTGATGATATCCACCTTAATGCTTCCTTCAGCTTTAAAAGTCAAAGAAGTTGTTGAAAATCTTCGCAGTCGTGGTTCATCAGTTAAAATTATTGTTGGTGGGGCTCCATTTAGACTAGACAGCAGTTTATGGCAGCAGGTAAATGCAGATGCTGATGGCAAAAATGGTGTTAAGGCTTTAAAAATTATTGAAAAATATATGAGAGGGGAGGAGTAATTATGAATTCAATGGAACGTGTGATGACAACAATTAATCAGCAGGAACCGGATCGAGTTCCAGTGTTTCATATGCTTTCTCATTATGGTGCTAAAGAGAAGGGAATATCAATCAAGAAATATTTTTCAAATCCCAATTATGTAGCAGATACACAGTTGAAAATGAGAAAGAAGTACAGTAATGACTGTTTATATACTTTTTTTTATGCTCCAATTGAAATTGAGGCATTTGGAGGAGAGGTTGTTTTTACTGAAGCTGGTCCGCCAAATTCTGGAGAACCAGTAATTAAGGATATTGAGCAGATAAAAAATATAACTCCCCCTAAAATAAAAGATTCAAAGCCACTGCAGAGAGTATTAAAGACAACAGAAATTTTAAAAAAATCTATAGGAGAAGAAGCTCCTATTATTGGTGTTGTCATGTCCCCTTTTTCTCTGCCTGTAATGCAGCTTGGTTTTGAAAATTATTTAAAGCTTTTATATTTTAGAGAAGAAGAATTTAAGCAGTTAATGAAAATCAATCAAAAATTCTGTGTTTCTTGGGCCAATGCTCAGCTTGAAGCTGGTGCTTCAGCAATTTGTTATTTTGACCCTCTGGCTTCACCAACTATTATTGAAAGAGAAACATATCTTAAAACTGGACATAAAATTGCTCAAAAAACAATAAGTCAGATTAAAGGAGCAGTTGCAGCTCATCTTGCTTCAGGTATTGCGCTGCCGGTAGTTGATGATATTGTAGAAACTGGTTCTGCAGTGCTTGGTTTCAGCAGGGAAGATGATATTAAAGCGATTAAAGAAAAAGCAGCTAATAAAATATGTCTGCTGGGAAATTTAAGCGGCATTAAAATGGCGGATTGGGATAGAAAAAGTGCAGCAGCAGAAGTAAAAGATCTGATTCAAAAAGCTGCTAAAGGAGGAGGCTTTATTTTATCTGACAATCATGGTGAAGTTCCCTGGCAGGTATCTGAAGATATTTTATTGGAGATTAGTGAAACAGTTAAAGAATATGGAAACTATCCAATTAAGGCGGAAAAATAGATGCAGAAATTAAGAATTTTTGTCTGTGAAAATTTTTATCAGGAATATAAAGAAGCTCTAAAGCAGGAAGCAATAGATGATGTGGAACTGCTTGAATTTCCTAGTTTATGTGATCATAAAGCAGCAAAAAACGAAGTGGAAAATATATTATCAAGTGCTTCAGATCAGCAGAGTATGCTTATCTGCAGTAGATTTTGTGATGCTTTAAAACTGATTGAAAAAGAAAATAATATTACAAAAATAACTGCTGACTACTGTTTTTCTCATTTAGTTTGTGATGAATTTATAGATTATCTTACAGCACAGGGCAGCTATATTATAAGTTCTGGCTGGCTAAAAAAATGGCAGAGGCATCTTAAAAAAATGGGATTTGATCAAAAAACAGCAAAAATGTTTTTTAATGAATCAACAAAACAACTTGTTTATCTTGATGCAGGTATTATTGATAATCCAGAAGAAATGTTAAAAAAACTATCTTCTTATCTGGAACTTCCTTATTTAATTGTTTCAGTTAATCTTGAAACAATTAGATTATTACTGAAAAGCAGGGTTCTAGAGTGGCGGCTTCAGCGGCAGGAAGCAGAAAAAGAAAGCGTAATTAATGAACTGAGGAGCAAATCAGCAGATTACTCTGCAGTTTTTGATATGATTGGCAAAATATCTTCTTACACAAAAAGAAGAGATGTTATCGGAAAAGTTAAAGAACTATTTATGATGGTTTTTGGGGCTCAAAAATTTAAGTTCTGGAGTGGAAAACTAAAACTGCTGCCAGGTGAATTAAAAGAATTTAACAAGTCTGATGCTGACTATATAATGCTTAAAAATGAAAATAGATTTTGGATTAAAGTTGTCTGGGATGGATCTTTTTATGGGATTTTAGATATAAGTGATTTTTTGTTTCCCAATTATATTGATAGATATCTTAATTTGGCGCTGGATATTACCAAATTTTTAGGTCTGGTATTTCATAATAATGAGCAGTATGCAAAAGTACTGGAGTCCGAAAAAGAATTGAAACATTTAAGTTTTCACGACTCAATGACAGGCTTATACAACAGAACTTATCTAAATCAGTTATTAGAGCAAAAAATAGCAGAAGATATAAATATTGTTTTTATGTTTGATATAGATAAGCTGAAATATGCAAATGATAATTTTGGTCATGCTGAGGGTGATAAACTTATAAAAAGTTTTGCTGATGTCTTAAAACAGGCATTTAGAGAAGATGATCTGACAGCCAGAATTGGTGGAGATGAATTTGTAGCCTTTACATATGAAGGCAATCAAGAAACAGCCAAATCAATAGTTAAAAGAATAAATAATTTAATTAAATTAAACAATAAAAATAGGCAGGATAAACATTTAAATTTAAATGTTTCAACAGGTTATGCAGTCAATAATAATAATCAATCAATAGAAGAGTTAATGAAAAAAGCAGATGATTTAATGTATAAAAACAAAATGAAAAGGAGATAAAATAATGGATAAAATAGTAGAAAGATTTAAAAGATATATAGCAGTAGATACTAAATCTGATCCAGATTCCAAAACAGTGCCCAGCACCAAAGGTCAGCTTAAGCTTGGGAAACTTTTGCTTGAGGAATTAAATGAATTGGGGCTTAAAAATGTAATTCAGGATGAAAATGGCTATATTTATGCTGAACTGCCTGCTAATACTGCTGCGGACGCTGCAACTATCGGCTTGATAGCTCATTTAGATACCAGTCCGGATTTAGATGGTCAGGTGACTAATCCTCAGCTGGTAGATTATCAGGGTGGAGATATCAAACTAAATAAGAAGTACAGCCTGACTGCAGATGAGTTTCCTGTTTTAAAAGAATTAAAAGGGGAAACACTGATCACCACCGATGGAACAACTCTTTTGGGGGCTGATGATAAAGCAGGAATAGCTGAAATTATAACTGCTCTCGATTATCTAATTTCAAATCCGGAAATCAAACATGGGACCATCAAAGTAGGATTTACTCCCGATGAAGAAATTGGTAGAGGAGCAGATCACTTTGATCTAGAAGCCTTTGGCGCTGATTTTGCTTATACTTTAGATGGAGGACCACTTGGTGAACTGCAGTATGAAAACTTTAATGCTGCAGGTGTTGAAATAAAAATACAGGGAAAAAATGTGCACCCTGGTACAGCCAAAAATATGATGATAAACTCAATGAAAATAGCAATGGAATTAGATGGCATGCTGCCGGCTGCAGAAGTTCCTGAACATACAGAGGGTTATGAGGGCTTTTATTTATTAACTGAGATTGAAGGTAGTGTAGATTATACGGAATTAAGTTATATTATTAGAGATTTTTCCAAAGAAGAGTTTGCAAATAAGAAAGCTTATATGCAGCAGGTGGTAGATTTTTTAAACAGTAAATATGGTCAAGTAATAGAAGTAAGTATCGAAGACAGCTATTATAATATGAAAGAAAAGGTAGAACCCCATTTTGAGATAATTAAGCTGGCCGAAAAATCAATGGAAGAGCTGGGAATAACTCCTGATATAAAACCAATCAGAGGTGGAACAGATGGAGCCAGGCTTTCTTATATGGGGCTACCAACTCCTAATTTATTTGCTGGAGGCTATAACTTTCACGGCAGGTTTGAATTTATTCCGGTTGAGAATATGAAAAAAGCTGCCAAATTAATAGTTAAAATTGCAGAAAATGCGGCTCAGAAATAAAAAATTATTTTAAATTATAAAAGATAAACTCTTGAAGCTAAAAATGAACTTAAAAAGATTTATAAATAGCTCTTCCTTTTGCCGGAATATCTAATTCCAGATAATTTTTACCTTGATCAGCCTTTTTTATTTCAAGTTCTGTTCCAATTTTCTTTTTATCAGATGAGTAGACACAGATAAATTTTTCGCCTGGCTGATGAATTTCACTATCGATTACAACTTTTGCTTTTTGAGCAGTGTCTAACTCACAGTTTATTGCTAATAAAAATTCATCCTGACTGAAGATCCTTGACCAGACAATAATCTCTCTACATCTTGCTTGATCTGCCTGGGGCAGATGGAAATTGTTAGTTTTTAAATCTGATATTTCTCTTAAATACTGTCTGCCTAATCTGAGATGGATATACTCGTTTCTAAGTTCAGCCAGTTTTTTTATTTCCATATAAACCGGATGTTTTCTATTAAAAAAGCTTTTGTTTCTAGTTCTAAATGCACCAAACTCTCCTCCGAACATTGATTCTCTAACATATTTATCATGATCTCCACTGCCGTCAAATCCCTGTTCAGTTCCATAATAGATACAGGGAACTCCAGCTGTAAAGAAGTTTAGGAAGACAGCATTTTTAAGCAGAGGAGCTGTTTTTTTATCGGCTGTAAAACGCTCTTTATGCTGAGGTTTGTATACCATATCATGATCATCAAACATGGAAATAACTCTTTTGTGATACCACTGATTTTCTCCTTCACTTAAAACCTGAGAATTGGTAAAAATCGAGAAATAATTCTCGGCTGAAGAATATCCCTTGGCCACACTTTCAAGAATCTCTGGTATTTTATTGATACCCAGTGCTGCATCAAGACCTGTGTTTTCACAGATAGATTTTGCAAATTCCATTCCACCGGTAATTTCTCCTACTATATAAAAATCCTTTTTTCCTAGAGTTTGAGTAAATTCTTTAATTTCAGTTACGAAAAAACGAACAGCACCAGGATCTAGATGTTTTACTGTGTCCAGTCTAAAGCCGTCTAAATCTGCATATGCTATCCAGTATTTATAACATTCTGTTAAAGTTTTTAATGCTTCTGAAGGTTTATAGTCATCAGTCTCTCCAGAACCAGTATATATATTTTTTAAGGAGAAAAAATCTCCCTCTCTATATTCCGGGTCACTATCCCAGTCTCTAATATAACCCTTTTTACTGAAAGTAGATAAATCAAAAATTTCTTGAGGCCAGATCCCCCCTTCAGGCCAGGCAGTACTGTAATCAGGATTATCAGGATCAATAACTGCTTTTCCATCTTTATCTCTAAATGCTTTAACAGGATATTCTTCCCCTGTATAAAAGGGATCTTCTGAATCATAAAGAAATACATCTGCTGTGTGATTTATTATCACATCAAGAATAATATAAATCCCCTTTTTATGAGCCTGATTAACCAAA
Organism: Bacillota bacterium; assembly: GCA_051746665.1. Taxonomy (GTDB): domain Bacteria; phylum Bacillota; class Halanaerobiia; order Halanaerobiales; family Halanaerobiaceae; genus Halanaerobium. Next base: position 10,784 of record JBNJFG010000049.1, read on the forward strand.
TTTTTTAGCTGATCTTTAGTGCCAAAATGGGGATCGATTTTTAAAAAGTTCTGGGTTCCATAGCCGTGATAATTGTCTGAGTAAATAGGTTGTTTAAGGATCGGGCTGATCCAGATCACACTTATTCCCAATTCTTTGAGATAGTCCAGCTTATCTGTTATCCCCTTTAAGGTACCTCCAATCCATTTTTCTCCGCTATCCAGCCATTTCTGTTTAGCTGCATCTGTTTTCAATGCATTTTCATAATCAGTTTTTTCATCATAGAGAGGAAATTCTTTCTCAGATGCAAATCTATCTACAAGTAGAAAATAAAAGATCTGTTCATCCCATGCTTCTGGAGACTTTTTATATTCTCTTTTTTCAGTAATTTCTTTTAAATTAAATTCCTGTATACTTTTCATAAGCTGCCTCCTTATGTTTTAATCGTGATTTATTATTATTATTCTTCAAAACTAATACTTTTCCTTTAAAATGGTTAAATTAGCCTTAAAAACAGGATATATTTCTTTTAAGGATATATATAAATTTTAATCATTAGAAATTTCTTCTTTTTAGGATGTCTTTTTCTATTTTAAAATTCAACTAAATGATATAGCTGTAATTATTGACATATGTTCAAAAGAGTAATATACTATTTATTAAGCAAATCACAATCTTAAATTAAGGTTTTTAAATTTATAAAAATTGCAGGCTCTGTCTGATGCTTTAGAGCTTGTTTTTAGGAGACAGGTGATTTATATCATTCTAAATAAAATAAAGGAGAGGATTTTGATGAAAAAAGAATTAGATACTTTAAAGAACTGTTTAGAACCCAGACCAAATGTGGTTGTATCATGTCGAAGTGAAAAAGGCGAGGACAATGCTTTAGCAGTAGCTTATGCTGGTAATTGTAGTTATGATCCACCTATGGTAATGGTAGGTATTGTTCCTTCTCGTTATTCTTATAAGATGGTTAAAGATACAGGAGTTTTTGTAGTTAATTTAGTGCCTAAAGATTTAGAGGAAGATTATTATTATTTAGGAAGTCACAGCGGCAGAGATGAAAATAAATTAGAAAAATTAGATTTAAATGTTAAAGATGGCAAAAAGGTAGATGCACCATTATTAGTTGATTTTCCAGTTAATGTTGAATGTGAAGTAGTTGATTCGATTATGACTGGTTCTCATGAGATGTTTATTGGAAAGGTAGTACAAGTACATATTAATGAAGAATTAGCAGCTGAGGAAGAGATTGATTTATCTAAGATAGATTTTCTGATTTAAATTTCAAAATAGTAATTAACAATAAAATAGGTACTAGAATGCAGTGCGGTTAGTTAGCAAATCTCTTGCAGTTTAAGATGAAATTATTTTTAAATTAAATAAATAAGGAGAAATAAAAATGAAAATTTTCGGACCAGTTCCTTCCAGAAGATTAGGGCAGAGTCTTGGTGTAAATAATGTTAAAGCAAAAACCTGCAGCTATGCCTGTGTTTACTGTCAGCTTGGGATAACTAAAAATCTTCAACTTAAACGAGAAACTTTTTATGATTTAAATAATTTACTTAAACAGTTAGCTGATGTCTTAAGAGAACTTAAGAAAAAAAATGAAGTAATAGATTATATTACTTTTGTTGCGGATGGCGAGCCCAGCTTAGACTTGAATTTGGGAAAAGCACTAAAAGAAATGAAAAAATTTGGGATTAAAACAGCAGTAATTAGTAATGCTTCTTTAATTACTGAAAAACAGGTGCGGGAAGACTTGAAATTGGCAGATTGGGTCTCCTTAAAAGTAGATGCTGTATCAGAAAATATTTGGAAAAAAATTGATCGCCCCCACGGCAGACTTGATTTAGCTAAAATTAAAAATGGAATTGAAATTTTTAGTAAAGAATATGAGGGTCAATTTTTAACAGAAACAATGCTGGTTAAAGGAATTAATGATCAAAAAGCAGAGCTGCAAAAAATAGCTGATTTTATTAAAAAGTTAAACACTGATCGGTCTTATATTGCAGTTCCAACCAGACCACCTGCAGAAAAATTTGTTCAAAAAGCTGAACCTAAAAAAATAAATATGGCTTATCAGATTTTTAATTCAAGAAATATTAAAACTGAGTATTTAATTGGTTATGAGGGAAATAAATTTTCGAGCACAGGAGATTTAGAAAAAGATTTATTAAATATCACAGCTGTTCACCCTTTAAAAGAAGAGGCTGTGGCAGAACTAATTAAAAAAACAGAAAGCAGTTGGAAAGATGTAGAAAAATTAATTAAAGATCATAAAATTATAGTATCAAATTATAATGATGAAAAATATTATTTGAGAAAGTGAATCGGATATAAAAAGGAGTTAGATATTATGAATCTTTTACAAATTAGAAAAATTGGTGATCCAGTTTTAAGAATTAAGGCTAAAAAAATAGAAGAAGTAACTAAAAAAACTAATGATTTAATAGATAATATGTTTGAGACAATGTATGCAGAAGATGGAATTGGTTTAGCTGCTCCTCAGATAGGTATTTCAAAAAGAATTGCAGTAGTTGATATTCGAGAAGATAATAAAATTGTTTTAATTAATCCTGAAATTATTGCAGAAGAAGGAAAAGCAATTATGGAAGAGGGATGTTTGAGTATTCCAGGGGAAACTGGAGATGTAATCAGATCTCAAAACATTAAAGTTAAAAGTTTAGATCGAAAAGGAAATGAAATTGAATTTGAGGCAGAAGGATATGAAGCAAGAGCAATCCAACATGAAATTGATCATTTAAATGGGATATTATTTATTGATAAAGTTGTAAAGATGGTAGATTGATTTAGTGAAAATAATTCTCAATTAGCCCTCTAATTTATTGACATATGTTCATTAATATACTATAATTCATATTGTAAATAATAAATATTAATTTTTTGGAGGGATTTTTTTGAATAAGTACGACATTTTGATTATTGGTGGAGGACCTGCTGGAATTACATTAACTAAAAATATAAAAAATAAAAGAAATATAGGAATCATGAGGCCTGAGGATCATTCGATGATTTATTGTGCCATGCCTTATGTGATAGAAGATCTACTGCCTTATGAAAAAACTTTAAAAACTGATTCGATTGTAACTGAGACAGGGGCAGATTTAATTAGGGACCGCGCAGTGGAAATTGACTTTGAAAATAAGATTGTTAAAACTGAAAAAGGTGATGACTACGGCTACAATGATCTAATTATTGCCACTGGAGCTGATCCAATTCTACCTCCAATCAAGGGAGTAGAGCTGGATGGGGTTATGACTTTTAAGAGTGAAAAAGATCTAAAAAAGATATTAAGTATTGTAAACAGTGGAGTTGAAAATGTTTCGGTGGTTGGAGCTGGTGCTATTGGAATTGAGCTGGCCCAGGCATTAAACGAAAAAGGGATAAATACCAATTTAATTGATATGATGCCAACTGTGCTGCCCAATATGCTGGATAAAGATATTGCAGAAGAAGCTGAGGCAGAATTAAAAGAGCTTGGTATTAATTTAAATCTAGACAAAAGGGTAGTTGAGTTAAAAGGTGATTCCTCTCTGGAATCAATTGTTTTAGATAATCAAGATGAAATTGAAAGTGAGCTTGTTATTTTTGCTGTAGGAATGAAGGCTAATGTTGATTTTCTTAAAGACAGCAGTTTAGAAATTGCTGCTGATGGAATTTTAGTTAACGAAAAAATGGAAACAAATATTGAAGATGTTTATGCTGTAGGAGACTGTGTACAGTTTGAAAGTGGAATTACAGATGAAGTTATTTCCGGTAAACTGGCAACTAATGCTGTAGCAATGGGAAGAGTATTGGCAGCAAATTTACTTGGTAAAAAGAGAAAATATCAGGGCTTTTATAATGGAGCCGCTACAAAAGTTGGGGGTCTTTATGTTGGAGGAACAGGACTGACTGAAAAACTGGCAGCAGAAAAATATGATATAATTACTGCTCAAGCGAAATTTAAAACTGCTTTTCCGATTATGCCTTTTGCTAAAGATGTTAAACTAAAATTAATTGTAAATAAAGCTGATCGAAAAGTACTGGGCGGCCAGATTATTAGTGGTGAGCCGGTTACCGATAAAGTCGATAAAATCACCATGGCAGTTCAGTATGGGCTGGATGTTGATCAACTTTTAGATTTCAATTATTCTTCTCAACCTTATCAATCTTTTTATCCTGCTCACAATCTTTTAGTTAAAGCAGCTGAAGAGGCTGTTAAAAAACTAGATAATTAATAATTTGAATTGATTCTTTTAACTTAATAGTACTTTAAATATTGCTCTTCCTTTTATAGGAGGAGCAATTATTTTTATCATGATTACCACTGCCGTCAAATCCCTGTTCAGTTCCATAATAGATGCAGGGAATCCCAGCGGTAAAAAAGTTTAAGAAGACAGCATTTTTAAGCAGATGTGCTGCTTTTTTATCGGCAGTAAAACGCTGCTGAAAAAGGGATAGATTTCTTGAAATGTTTAACGAACTTTATGACCACCTAAAAGAGGTCAATGACTGGGAAACTTCTTTTTACAGCCTGCTGCATGAAGGCAGAAATAAAAAATTTTAGTTAGAGAAAGACTAGAATTTCAAAAAAATATATGAAGGTAATTATGCAGTTTGAAAAAGTTGAGCCAGATGATTTTCGTTCTAATAATATATTTTACTTTATTTCCAAATTATTCTATGATATACTTTTATTAGTATAAATATTAGAAGAGGAGGAAATTTAATGCAGCAATTTGAGGTGACGGCTCATAATTATGACTTTGTTTTTAAAGATTCTTTCAGTCTCTTTAAAAATGATATTGGCGATTTCTTAAAGGTGGAGCTGCCTGGAATTGATTCTTATCTGGAAACTGAGTTTGCTGAGATTGAAACAAGTTCGGAAAGAATGGATTTAAATTTTAAACTGGAAGATGGGTCAATTTTGCACTTAGAAGAAGAGATAGAAGTTTCTGTTGATGATTTGATTCGTTTTGCTTCCTATGACCTAAAGTTGTATAATAGATATAGAGACATGATTCGGACAATAATTTTATGTATTAAAGGTTATCCCGCTGCTGAGGCAGCTTTTAATGCCGGGAGTCTGGGTTACAACACAACTGTTGTTAACATGTCTGATAAAGATGGTAAAGCAAAAATGAATGAATTAAGAGAAAAAATAGAAAAAGGGGAAGAAATTAATTATCTAGAATTAATATTTCTTCCGCTGATGAATAGTGACCAGGATATTGTTAAACGGGTTAAAGAAACTATTGAACTGGAAGATAAGCTGGATGCTGATCAAAAATTTAAAAATAATTTGGCTGCTCTGACTATTGTGTTATGTGATAAATTTTTAAGCAGTGAAAATATGATAGAATTATGGAGGGATCGCAAAATGGTTAAATTTTTTAAATATGTTGAAGAGCAGGGGAAGAAAAAA
>JBNJFG010000050.1:0-16098 GCA_051746665.1 Bacillota bacterium
ATTATAATCAAAATCATTATCTTGTATAGTCTCCTGATTTGATGACATTATTTCGTTTATTATTATTTCTTGAGCAAAAATTTGATAATTAATACAGAAAATAATTATTAAAACAAAAAATAAAATGATTGTTCTTTTTTTATTTAAATTCAATCTTAACACTCCTATCTAAAGATCTTCATATAAGTTACAACTACAAGTATTATAAATATTACTAATCTAGATAATTTTTTTAATACTTATATAAATATTTCAATAAACCCTATGCAAATTCCTTTATTAGCACTAATTATAAATTTTTTATCACGATTTATTAATTTTTTTAAGCAATTATGATATAATGTTCATAACTGAAGTGAAAAAGGAGGTTATTATGAGTTCAAAAAAGAAAATAGCTATTTTTATTTGTGATCGTTACAGCAGTTGTGCAGGCGGGAAATGTTTTAAAGCTCTGCAGAAACGCGAAGGTGCTTTTCAAATTTACGAAGGTCAAGAAGTAGAGATTGTTGGTTATACAAGCTGCGGAGGTTGTCCAGGCGGGAATATAGAATATGCACCCCAAGAAATGATTAAAAATGGTGCAGAAATTATTCATCTTGCTACAGGCTTAGTTGTTGGTTATCCACCCTGCCCCAGAATTAACTATTTTAAAGAATTTATTGAAAATACATATAACACAAAAGTTATAATTGGAACTCATCCAATACCAGAAAAGTATTTTAAAAACCATAATATTTTAAAGACATGGAATACTCCTGAAAAAAGAAAACAAATTGAGCTAATTTTAAATGAAAAAGAACTTAGAAAAAGTTATAATTAACTATTTTAAAATTAACATTTAAAGGTGTAAGTTGATTTTCCTTGAATATATTAATTAAGAAAATAATATAATTCTATAAGGAAAGGATGTTAAATATGAAAATAATATTATCACCAAGCAAAACTCAAAATCACGAAAGAAAACGTAAAGAAAAAGGCAAAAATATTTTAAAAGAAGATATGACTAAAAAATTATTTAATTATCTTAAATCACTTTCGAAAGAAAAATTAAAAGCTGAACTCGATATCCAGGGTAAGCTTTTAGATAGAACATATGAACTTTTTCAAAACCACAGTTTTGAAGATAAAACAATTCCGGCAATTGAGTGTTATAATGGGGCAGCATTTAAACAGATAGATTTAGAAAGTTATAATCAAGAACAATTTTCTTATATGCAGGAAAAACTTGTTATAATTTCTCCGATGTATGGACCACTGCATTCAAATACAGAAATCTGGCCTTACAGACTGGAAATGAGGCTTAAGCCTGATGATATCAATCTTTATCAATACTGGCAGGAAGTAATGAAAGATTATTTTTCTGATGTTGATTTAATTATAAATTTAGCTTCAAATGAATACAGCAAAGTCGTTGAAAAAAATTATGAAGGAAAGATAATAGATTTTTATTTCAAAGAAGAAAAAGAGGATGGCAGCCTTAAAACAGTAGGTTATTATGTTAAACATAATCGAGGCAAACTGCTGAATGAATTAATTAAAAGACAGATTGAAAGCATAGATCAAATCAAAGAAATAAACCTGGATGGATATCTTTATAATGAAAAGGAATCTTCCGAAAATGAATTGTATTTTATTAAGCCTTTTGAAAAGTAAATTGCTTTATAATACTATTTTTTAGCCCCGCTGCAAGGCGGGTTTTTTATTTAAAAAGATTAAGCAGCCAGAGTTCTGAATTATACAGAACTCTGGCTGCTTAATTTATATGGAAGGTATAATATTATCTAAATTTAGATTTATATTGTTTTTCCAGGGTTTAAGATATTCTGCGGATCAAAAGTATTTTTTATTCCTCGCATCAACCCTAGCTGAACCGGGCCAATATCTTCATGTAGATATTCTCTTTTAGCAATTGCAATCCCGTGTTCACCTGATACTTTTCCTTTCATTTCTCTAGATTTAGCATAGAGTTCATCCATAACTGCTTTATTTCTTCGATGCCAGGTCTCATCATCTAAGTCATCTTTTAAAGTATACAGATGTAAGTTTCCATCTCCAGCATGACCAAAACCACGGATTCTTAACTTATGCTTATCTTCTAATCTATGAGTAAAGTTAACAAAGTCAGCAACTTTATTTCTCGGTACCACAACATCACATTCATCCAGCTCACTTACTGCTTTTAAAGCTTCAAGCAAAGCTCCTCTTGTATCCCAGATTACCTCTTGACGTTCATCAGTATTGGCAATATATACATCATAAGCATTATTCTCTAAGCAGACATCAGCTGCTACTTCATACTGCTTTTCTATTTCTTTTTTATCATTACCATCGAATTTAAGCAGCAGATAGGCTGGTGCAGATGTATCTGGAAACTCTTTACCTAAATAATCAGTTGCAGCTAGTAATACTTCTTTTTCCATGAATTCAATTCCTGTAGGAACTATCTTAGCATTGATTATTTTTGGTACAGTTCCAATTGCTTCTTCAAGACTATCAAAAGGAATCAATAAGGTTAATGCCTTTTTAGGCATTGGAACTAATTTCAAGGTGATTTCTGTTACAATTCCTAAAGTTCCTTCAGAACCAATTATTAGATCCTGAATACTGTATCCCGAACTGTTTTTAACTACTTTACCACCAGTATTAATAATTTCTCCATTTGGAAGTACAATTTCCATTCCTAAAACATAATCTCGGGTAACACCGTATTTAACCGCTCTCATCCCACCAGCATTTGTGAGTACATTGCCTCCTAAGGTTGCACTTTTTTCACCCGGATCAGGTGGATACATAAAACCTAGATCATTTACTTGCTCAGAAAAGTTCATTAAAATAACTCCAGGCTGCACTTTAGCAGTTAAATTTTCTTCATCGATTTCTATAATCTCATCCATAGATGTAGTTAATAAAAGAATACCACCCTCCATAGCAACTGCACCACCACAGAGTCCGGTTCCAGTTCCCCTAGGAGTTACAGGAATATTTCTTTTAGCTGCAAATTTCATAATTTGAGATACTTCTTCTGTACTTTCAGGTTCTACAATTAAATCTGGATAGACTTTAAGTTCTGCTAATTCATCATGAGAATAATCTTCACTAATATCTTCTCTTAAAGTAACTCTATCACTAGCCAAAATTTCTATTATTGAATCTATATCTGATTGTGTTATTTTATTAAAATTCATCAATTTACCCCCTATAAGTATTACTTAACAGCAACTGCTTTTTTCTCAAAAACCTTCTCACCATTTTTAATTTTCTCAATTAGTTTTGGCACAATTTCATATAAATCTCCAACCATACCATAGTGAGCTACATTAAAGATGCTTGCCTCAGGATCACTATTTACTGCAAAAATATGTTCTGAACTTTTCATCCCGGCAACAAATTGAACTGCTCCAGAAATTCCCAGAGTAATTATCAATTCTGGTCTAACAGATCTACCACTTAATCCAATCTGCTGCTGATGATCGGTCCAGCCCTTTTCAATTAAGGGACGAGTAGTTCCAATTTTAGCTCCTATAAGATCGGCGAGCTCTTTTATCATCTCTAAATCTTTTTCTTCTCTGACACCACGACCAACAGCTATAATTTTATCTGCTTCTTCAATACTCTCAACTTCAGGTTTTTTAGTAATACTAATGAAGTTCGATCTTGTTTTTAATTCTGCTTCAGGAACAGTAAAATTAATAACTTCTCCGCTTGGATTGCCAACTCTTTCAGCAGGTTCCATAACTTTGTAACGTACAGTTGCCATCTGGGGTCGAGTTCTAGTCGTCAAAATTCTGGCCATAATATTACCGCCAAAGGCAGGTCTTGTCTGAACTAAATCTGTGTTTTCTCTAACATCTAAAATTGTACAATCAGCTGTTAGACCTGTTTTAAATCTAGTAGATATTCTTGGTGCAAGCGATCTACCAATTGAAGTTGCTCCAATTAATATTATAGTAGGTTTTGTTCTTCTTACACAATCTTCAAAAGCTTTGGCATAAGCTTCTACATCAAAATGATGAAGAGGTTTCTGATTATAGACATATACTTTATCAGCACCGTGAGCTAATATTTCCTCAGTCTGATCCATTAAATCATGCCCAAGTAAAATAACATGCAGCTCCTGATTTATTTTATTGGCTAGTTCTCTACCCTTACCCATTAATTCATAAGTAACAGGATGTACTTCACCTTCTAGCTGTTCTGCAAAAACTAATACATCGGTGTATTGACTTTTATCAACACTTTTTCTTTTATCTTCGACCGGCTGAATTAAACCTTCAGGACAGCTTTTAACACAAATTCCACAGGCTTTACAGGCTGAGTTCATTTCTATTTTACCATCTACTATATCTATCGCATCAAAAGGACAGGCTTCAATACATTTCTCACAAAGAGAACAGTTTACATAATCTATGCTGTAGTTGCTCATATAACCTTCAGCTCCTTTAATTCGTTAAATAATTTATCTGATAGTTCTTCTCCGTTCCCATCCCAGATTACCTGTTCAATATTATCATCTGGTGGAAAGACTTCTTCTACCTGAGTTGGAGATCCTTTAAGACCAAAATTATTTTCATCGTCATCAAGTAAATCTGCAAAAGTAAGTGTTTCAATTTCGCGATCACGAGTTTCTAATTTAAGTTTATAAGATGGAAGTCGAGGTTGATTTACTTTTTTAGTAACAGTAATTAAACCCGGATAACTAAATTCGACTATCTCAATAGTTTCTGCCATATCTTTTTCTAATACAATTTTTTCTTCTGTAGAGTCTTTAATTGAACTAACATAGGCTACATGTGGAATCTTTAAGGTCTCAGCTATAGCAGGACCAACCTGAGCAGTATCCCCATCTGTACTTTCCATACCACAAATAATTAAATCATAGCCATTTTTTAAACCAATAACTTCAAGCCCTTTGCTTAAGGTATAACTTGTAGCTAAAACATCAGCTCCAGCAAATTTAATATCAGATAAAATAAAACCTCTATCTGCCCCCATCATATAAGCTTCTTTAATTACTTCTTTTGCCTGCGGAGGCCCCATTGTAATTGCTGTTACTGTTCCCCCATGTTCAGCTTTCAATTTCAATGCAGTTTCCAATGCATACATATCATAAGGATTCATTATAGAATCAACACCATCACGAATTAGATTTCCATTTTCATCTACTTCTACATTTTTAGTTTCAGGAACCTGTTTAACACAAACTAATATTTCCAATTAGTACACCCCTTTAATTATAAAATCAGTTATAAAAAATTTAGACCAACTGCTAAAATGGTTTTTCATTTTAATATCTTAATTAATAGCAATACCTCCTTTTCTTAATTATTTAATTAAAAGACTTTGGAATGATGGTCAGACCATTAAATTTAAAAAAATATTTTGAATGTTTTAATTTCTATTTTTATTTTATACAATTTTTTGATAATTGTCAAAAAAAAATTACAATTTATCTAAATTTAAAGTCCAGAAATAGCATAAATCACTGAATTAACAACCTTTATAAAAATAAAATTTACAGAAAACAAAAATATAAATTATATAAACAATAACTAAATTTCTGCTTACTGAGATATTTAAATACTAATTAATATTATAAGTCCTCTTTTCACTTGTCAATCTAAACACAAAAGAGGACTTATTAAAAAAGCCAACTAAAAAATCAAAACTTCTAATAAAATAATATATTTTTGCTTAAATTAACTTTTCAATTAACTTTTTTTCAGGAGAAGAAATTAATTTTTTTCCTAATAAATATTTTTCATTGTCTTTGTTCGCTGATTCAGCTGCATTTAAGCCCTGACGACATGCTTCTATATTTCCAGTAAAAATAATTAAAGATTTACCTGCTGTTGTCATTCCTAATACTATTTTTAAAAACTCTATTTCAGAAGCTTTTACAGCAGCATCAGCAGCAATGATTCCAGAAGCAATACTTGAATACTCAAGAATACCAAGAGCCTTAATTTCTTTAACTTTATTTTTTTTGTTTTGGATCATATCAATTAAATCTCTATTTATTTTGGGAATTACAAGTTCTTTTATAAGATCCTTTTTAGCCACTTCCACTCCAGCATTAATTGATGATTTAACAGCACTCAGATCCCCAGAAATTAGAACAATATATTTCCCTGGACAGATATATCTTGCCCTAAGAAGTTCTACATTAGCAGCTTTAAGCATCTGATTACTAGCTTCAATACCAGATGCTATTCTTTTAAATTCTAATAATCCAATTGTATCAATCATTTTTACACCCCAGTTCTAAATTTTAATTCAAAATATATTTAGCTAAAGACCTTTGGATTTTTAATATATCACTAGACTTTTTACCGAATTTTTTTTCTAGAGGACCAGAAATTCCTGCAACCCATATTTTTAATTCTGCATCTCTATCAAAAGTCCCTGCTGATTCTATACTAAAATGTCTAATATTTTTATAGGGAACTGAATGATATTCAACTTTTTTCCCAGTTACCCCCTGTTTATCAACTAAAATAAGCCTTTTATTTGTGAAAACAAAATAATCTCTCAATACTTTATATCCACTTTCTAAATTTTCTCCCTCTATAATTATTTCTTCTAATTCAGCCTCCAACTTTTCTAAATTCATTTCACCAGCATTACCTAAAATCCCATCTAACAAGCCCATATAAATCCCCCCTTATCCATATGATATAACAGATTTCAATAAAATAAAATTAATATTTTAAATATTCATCTATCATTGAAAATAATTTGTCTTTTTTTATGGGTTTAGTCAAATGATCATCAAATCCTTCACGCAGAGCTCTATCTTTATCAGAATCTAAAGCATATGCCGTTAGAGCAATTATTTTAGTTTTATCAAGTTTATTTTCTGTTTCCAATTCTCTAATTTTATTTACCGCCTGATAGCCATTCATTTCCGGCATTTGAATATCCATTAAAATCAAATCATAACTATTATTCTTGAACTTTTCTAGAGCTTCAAGACCATTTACAGCCATTTCGAAAAAATAATCTTTTTTCTGTAAGAATGCTTTAATTAAAAATCTATTATCAGGATTATCTTCTACAACCAGAATTTTTTTATCTTGGTTATCAGCTATATCCGTTCTATTTTTTTCAACTTTTAACTTACTACTTTTAATATTTTTTTCTTTTTTCTGCTGATGAATTCTTCCTGCTGTCTTTTCCAGCAGTGAAAATAAATCTTTTTTTCTTATCGGCTTCATCATATAATCATCAATAAAATCCTTATGTGTTTCCAAATATTTATTTTCGAAATCTGAAGAAATAATTATTATTTGTAGATTTTTTAAACTAAATTTATTTCTTATTTTTTCTGCAGTCTTTAAACCATTCTCTTCTGGCATAAAATTATCCATCAAAATAATTTGATAAGGATTCCCGGCTTCTATACTTTGGGCAACAGCTTCTACTGCTTCTTTACCACTCCGTGCAGTACCAACTTCAGCCCCTTTATCTGCCAGTATTTCTTTCAAAATAAAAATGTTAGTTGGATTATCATCTACAGTTAAAATTCTCATGTCATTAAACTTTAATATTTTATCATCTTCCTGATTAAGATTATTCTTTGTAATTTTAAAAGGCATTGAAAAATAAAAAGTACTCCCAAGTTCTGGGCTGCTTCTAAGCCATATTTCCCCTCCCATTAATTCTACTAACTGCTTAGAAATAGTCAGGCCAAGACCTGTTCCTCCATATTTGCGGGTGCTCGAAGCATCAGCTTGAGTAAAACTATCAAATATCTTCTGTTGTTTTTCTTCTGCTATCCCAATACCTGTATCTTTAACTGCAAATATTACTTTCTTTTTCCCTTTTTCTGAAAAATCAGTGTCAATTCTCAGATCTAAAAAAACCTGTCCACTTTCTGTAAACTTAACTGCATTTCCAAGTAAATTAATTAAAATCTGTCTTAAACGGTCTGGATCACCAATTACACATTCTGGAACTTCAGAGGAAATTCTTAACGGCATTTCTAATCCTTTTTTATAAGCTCTGACAGAAATCATTTCTGCAACATTTTCAACGGTATTTGTTAAATTAAATTCTTTATTTTCCAGTTCTACTTTACCTGATTCAATTTTAGATAGATCAAGAATATCATTAATTAAAGTTAATAGACTTTCACCTGAATTTTGAAAGATATTAACATATTTTTTTTGCTGCTGACTTAAATTCGTATCCTGCAGCAGTTCTGCCATTCCAATTATCGAATTCATTGGAGTTCTGATTTCGTGGCTCATTGTTGATAAAAATTCTGATTTTGCTTTTGAAGCCTCTTTAGCCTTATCGCGAGCTTGTTTTAATTCTATGTTTCTTAACTTTAATTCTTTCGAATATTCTTCTAACTTTTTCAGCGCTTCGACTTTTTCGCTTATATCAACATAGACAATTTGGGCTAAATTTCTACCGTCTAAGTTAATAGCACTTCCTCTTATTAATACATCTATTGTTGTTCCATCTTTTTTCCTGTATTTTGTTTCAAACTCTAATTTCTCACCTTTTCTTATCTTATCTAATTTATTATAAATTAAATCCTTATTATCTAAAATTTCGTAATCCTCTATTTTAAGTTCAGCAAATTCTTCTCTAGTATAACCAAGCATCTCACAAACAGTATTATTAAACTCAACTGCTTTAGCTGTTTCTGGATTAACTAAAGCTAAACCAAACAATGTCTCATCAAAAATCTTTTTAAATTTCTTTTCATATTTTTTTCTTTCAGTAATATCAAAATTAACTCCGATTACTTCAACTGCCTTACCACTATCATCTAATACTGGTTTTCCATAAGCTTTAATGTATTTAAAACTACCAGAATCGGTTTTTATTCTAAATTCATGTTCAAAAATCTTATTATTATCTACTGCCTGCTTAAAAATATCAGAAGTTTCTTCTCTATCCTCAGGGTAAAGATGTTCAGTCCAGCTTTCATATGAATATTCATCATCATTTTCAATCTCATAAATTTTAAACATATATTCATCCCAGGTTAACTCATTAGATTTCAAATCTAACTTCCAGACCCCAATTTCTGCAGCACTGGTGGCCAGTTTATATCTTCTGCTTAATTCTTTTTTTTCTTCTTCTAACTTTTTTCTTTCTGAAATATTACGGGCACTACCTACAATATGTGTAACTTTACCATTTTTTAAAACAGGACTTAATTTAGTTGACCATACTTTTTTACCGCTGGGTAAATCTAAAACTTCTTCATAAGTAATAGTTTCTTTTTGATCCAGACATTTTTGATAGCGTTTTTTTACTTCATTTCCCATTTTATCTCCCAGAACTTCTACAGGGGTTTTACCAGCAATTTCTTCTGTTTTCATGCCTGTTAAATTCTCATGAGTAGGATTTAGCTTAAGAAAGCGGAATTCTTTATTTTCGTCTACCTCCATTATAAAAAGAGCATCCTGAGTATTATTAAATACAATTTCATATTCTTTTTCTAAATTAAAATCAGCCAAAACACCACTCCCTTTATTTTTCTTTATAAATTATTTCTATATTTTCCAGATATTTTTTTAATTCATTTATCAAATTTTTGATTTTATGATCATTTTTTAATTCAGCCGCTTGTTCAATCTGACTTCCTATTTCGGTTAAATAGTCAAAACCATAACCACCACCAGAACCTTTCATACTATGACCAATAATTCTGATCTGATCAAACTCTGATTTTTTTAATAATTTTTCTAACTTTTTTATATCTTCTTCTCTGTTTTCCAAAAATTGTGGAATTAAAAATTCAAGATCTGAATCAATATAAACTTTATTTTTTGACATTTTAGCAGCTCCTTTTTTAAAGCTAATTTTCAAATTTAATCTTAGTTTACTAAAATCTCTGATATACTGTCTGATTTTTACCATTTTCTTTAGCTTGATAAAGTGCCTGATCTGTCTGATCAATAAAAGAATTAATTAACTGCTGATCAATTTCTTTTTCTGTACAAATGCTGCTAACCCCTAAACTGACTGTTACATATTCAGCAGTAACAGAATTTTTATGTTCCAGCTCCAGATTCATAATTCCTTTTCGAATATCTTCTGCAATTTTTAGAGCGCCTTCTTTGTCTGTATCAGGCAGAATAACAGCAAATTCTTCTCCACCATAACGAGCTGCAAAGTCAGCTGCTCTTTTGGTGTTTTCAGTTAAAATTGAAGCTACTTTCTTTAAACATTCATCTCCCTGTTGATGACCATAAGTATCATTATATGCTTTAAAATTATCAATATCGATCATAATTAAAGATAGTGGATTATTTTCTCGTTTTGATCTTTTTAATTCGTTTTTTAGTGTTCTATCAAATAAGCGCCTATTAGAAATATCAGTTAGACCATCTACTAATGCCATCTTTTCTAATTTTTTATTCATTTCTTTTAATTCTTTAGAAAGTTCAAGCAGTTCTTTTTCTCTTTCAATTCTTGCTTTTGTTTCTTTTCTTAATCGAATTGCAGAATTAACTCTAACTACAAATTCTATTTTTTTAATTGGCTTTTTTATATAATCCATCGCTCCTGCCTCAAAAGCCTCCTTTAAATAATCAGATTCTTTTTGAGCAGTAATCATAATAATTGGAATCTCCTGATAGGCATTATTTCTTTTTACTTTTCTGCAAATATCAATTCCATTTTCTTCTCCCAAAACTATATCCAAAATTATTAAATCAATTATAGGATCAGTTTTTAAGTCATTAATATTTAATAATTCATAAGTTTTTTTAGCTGTATCTGTAAAATAGATTTTATCAACTTCTAATTTTCTTAAATAATTTTCTAAAAGCATTCTTACATCCTGATCATCATCAACAATTAAAATATTAATCTCCATCACCTTTTCTCACAGTTTTAATCATTTGAAAAATTTTTTCGTTTTTGACTACCCCAGCTTTCTTTTTTCAAAATCAAATCAATTATTCCAAACAAACGCCAAATTGTATGCAGCTGTTTGTAACCTAAATTTTCTAAAAACGCATATAAAATTAAAGTTAGTTTTTCACTTAATTTATCATATTTGTGAAAGGTCATTTCTTCAAAAAGCAAAGAAATTATTGATAATAAAATCCCCATTAAAATAGCTGTAATAAAAAAGAGTACGGCAACTGAAGGAATTCCTGACTGTATAAATATAGTTAAAATTATAGCTAAATAGCCAAGAGTTTCGAAAACTGGTCCTAAAAATTCTACAAAAAAGTAAAAAGGGTAAGTAAATAAGCCAAGCAGCCCATAATCTTTATTAAAAAATAGTTCTTTATTCATTAATAAGCTCTGACCTAAACCACGCTGCCACCGTCTCCGTTGATTGGAAAGAGTCTGAAGATCCTCTGGAACTTGAGTCCAGCAGACTGGATCAGGAAAGAAAACAACCCTATATTCTCTTCCGGATTCTTTCATCGTTCTATTTAGTTTAAGCACCAGCTCCATGTCTTCTCCAACTGTATCAGTACTGTAACCACCGGCTTTAATTAAATGTTTGCGCTTAAAAACTCCAAAAGCACCAGAAATAATAAGCAAACTATCCAGAGCCGCCCAGCCAACACGACCAAACAAAAAGGCGCGCAAATATTCTAAAACCTGAATTCTAACTATAGATTTTTTAGCTAATCTAACTTTTTTCACCTGTCCGCCTCTAATATCACAGTTGTTCGCAACTCTGATGGTTCCACCTGCAGCAACTACTCTCCAATCTCTAGAAAATGGTTCTATAATTTTCAAAAGGGCATGATCATCAATTAAGGAATCTGCATCTATATTACAAACCAGAGGAAACTGGGCAATATTTATGCCTGCATTTAAAGCATCAGCTTTACCCCCATTTTCTTTATCGACTACAACCAGATTAGGATAATCAGCTGAATCATAGACCTCTCTTACCTGTTGAGTTTCTATATCTTTTCTATAACTTCTGCTTGAAATAACTAAATTAAATTTATCTTTTAATTCGTTTATAGTATTATCTTGAGATCCATCATTAACAATCACAACTTCGTATTCAGGATACTGCAGCGAAAGAATTGAAATTACATTATCTACAATAGTTAACTCCTCATTATAGGCAGGAATTATAATTGAAACTGGTTTATAAAATTCACTCTGAAACATATTTTCAAACTCAATTGTTTCCCGCGCACTCCAGTATTTTCTAATTGAAAAAAAGGCTTTAATATTCAAGAATAAGTAAGTTCCATTAACCAAAAAGAAATATACAACAGCAAAATAATCAAATATAAGTAAAATATAATAAAAATTATCCACTCTCTGCTTCACCAACCTTTAAATCTCCAGCGTGATCTAAAATATAAATTCCCATCTCATAGCCAGGCCGCTTATTTTTTACAATATCAATTAAAAGTTCTTCATTACCCAACTCAAAAATAGCTAAAGCGGCATAATAACGTACCCACCATTTTTGATCAGTAAGTAATTGTTTTAACTCTAAAAGGTAATTACTATCTTTAATTTCTGCTATATAACGAGCTGTCTGGCTTCTTACTACCCAACTATCATGATCTAAATAGGGAGTTAAATCTTTATCAATTGGATATTCAATTTTTACTAAAGCTTTAAAAATATGAATTAATACTTCCTCGTTATATTCCACATCTAAAATAGAAACCATAATTTCTACTCCAGGAACAAACCGGAAATATCCAAAAATATCAAAAAACAAAGAAAGACTTTGATATTCAGGAACTCCTAAGATTTCTTCTAAATTATTTTCTGCAAAAAAATTATTTTCTAAAAGGCTTTTAATTTGATAGCAGCTTTCTTCTCCAAAACGAATTAAAATCTCTGTCAGCGCCTCAAAGGTAAAGCTACTCTCTTTTAAAACTGTTTTTAAAACCTCAAAAAATAATTCTTGTTCTCCTATATCAGCAATAGCCCAAATACTTGCTGTCATTAGATTTTTATCATTTGAATTTAAGTATTCCTTCAATAACGGCAAAGCTCTTTTTTCACCAAGTTTTCCCAAAAAGGCTGCTGCTTTAATTTTTTCTTCGCGATTTCCTTTTTCAAGTTTTTGCAAAAAGAAATCAACCATTTTATTTTTTTGAGTTAATTTTTTTAGTTTTTCGAAATTATTACCTTTTAAATTTTTTAGGTAAGGTTTCAAGAAATCATATAAGTGAAAATAGCTGTCATTCATTGCTGCTGCGGCTTCTTCCAAATCTATATCATTATCAAGATACTGAAATAAAAAAATTTCCCACTTTTCTTTTTTTTGCTTAAAAATCTTATCTCTTCTTTTATGTAAGATATGGTAAGTAATGATAATTAAAACTATTGTCATAATCAGTAAAAATAGGGCACCTGAAAAATAATAGAGATATTTTAACATCATCAATTAGCCAGCATTTTCTTGAGCCGGAGCAGCAGTTCATCTGGCCTAAAAGGTTTGGTTAAATAATCATCAGCCCCAGCATTTAGGCCTTGCAGAATATCTTCTTCCTGACTTTTAGCCGAAAGAACTAAGACTGGAATTTTTATATCTTCTTCTCTAATTTTTTTTAAAATCTGCATTCCATCCAAGACCGGCAGCATCAGATCAAGAACTAAAGCATCATAATCAACTGATTTTATCTCTTCTAAAACTTCATCTCCTTCTTCAATAATCTTAATTTCATAATTTTCTTTCTCAAATTTATAAGCTATTAAACGGGAGATTGACTGATCATCTTCTGCAATTAAAATCTTATCTTTTTTTTCTTTCATAAAAATTAATCACCTACTTTATTATTTTAAATCCATTCTAAAATCTAAATTAGATACTTTTTCAGTATTGAACCATAAGTTTAAGCTGCTTAAATCAAATTTATTTCCAGAAAATACATCAGAAAACTCAAATCCTACCTTAAAAACATAATCTCCGTTTTCATAATGACTGAGCGCTAGATTTAAAAGATAATTATCTCTGGGATAATAAAAATCAATATGTTGGGCAAAGTCTCCAATAAAATCAGAATCATCATGCCTGGAAGTGTTTTTTAAAACCATAATAGTTTTTTCAAATCTGTGTTCATATTCTAACTCAAGAATCTGATAATCTGAATTATCATTATCTTTAATTAGATTAAAATTAATGCCCCATAAATTATTATTATCAACTAAATGGTCAAAACTATTGTTTAATTCATATTTATCTTTGCTGCCACCATTATAGAAAACAAATTCTGAACTGAAAAAATTATCTTTAGCTATAAAAGGACTGCTTGTTTCTACTTCTGACTTAAAGACAAAATTAGATTCATCTTCAAAATAATTAATCCCTGTCGAAGTTTTTAAATTAATGCCATCCCGCAGCAGTTTTTCAATACCAAAAGTTAATTCTAGATCTTCTTTATTATCATCAGAATAAACAGCTCGGCCTTCAAGATACAAAATAGCTTTAATTTCTCCCTTAATTCTATTTAAAGATTCTTGATATTCAGCTTTCAACTCAGCAGATTCAGCTTTTGCTATTGCATTTTCAATCAAGCTTTGTGCTTTAAAATAATTCTGCTGCCATTCTGCATGTTTTGATAAAAGAGCTGTTCGTTCTGAAGAGTATTTAATGTTTTGTGCTTTTTTTATAATTTTTTCTGCTTTTTCAAACTCTCGCTGCCAGCCATAAATTCTCCCCAGTTGATTATATGTATCTAAACGATTGGGATTAGATTCAACTAACTCTAAAAGTACAGCTTCTGCCCGAGCATATTCTCCGTTCCAGCTCAGTAAAAGACCTTTATAAAATTTAAGATCTGAATTTGAATTTATGTTATTATCCTCTAAAAGCTGTAATGCCTCACCTGTTTTTCCCTGGTTAACTAAAGTTTGTATCTCTTCTAGGGTAGGACCTGCAGCTAATAAAAAGCTTGAGCTGATAAGTAGTATAAAAAGAGTTATAATGATTATTTTTTTAAGCATTTGGCAAAACCACCTCTAATCTAAACTAAATAATTTAAATTGCATTTAAAATTTATTTTTGAAGCTGAAAATATTCCCAGATATAATCATTTTTTATGAGAAGATTGTCTTCTTTAATCTCTAAAAAATGTAATCTATCACCTTGTTTAAGCTTACTTATCTGGCCATCATTTCTCTTTAAAGTTATATCTTTTTCCAGAATAAAGCCTGATGTTTTATAATACTTATTTTCTTTGTGATAAAAAATCCGACTCTGATCTTGAAAAGCAAAATTATTTGTTGTTTTGATAAAATATAAGGTTTCAGCTCTTTCTAAAAAGATCCCCCCCTCTAAAGACACTGCAGTTTGATAATTATTAGCCTGGTAATATTCTCTTAAGCTGTCAATTCGGTCATCCCTTAAAGTCATTTTTAATTTACCCTCAGCTAAATAAAAACCTGAGTCTTTAAGATATAACATAACTATCAGATTATCCAAATACTTTAAAATTTCTGCTTCCTGATAACCACGACTAATATTTTCTTGTTGATCATTTACAATTGACATAAAAGCGTACAATTCTTTAGTCTCAAATTTATTTTTTAGATACTCTAAAACTTCTAAATATCTAGCTTGATTAGCATCAGAACCAACTTCTAGCCCTAGATTAATCCACTCTAAATCAATTACTATCCCCTCATAATCAAAATCCAATTTTTTAAGATGCTGATAATTACTGTCAATTATTTGCTGATGGTCATTATAAATATTTAAAAACATGTCATTACCAAAACTATCTAAAAACCAGAGATAAAATTTTTGATCTTGTTTTTCCAATTGCCTGGCAAATATAGATAGATTTTCCTTGCTTGTCCGATAGAAAAAAGGATATCCTCTGCTGAATACTTTTTGGGATCCAAGATGAAGTATTACTTTATCGTATTTCCTAATATCTCGGGCCAGCTCTATAATCTGATTTTGATCTGAATCTCTAAAAATCTCCAGTATTTTTTGATCATCAGCTATTATAATCCCTTTAGCTTCAACTACTCCTGACTTTATAACCAAAAAATTTAGTATAATTAAAATTAAAATAATTATTTTAATTTTCATTTCGGCTCCTTTTAAAAGCTTCAATCAACTTATATCAACAAATTAAATAATATCTGAATCTAGAGCTTCATTTTTTTCAAAATTTCAGTTCT
>JBNJFG010000051.1:0-15431 GCA_051746665.1 Bacillota bacterium
CCTATTCCACTACCTTCACGCTGCTTATTAAATTTCTGATCAACCTGCCTAAACTGTTCAAAAATTATATCTTGATTTTCTTTTTTTATTCCAATACCTGTATCTCTTATAGATATTACTATATTCTTATCATTTTTTTCTATTGTTAATAATATTTCATCACCCTCAGAAGTGAATTTTACAGCATTAGAAATTAAATTTAAAATTACTCTTTCTATATTAAACGGATCACAGGCAATTATCTGAGAATTAATTTCACTCTCAAAACGAAAATTTCTGTTTTTAGTTTCTAAATAATCTTTTGTGCTATCAGCAACAGATTCTACAAGTTTTATTATATCCAAATTGCCTCGATTGAGTTGAAAAGTATTAACATCAATTTTAGTTACATCTATCAGATTATTAACCAAACGCAGCAGCCTAAAACCATTGTTTTTAATTGAAGATAAATATTTATCAAATTGATAAGTATCATCAGAAAGATTATTTTTCAACTTATACTCTAACAACTGCAGACTAGAAAAGATTAAATTTAGTGGAGTTTTCAACTCATGAGAAATATTAGCAAAAAACTGAGTTCTTAGCTCACTATATCTTAGTTCTTCTTTCTGGTTTTCAACTCTCTTTTGTATATTTATTTTTTCAGTAATATCTTGTGCTATTGATATAATTTCAAGTATTTTATTATTTCTATCTTTAATTAAAGCAGTATTCCATTCACAAAACAGTTCACTGCCATCTTTAGCAATGTTTTTATTAATATTATAACTTTCTTCTCCTTCAAAAACATTTTCTATAAGCTCTGTGATCTCAGAGTAAGACTGCTTTTCTACAATTATATTAAAATTTTCATTTATTACTTCTTCTTTTTTCCAGCCAAATATTTCTTCTGCTTTATCATTCCAATCTATAATATTTGTTTCTCTATTTGAAACCACAAAAGCTAAAGGAGCTTTTTGAAAAATACTCCTATATCTTTTTTTGTTTTTATAAAACCTTTTCTCCTTTTCAACTTCAGCAGTAATATCTTCTGCTAAACAAAGCAAATAATCAACTTCACCCTGTAAATTATGATGTGGAATAGTATCCACTTTTATAATTTTTTGCTCATTTCTTATTTCAATCTCAATTTCAACAGTACTGCGTAAACCATTTTCAAAAATTTTATCATTAAATTTTTTTACAGCTGGAATTTTTTCATCATCTAAGATAACTGATATTGATTCCCCTTCAATTTCTGAAATGTTTAAGGAACAAAATTCAGCCATTTTTTTATTAACAGTTCCAAAATGGGTGGAATCAAGCAAAAAATAAGACATTTTATTCAAATTATTAAAAAGAAAATCAAAACTAGGTGAAATTTCATTCATTTTATTCCTCCCAAATATCAAACCGTATTGCTAAATCTAATTGTTTAAATTTTTAAATACCTGCTGTAAGTCAGCTTCATTTTTATTTAAATCAATTAATTTAAATTTCTGTGATACCAAAGCTGCTTTTTTAAAAAGATCTTGGTTAATATTTAATCTTAAAGTTATAATTTCTGAATCCAGGCTGTAATAATCTACTTCTTCTAAAATTTCTTCCAAATACTTTTTTAAATCTGAATTATCCATTTTTTGATTATTTATAAATTTAATTTCTAAATGTTTTTCTTTGAAATTATTTTTAAAAACTGAAGGCTTATCAACTGCAATAACCTTCCCTTTATTTATAAATGCTACTCTATCACACAATCTATCGGCCTCTTCCAAATAATGAGTGCTTAAAACTACTGTCTTAGCTTGTTTTTTGAAATCAAGAACCTTTTTCCTTATTATTTCTGCAGAAATAGGATCTAACCCCCCGGTAGCTTCATCTAAAATTAAAATTTCTGGGTCTGATAAAAGTGCTCGACAGATCATTAATCTTTTTTTCATACCTTTAGAAAAATTCTTAACTTCTTTTTTTGAAACATCTTGAAGCTCAAATTCGGAAAGAAGAGCTTCAATTTTTTCTTTATTGACATTATTAATCCCTGCAAATAACTTTAAATTATCCACTGCATTTAACCTTAAATATAAATTACTTTCTTCAAAAACAACAGCAATTTTTTCTTTTATCCAAGCTGGAAGTCCTTTATTAATTTTCTCTCCCATAATTTCAATAGTTCCAGAATCAGCATTCAAAAGGCCAATTAAAATTTTAATTGTAGTACTTTTTCCCGCACCATTAGGACCTAAAAGACCAACAATTTCTCCTTTGTCAACCTGAAGATTAATTCCCTGTAAAGCTTTAAAACCTGAAAAACTTTTTTTTAATTTATTTATACTAATTATTTTCTCATTCATTTTTATCATCTCTATTTGCAACTTCATCATCTAGCGCACTTTGATAATCCCAAAAGATCTGGAAATCATCATTTATTTTCCTTACATAAACCATTTTCTCCGATTTTTTTTCTCGATGACCAAAATGATTGAATTTTAACAAATATCCAACCTGCAGCTTGTAATAATTTCCAAAATCAACCGCATAATCAAATTCATTTTTTATCTCATCAAATTCAATTTCTTTAGCCTGATCAACTTTAATTTCCGTATATTCAAGCTCATATTTAGCAAAATTTTTCTTTTGGAAATCTAGATATACTTTCTCTTCAAGTTTTCTTTTTAATTCTGCTGCAAAATTATTATAAACCTCTGAGAAATTTTCTTCAGAATAATTTTCATAAATATATTCCGTAAAAGCTTCAGGATTTTCAAATTCTTCTGTCTGAGCTAAAGGTGCTAAAAACAATATAACAAATATAGTAAAAAATACAATTTTTTTATTCAACAAGAGAATCAGCCTTTCTTATATAAAGCATAATTATTAAGTAAAAAATACAAGAAAATAAAATTAGAAATGATATTTCCATAAATAAATTACTGTTTTGACCCTGATAAACTAGAACTTTATCTAAAGCTTGATAAAGATAATGCGTAGGGAAAAACAAAGCCAGTCTCTGCGTTAAAGGAGAAACATCTGCAACTAAAGCTGGAAAAATAATTGGGAAATAAATAACTGTCGAAATTGATCTGGCAGAAGATTGACTATCAGTAAAAAGACTAATAATTAAACCCAAGCCACTAAAAACGAAAGATGCTATAGTAATTATTATAAAAGCTAGAAGTAATCTTTTAAAGCCAATAGCTAAAACACCATTTAAAGAACCCATTAATATTGATGTAATTAAAACTAAAATCCAGGCAAATAATGTTTTGGCTGCAATTATTTGATAAATATTTACCTTAGTCACCAATAGTGCTGCGAGTGTTTTATTATCTTTTTCTTCAGATAATGAGGCCGATATAAGCATTAGACCAATCATTGTAATTGTAACAGTTAACCAAACTGGCAAAATAGAACTGCTCACCTTAAAATCTGCTGCAGCTTGAAAGTTAAAATCTGGTCCATTATCTATATTATGAAATGAACTTAACAAATTAGAAATATTTTCTCTTAAAATAAAAAAATTAACTGTATCTCTGCTATCTAAATAAATTTGATATTTTTTTTCAATAGTTTCTTGTTCTGGTATATAATATATTGCAGCATCAATGTTACCAGCTGCAGTAGCAGACCTTCCTGCTTCTATATTTTGAAATTCTTGAATAGAAAAATTCTTAAAATTTTGATTGATAAAACTCTGAAATTCTTTTGTCTCCTGCCCACTAATTCCAAGCTCGAAATTTCTAACTAACTGTTGTGAACTAACTAATGAAAACATCAAAGAAGCAAAAAGAGGTAGTAAGATTATCATAACTGCTGTTCTATTTTTAAGAGATTCTTTTAAATCTTTTTTGATTAACAAAAATATAATCTTTAAATTTTCCTTGTAATTAGACATTATTACTCTCCTATTAGTTTATATTTATTTCTCTCTAATATTATGAAAAAGAAGGGAGAAATGTAATATTTCTCCCTCAAATTTTTTCTTATGGAGCCATTCTATCAAAAAAGTAAACAAGAGCCCAAACTATTACAATAATTCCTACAATTTCAGCCATAAGAAAAACCTCCTTTCAATTTCATAAATAATTAAAGGTTATATATATCTATTCTCTAAAAAAAATTATTATCCTCTTTATTGAGGCCGTTTAATGGGATTTTATCAATTATTTTACTTGTTTTTTTAGCTATGCTTTTTTTATTATGTTATAATATTAGGCGGAGGTTGAAAATATATTGAAAAAAATACTTAAAATTTTCTTCATTTTTTTTAAAATTGGATCTTTTACTTTTGGTGGAGGCTATGCCATGCTGCCAATTATAAAAAGAGAACTAGTTGATAATCTTAACTGGATTAAAGAAAAAGATATTTATAATTATTATGCAATTGGACAGAGCACACCTGGAATTATTGCAGTTAATACAGCTACTATGACAGGCTACAGCCTGGCTGGAGTTAAAGGTGCTCTTGCAGCAACTACCGGTTTTATTATGCCTTCTCTTATTATTATAACCTTTATTGCTTCATTTTTTAAGCGTTTTCAGGAAATTAATACTTTTCAGCATGCATTTGCAGCCATTCAGATTGCTGTAGTTGCCTTAATTATTGATATAGTAATTAAAATGTGGCAGAAATCAGATAAAAGCAAAGTCAGTCTGCTCATCTTTTTACTTGCTTTTTTACTACTTGTTGTTTTTAAACTTTCACCAGTTTTTGTAATTTTAGGTTCAGCTGCAGCCGGTATTTTGATTCAATATTTTAGAGGTAACTTACAGACTGCCTATCTCAACTATCAAAATAAAGATAAGGATAGTGATAAATAATGATTTATTTAACCTTATTTTTAGAATTCTTTAAAGTTGGTTTATTTGCTCTGGGAGGTGGTTTGGCTGCTCTTCCCTTTCTGCAGGATTTGATTGTAAAATATGGCTGGATGACCGGCGAAGAACTGCTAAATATGATAGCTATTTCGGAGTCGACCCCTGGAGCAATTGGAATCAATACAGCCACTTTTGTTGGTTATAATACCGCTGGAATTTTTGGAGGAATTATAGCCACTGTTGGTCTGGCAGCACCTTCAATCATTATTATCTCCATTATTGCCCATTATTTTAGAGAATTTAATCAACATCCTCTTGTTGAATCTGCATTTAGCGGCATTAGGCCTGCAGTAGCTGGATTAATCGCTTCGGCTGCCTTTGAGCTTGCTCGAGGTGGAATTTTTAATTTAGAACAGCTGCAGCTAAATAATAATCTATTTAAATTTTTTAATTATAAATCACTGCTGCTATTACTAATTGTTTTTGCATCAATTCGTAAGTTTAAAAAACATCCTATAGTTTATATAATATCTGCAGCTTTGATTGGAATTATATTTAAATTTTAATTTAATATTCGGTAAAAAAATTATTAGCTCATTTAAACTTGCAGCTAATAATTTTTTATATTATAATTGGTATAGACCACATGTTGTATATTCCTATACAGGAGGCAAAATTATGCAGGAAATCAATAAAACTAGTCCTTTACCCCTTTATTATCAATTAAAAGAAAGCCTTTTAAAGGCTGTTAAGAACAAAGAATTTGATACAGGTGAGCGGCTTCCTTCCGAAAGAGAACTGGCTGAATATCATAATATAAGTCGGATGACTGTTAAAAAAGCAGTTGATATTCTGGTTGATAATGGATATTTAATCAGAAAACAGGGCAGTGGTACTTTTGTGACAGACTATCAAGAAAGCTACAGTATCTCTCCTCTACTTAGTTTTACTAAGGAAATGGAAAAAAAGGAATTAAATTATACTACTAAAATTTTAAATTTCACTGAAATAAAAGATCAAAAAATAGCAAAAAAAATGAAGCTTAAGCCGCAAGCAAATATTTTTGAGTTGGAAAGATTAAGATTAATAGAAAATAAGCCATTTTTACTGGAAAACACCTATCTAGCTGCTGACAATTTTTTAAACTTAAAAAGAGATGAGCTGGAAAATAATTCATTGTTTAGGATTATTAAAAATAAATATAATATTAAGCTGAGCAATGCTGAAGCAGAGGTTGAGGCAGTTATTTTTGATTCCAGTATTGCAGGCAAAATGCAGGTTAAAGAAGGTATGCTAGGGCTTTATTTTGAACAATTTAGCAGAAATGAAAATAAAGAAATAATAGAATATACTTCTGCTTATTACAGAAATGACAACTATAAATTTAAATTCACTTTTGACTTAAAATAAATTTTAAAATCAATAAAAAAGGTTGTGTAAAAATGAGAATTATTGTAGAGAAAGATTATCATGCAATGAGTAAAAAAGCTGCTTTAATGGTAGCAAGTCAGATTACATTAAAGCCTGATAGCAATCTAGGTCTGGCAACAGGCGGCACCCCTTTGGCGATGTATGATAAACTAATTGAAATGTTTAGAGAAGATGAAATAGACTTTAATGAAATACAGACTTTCAATCTGGATGAATACTGTGGGCTTAAAGCAGACCATCCTAATAGCTATCACTATTATATGAATGATAATTTTTTTAAAGAAATAAATATTAGAAAAGAAAATATCCATATTCCAAATGGGAGTGCAGAAGATTTCAGTAAAGAATGCAGAAATTACGAAGAATCTATTAAAAAAGCACGAGGAATTGATCTGCAGATCCTGGGCATCGGTTCAAATGGACATATAGGATTTAATGAACCTGCTGAACACTTAAATGTTGCAACGGAAGTTGTGGATTTGACTGATGAAACTATTGAGGCCAACAGCCGCTATTTTGATAATAAAGATGAAGTACCAAAAAAGGCAATTTCTATGGGAATGGCCACAATTTTAAAAGCTGATAGAATCGTTCTGCTGGCAAGTGGAAAAAATAAAGCAGAGGCAATAAAAGAAACTGTCAGCGGTAAAATATCTACTCAGATGCCAGCTTCTTTACTGCAAACACACCCACAAATCACTATTTTACTTGACCAGGAAGCTGCTTCTTTAATTAACAAAGAAGATCTATCAGCTGATTGTCATTTCGAAATCTGTGACTGAAAATTCCGGAAAAGATTCAATAAAATCAAGATATTTATCCATTACACTCTGCAAATATTTATAATCATTCCCAACGACTGCTGCTCCAAGAACTGCAGTCTGAATATAATCCTGAGCATCTACCTCTGCTGCAGAAAAGTTAAATTTATTTCTACTTTTCTGCAGCAGACTTTTTATTATCTTTCGCTTATCTTTTAAAGTGGCTGCTCCTGGTAAATATAATTTAATTTCGCAACTAGCAATTAGCATCATTTAATTCTCCTTAGCTTAGTTTAGTTACCATTATTTACTTTTTCTCATCTGCATCAGTATTTGTATTTTTAATATTTTCCAGTTCACTACTATGATTTTTCTGATCAGCAAAATGAATTGTCTGAGTTGGAAAGGCAAAACTTAGACCTAATTCTTCTATTTTTTCTTTTAACTTAAAGTTGATCTGCTGCTGAATTCCCATATATACTTTATAATCACTGTCTTTAACATAATAAACTACCTGAAATAACAGACTGGAAGCTGCATATTCCGCAAAATGGGCCCGGTCA
The DNA here is from genome assembly GCA_051746665.1 of Bacillota bacterium. GTDB lineage: Bacteria > Bacillota > Halanaerobiia > Halanaerobiales > Halanaerobiaceae > Halanaerobium. The sequence goes on from JBNJFG010000051.1 coordinate 7,550, forward strand.
AATTCTGTTTTATCAACAGATTTAATAATTTCTTCAACTATCTCTGGAACTTTTTTTAACTTCTCTAGAGAAGTATCATATGTCAGACCAAAACTAAAATTTATTCGTCTCTGCTGCATTCTTTTGTAATTATTAATTCTTGAATTAACAAGATCTGTATTAGATATTATAAGCTGTTCTCCGCTTAAACTCCGAATCCTTGTCGTCTTTACACCAATATGTTCAATTGTTCCTCTATATTCTCCTGTAATAATAAAATCTCCGATGTCAAAAGGTTTATCAAAAAAAATTGTAAAATAATTAAATAAATCATTTAAAATACTTTGAGCAGCAAATGCAATAGCAATACCACTAATCCCAAGCCCTGTCAATAAGCCTGTTATCTGGATATCTAGATTATCCATTACAAAAATTAAAGCAATAGTCCAAACTAAAATTTTAATTAAAAATAAAGTAACATTTAATACTTTAAGGTGTTCTTCATTTCTTTCTTTTTTTGCCCAATATTTTTTTATACTGTAATTTATAATATCAATTAAAGATAAGACTACAAAAACCACAGTTAAAATCAATAAAATAAAATTAACAAAACTATCAAGCTTAGAAATAGTAGTTAATTGTCTGAAAGCAAGATAAATTGCTAACAAATATAATAGCGGATAAATTCTTTTTTTTATAATTTTTTTTACAAAACGAGAAAAAGATTGAGAAAATTTTTTAATTAAAATATCCATTTTTTCTAATAAAAATTTATCAAAAATCCTAACCGCAAAATATACTATTATTAAAAAACTAAAAGCTAAAATATAGTTTGCAATACTATTATTTAAAAATATTGTAGTTAATTCAACTTTTTGCATTCAGATTCCTCCTTGAAAAGCATTTAATAATCTCTATTATTTTTTATTTTTTTCTTTTCTTCATACATAGCATGGTCCGCTTTATTAATTAATTCATCTAAACTTTCTTTATAATCAGGGCTATATTCTGCTGCTCCATGGCTTACTGAAATTTCATAATCCTTATTATTGGATTTTGATATCTGTTCAAGTTCTTCTTTAATTCGCTTCCATATTTTTTCAGCAGCTTTTTTATCACTCTGAGGTAATATTAAAAGAAATTCGTCCCCTCCAAGTCTTACTACCATATCATTTCTTCTTAATGAATGCTGCAAAGTATCACTTACCTGCTGTAATAGCTTATCACCTTCCTGATGGCCAAAATTATCATTAACTAATTTCAAGTCGTTGACATCAATAAAGATAACTGAGAGTGCATAATTATTTGACTCAGCTAAACCCATTTCTTCCTGAAGATAATCTAAACCAGCTCGTCTATTCAAAACTTCAGTTAATAAATCAGTTGAAGCATATCTTTTTAAACGCTGCTCAGTCTCTTTTCTTTCACTTATATCCCTAAAGATAATTACTTTACCTTGATTTTCTTTTATTTTTGCTGCAGAAAATTCTATTGGAAATGATTTGCTATTCTTTGAAGTTAAAATTGCTTCTTGATTATTAATTTCCTCTTTATTTTGAAATAGAGAAGATAAATCAAAGCCAACATTCTCTACATCTGATATTTCTTCAGAGACTAGTTCTAAATCAGGCCCTTTTTCTGCTTTAATAGTAACTTTAAAAACATCTCTGCATTTTTTACCTCTGGCATCTTCTATTGACCAACCCAACATCTTTTCTGCTTTAGAATTCAAGTACAGAATAATGTTATTATGATCTGCTGTTATTACACCTTCAGCTATACTGCTTAAGGTAACTTTATATTTTTCTTTTTCTGCTTTCAACTGTAAATTTTGCTTGTTCAATTGACGCTGCAAATTAACTAATTTATTATTTAGTCGACTCATCTCATTATATATTTCTTCATCACTAGCTGGTTTTTCTTTACTTATTTTTGCCTTAATGTTAGATCTCAAATTATTGACATGTTCATTATTTATTTTCATTAGTTCTTCGTAATATTTAATTATATCTTCTGATTGATTAGCAGCTATTATAATATTATCAGCATCAATATTATTTAAAACTGTAATAATATATGATTCAGTTTTTTCACTTAGATTAAGATCAAGTTCTCTACCAAAGATCACATTATCATCTCTAGCCTCTTTTAATAAAGAAAAATATTTTTTTAAACTTCCTTTATCTATAAAATTACTTAGATTTTTATTTTCTAAATTCACTTTTTCTTTTAATGAATTAAAAACTACTTCTTTTATTTGACTATCGTGATCAATCTTTAAAATAATACCATTTGTTAATTTATTTTTACTTATCATAATAATGAATCAGCCACCTTTACTGCTTCTTTTGCGTCAATAGCAAATCCGTCAGCTCCAATCTTCTGCCACAAATAATTGTTTTGCATAAAAATTCTACCTCCAACCATAATTTTCAGTTTTGATAACTTTTCATTTTTGTGAACAGCCGTTATTAAATTTCTAGTTTTTTCTAACTGATTGGGTAAAGTAACTGAAAGAGCTAATAAGTCAATTTCTTTTTCCTCTAATAAATTCAAAATTTCTGCTGCTGGAGTATTTGATCCTAAATGGATTGTATCCCAACCATTTAATTCTAATAAATCAGCAACCATTCTAATTCCTAACTCATGCAGCTCATCACCAATACAAGTAGTTAATGCTTTTTTCCCTTTTTTAAAAGATGTAAAAATTTTAGGATATAACTGTGACATTGTCAGTTGAGTAACTGAAGTTGCATAATGCTCCTGTGCAATACTTATTTGATTAAGCTGCCAGAGTCTTCCGATTTCATACTGGGTAGGTTGAAAAATTTTTAAGTAGATATCTTCAATTAATGTATTATTATCTACTAAATTCAAGATAAAACTTACTGCTTTTTCTCTTTCCATATTAATTAAAAAATCAAGATATTTATCTGCTTCTTTATGCAAAAAATTATCTTCATTTATAAAAGAATCATAATAATTTTTAGAAAAATTTAAACTTTCATCTGCAGCATTTAAATACTTTGTAATTATTGCAACATTATTTTTATCTAATTTCTTTTCTAATACATTTTTTATTGCTGTTAAATGTGTTTTCAATATTTCATCTTTCATTCCTCTTTCTTTCAAAACAGTGTAAAGCCATCTATAATAATTTGAAAAAATATTAACTTCATCTGCAAATACTGCCTGAGCAAGATAGTTCAAATTATAAGAAGTATCACTTTTGCTTTTTCTAATTTGAGTTTCATTATATTTTTCTTTTAATTCTGGCATCAGCTGAAACTGCTCTTCCATTATTTTTTCTATCAAATCTTCTCTATTATTAATAATAAAATCTTTTATTTCTTTTTTGGACATAAAAATCTCCTCATTTCTTCTTCTATTTATATATATTAAAGATTTGAAAGAAATTCCCTTCTTTTATAAACAAAAAAAGAACCCGTAATAGTCAGGTTCTTGGTTTATAAAAATATATAATTTTGGTGGAGGTGGTGGGAGTCGAACCCACGTACTAAATGGATCACCTAATAGTTTCTACAAGCTTAGTTCAGCATTTAATCTCACAGTAAGCACTCCGCTGAACTTGATTACTTACTGCCAGTCTGTTAAATGTCCCTTCTTCTTACAGACATTAGAAGAAGGTTAGCCTGTTTTGTATGACACCTAAGACGACTCCACAGACAGGATCCGCTTAGGCGTTAACTGCCTACGCGGCAGCTAAAGCGTAATTATTATCGTTTGCAGATAATTTTATTTCCCAGTGTTTAACGAGTGAAAGGAACTCCTCGGCTTGCTTATAAAAGGTTAACCATCCAGGCGAAGCCAGAACACCCCCTGAATAGCTGAAATCTATCTTCAGCATAATTATTATAACTTAAAGGTCAGGAAATGTCAAATTGTTTTTAAAAATCCCCTTTTTGACGACGGTTAAAAGCTTTTTCAATTTCTCTTTTTGCAGTTTTCTTAGCTATATCTCTTCTTTTATCATGCTGCTGTTTACCCTTAGCTACTGCAAGCTCAACCTTACAGAGATTTTTCTTTAAATAAAGTGTTAAAGGAACAAGCGTATAACCTTTTTGAGTTGTATAACCAATAAGTTTTCTGATTTCACTTTTATTAAGCAGGAGTTTTCGTCTTCTTTCGGGCTCATGATTATAGCGATTACCCTCTTTATAAGGGCTAATATGCATATTATGCAGATAAACCTCTCCATTTTGTACTAGAGCAAAACTATCCTTTAAATTTACCCGATGATTACGTATTGATTTAATTTCAGTACCTTTGAGTATAATTCCTGCCTCATATACTTCTTCTATATAAAAATCATGTCTGGCTTTTTTATTTCTAGCTATGATCTCTATATCTTTATCCTTAGCTTTAGCCATGACTACCACATCCTTAATCTATTATTTCTTCTAATCTATTTTTTCTATTAATTCAAAATCTAACTCTCTTTCATCTCTGTTGACTTTAGCAATTTTAATTTTAACTTCATCACCAATTCTATAAATCTTTTTAGTTCTTTCCCCAATTAGATGATATTTTTGTTCATCATAGTGGTAATAATCATCCCGAAGATTTTTAATATGAACCAGACCTTCTACAGTATTTTCTAATTCAATAAACATTCCAAAACCAGTAATTCCACTGATAATACCTTCAAACTCTTCTCCAATTTTATCTTCCATAAATTCAATTTTCTTTAAATCAACTGAATCCCTTTCGGCATCCATCGCTCTTCTTTCCTGTAGTGAGCAGTGATCAGCAATTTTTGGAATCTTAGTATCCAATTCATCCTGACGCTCTTGACTTAAATAACCTTCAGTAATTGTTTCTTTAATTATTCTATGGGCTGTCAGATCCGGATAACGTCTAATTGGAGATGTGAAATGACTGTAATGAGTAATTCCAAGTCCAAAATGGCCAATATTTTTCTCAGAATAAACTGCTTTTTTCAATGAACGCAGCATTACTGTTTCAATTATTTTTTCTTCTTTTGTACCCCTTACATCCTCTAAAATTTCCTGTAAGGCACGTGGATGAACTCCATTTTTTACTCCTTTTAAGCGATAACCAAAATTATGAATAAACTCATTAAACTGCTGCATTCTGTCGAGATCAGGTTCTTCATGCACTCTATAAATAAAGGGCATCTCACGCCATGACATCTCAGCAGCAACAATTCTATTAGCAGCAATCATAAATTCTTCAATTAGCTGCTCTGCTTCTCTATGGCTTCTTTTCTTTAAATTAGTAGGGTGGCCCTCTTCATCAAGCTCTACCTTTACTTCTGTAAAATTAAAGTCCATACTACCCTCTTCAAAACGGTTGCGGCGTAATCTATCTCTTAATTCATTCATCATTTCAAGTTCTTCTACAAAATCACTATATTTTTTCCTGTCAGAACTCTGCTCACTATCTAATATATTTTGTACTTCATCATAGGTCATTCGATGATTTGAATTAATAACTGATTTAGTAATTTTATGATCCATAATTTCAATACCATGTTTTCCTCTTAATTTGTATTCTATAAAAACTGACATAGTTAAGCGGTCAACTTGAGGATTTAAACTACAAATTCCATTAGATAATTTTTTGGGAAGCATTGGTATTACTCGATCTACAAGATAAATACTGGTCGCACGCGAATAAGCTTCAGTATCAAGTGGTTTATCTTCTCTTACATAGTGACTTACATCAGCAATATGAACTCCCAATCTATAAACATCACTGCTTAACTTTTCTAAAGATACTGCATCATCTAAGTCCTTAGCATCTGAACCATCGATAGTTACCAGTTTCAAATCTCTTAAATCTTCCCGTTCATCGTCTTTTTTAACAGTATCTTCACTTACCTGATCCGGAATGTTTTCAATCTCCTTTAAAACTTTATCCGGAAATTCTCCTGGTAGATCAAGCTGACGGATAATTGCTTCAATATCAACACCGGCATCATCTTTATTGCCTAATATCTCAATGATTTCTCCTTCTGGATTTCTGTTTTTTTCCGGCCATCTGGTTATTTTAGCTACAACTTTCTGCCCGTTTATTGCATCATTTAAAGCTTCAGGTGGAATGAAAATATCATTACACATTCTCTTATTATCTGGTATTAAAAATCCATAATTTTTATATTTTTCTAAATTCCCAACTATTTCTTTGTTAACTCTTTCAATAATCTCTGCAACTTCTCCAGCCTGACTTTTACCCCTATTGGAACGAACAGGTCGCACAAACACTTTATCATTATGCATTGCCCCATTCATATTAGCTGAAGAAATATATATATCTTCCTTTTCCGGATCATCTGGAATTAAAAAAGCATTACCGGATGCTATTTTTTCAATTCTACCACCAATTAAATTAAACTTTTCTGGTACTCCATATAATCCTTGAGAGTTCTTGAAAATTTGACCTGATTTAATCAAATCACTAAGTAAATCTGAAAAGATTTGCTGCTGATCTTTTGCTATTTCAAATTTCTGAAAAATTTCTTCTTTACTAAGTGGACGATGTACATCTTCTCTTAATTTTTTTAACAATTCACTTCTAGCACTCATTAATGATCATCCCCAATCTTTTTTGATAATGGGCTTTATAAATTAAATTTTTATATTATAGTCTAAAGTCCTAATTCATCAGAAACATCCTGCATGGCAGTTAGAGAAAGTTTTATAAATTCTTTTAGCTCAAGATCCATTTCTTTACAGGAAGCTATTACATCTCTATCTGCACCTTTAGCAAAAGAGCTATCACCATAACGATTTAAAACAAACTCAGTGTCAACTGAATTCAATTTTTTATCAGGGTGAATTAATGCTGAGGCTACTATTAGACCTGTTAAGGGATCTGATGCATATAAAGCCTTAGCCATTAAAGTTTCTCTTGGAAGTTCATGCATGCCATTATGGGCTCTTACTGCATCAACTATTTTAGCTTCCATCCCCATTTCAGCCAGCATGTCTGCTCCAATCTGACTGTGTTTTTCAGGCTGATCAGAAGTTTCTTCATAATCAATATCATGCAGCAAACCAGCTAATCTCCATTTTTGTTCATCTTTATCAAAATAATTAGCTAATTTTGCCATCACAGCCTCAACTGCAAGGCAATGTTTGCGTAAATTTTTCTGTTTAATATTTTTTTCCATCAATTTAAGCGCTTCTTCTCTCTGCATTAAAAATTCCTCCTTAGTAATTATTTAAAATTTATGTAATAAATATTTTTAATTATAATTTAAGCTTCCATAAATTTGGCCTCAGCCTTAGCTTTTAAATTACCTTCTTCATCAAAAATTTTTGCCTCTGTATAATAAACATTAGCAATAGAACTTTTTTTAAAATCCTTATATTCTCCAATTATCTCTAATTTTTTACCGATTTCTACTGCAGTTCTAAATCTGATATTGAGTTCGGCAGTAAAAGCCTGAATGTCTTTAAATCCAATAACATAGGCCATCGCTTCATCTAATAGAGTTGCAATTAAACCACCATGCATTATACCATCATATCCCTGATGATTTTCACCTGGCGTAAATTCTCCCCGAACTGTGTTTTCATCGATTTCTTTAAATTTTAATCCTAATGATATTGGATTTTCCTGCCCACAGGCAAAACACATTTTATCATCTACTTCAGTCATAAACTCACTACCTTTCTAAAAGAAAACCCTCCAAGTAGTATAAACTACAAGGAGGGTAATTAATCCTTTACTACTATATTAATTTTACATGAATAAGGGAGCAAATACAAGTGAAACAATAGTCATCAATTTGATTAAGATATTTAAGGATGGACCAGATGTATCCTTAAATGGATCTCCTACTGTATCACCAACAACTGAAGCAGCATGGGTATCTGTACCCTTACCACCAAAAGCTCCTGATTCAATATATTTT
>JBNJFG010000052.1:0-15100 GCA_051746665.1 Bacillota bacterium
AAATACAGGTAAAATAAATTTAAAGATAAAAAATGCAGCTAAAAAAACTGTACTTATCACAGTAATTGGATAAAAAGATGCCTTTTTAATCTCTTTTTTAAGATCATCTCTGCTGTTGTAATAGTTTTCTAGACTTGCCAAAACTTGAACCAGACTGCCGCTTTCTTCTCCGGCCTTTACTACTGTTGTAAAAAGCCTGGTGAATATTTCTTCCTGTTCCAGAGCTTCCGCAAGAGTTAAACCGGATTCAATATTTTTTAAAATTTCATTACAAATATTCTCCTGCTTTTTATTTTTGGTCTGTTTGGAGATAATCATTAAAGCTTTATTTAAATTTAAACCAGATTTTAACATTATCTTCAGCTGTGAAGCAAAAAACTTTAAATCAAAATTGTTCTGCTTAAAAATGATTATCACCTCCCTTTATTAATCCAGATCAATAACTCTGATCATTTCTGCCTCAGATATTATTCCCTGTTTTAATTTAACTAAAGCTGAATCATATAAACTGAGCATGCCAGAGGCTGCTGCTTCTTTTTTTAAAGCAGAATAATCAGCATTTTGATTAATTAAGCTTTTCATCCGCTGATTAAGCAGCAGTACTTCTGCTGCAGCTGTTCGGCCGAGATAGCCATCACTGCATTTTTCACAGCCGACTGGCTGATAGAGGTATTCTATTGCTTTTAAATCAAAAAGTTCAGTATTTAAATGATTTAAATCTACTTTTAAATTATTTAACTTTACTTTTTTTCTGCAGTTAGGACATAATTTTCTCAATAATCTTTGTGCTACAACTGCATTTACAGTACTGCTGATCAAATAAGGAGGAATACCGATATCAATCAGCCTGGTAATAGCAGAAATACTATCTACAGTATGGATTGTGCTTAGAACAAGATGGCCTGTCACAGCAGCCCTAACAGCAATTTCTGCAGTTTCTTGATCTCTGATTTCTCCGATCATAATAATGTCTGGATCCTGCCTTAAAATTGACCTTAATATAATTGGAAAAGTTAAATTTTGGGCTTCATTTATTTCAATCTGATTTAATAATTCCAGTTTATACTCAACAGGATTTTCGACTGTAATAATATTATTTTCTTCAGCTGCCAGCTGGTTTAAAATTGAAAAAAGAGTGGTTGTTTTTCCACTTCCAGTTGGACCACAGAGTAAGATGATTCCTGATTTAAATTTAAATATTTCTTTAAATCGTTTTAAATTAGCACTGTTAAAATTTAATTCTTTTAAATTTAGCAATTTTTCATTTCTTAAAAGCAATCTTAAAACAGCTTTTTCTCCATAAATTGTTGGAATAACTGAGCTTCTAATATCATAAACTTCTTTTTGAAAATTAAAATCCATTTTTCCATCCTGTGGTAAATGTCTAACTGTAATATCCATTCCTGAAATAATTTTAATCCTGGAAATTACTGCTGCCGCTATTTCGACAGGTAAACTATAATAGTTTTTTAAAATTCCGTCAATTCGATATCTAATTTTAAAATAATCTTCTTTCTGCTCCAGATGAATATCACTTGCATTTAAGGAAATTGCCTCAGTTAATATTTTATTTAAAAGTTTAACTACCGGAGCATCATCTACTATATTTTTTAAACTATCTATATCACGACTGTCAATTTTTTTAAAGTCACCCAGATCTTTTAAAATCTCTCTCTGGTCAATTTTAAAATAACTGCTGTATAAAATATTTTTGGCCTCTGAAAATTCACTTTCAGACATTAAATAAAATTTGATTTTTGTCTTAAATTTAAATTTTAATTTTTCCTGTAAAAATAAATCTGGTGGATAAATACTGGCAAAAGAAATAAGATTTTTAGTTTTATTAATTAAAATCACTTTATATTTTTCAACCTCAGCTAAATCTAATTCTCTAACTCTATTTTTTCTAATAATTATCTTTGAATTTTGAAAGAGCTCAACCTCAAAATAATTAGCAATTGCCTGCAGTAAATCATCTTTCTCAATCACAGCTTCTGCTTTTAGATAATCAATTATCTCCTGTATTTTTTTATTTTCTGAAAATCTTTTTAATTTTTGCCGTTTAGAATCTGGAAAAGAATAATTTTTAGCTAAATATTCACAAAAACTCTGCATATTTTTCACCTTCTCTAAAATTTAGAACAATTTTATTTCCTTTTTTTTATAATTATATAAAAATATGTAAAATTAATTCTTATTTAGTTATTTAATTCAAGGCTTAAAAAGTTATTCCTGCAAAAATTTGTAATTATTTTTAAAAATTACAAATTAATAGTCATATAGTTGTTAAATTTTGTAAATAAGATTTATATTAGTTAGTGAAGGTATACACATATTTTTACATAAAAAAACAGCCGCAGAATTTAATCCACAGCTGTCTAATTATCTATCTTATATTATTCTGATTCCTTCTTTTATTAAAAGCAAATACTCAATACTATCTACTAAAGCATCCCAGGAGGCCTGAATAATATTCGTAGAAACTCCAACAGTAGTCCAAGATTTTTCCAGATCTGCTGTCTCAATTAAAACTCTTACTTTAGCAGCAGTACCATCATTTCCATTTAAAACCCTTACCTTATAATCAATTAACTTACTTTCGGTAATTTCCGGATAAAATGAAATTAAGGCTTTACGGAAACAATTATCAAGGGCATTTACAGGACCATCTCCTTCAGCAGCTATATGAACTTTTTTATTCTTGACTTTCATTTTAAGAACCGCTTCTGAATAGGTCTGATTATCCTTATTTATACTGTTAGTTCTAAAATCTTCTATTTCAAAAAATGATTTATAATCTTTAAATTCTCTAAAAGCCATCAAAATTAAAGAAGCCTCTGCTCCTTCAAACTGATAACCCTGATTTTCTAAATTTTTAACCTTTTTGATAAGTTTTGTAATCACTTCATCAGAAAAATCATTTAGATCAAAACCAAGTTCTTTTAGTTTATAAAGCAGATTAGATTTTCCTGCCAGTTCTGATACTAAGACCCGCCGCTCATTCCCTACTAGTTCGGGCTCAATATGCTCATAAGTATGAGGGTTTTTGCGAACTGCACTAACATGAATTCCACCTTTATGAGTAAAAGCACTTTTACCTACATAAGGCTTATTATTTCTAGGAATCAAATTAGCAGTTTCAGTCACAAAATAATAAAGAGGTTTCAACTGTTTTAACTGCTGATCAGTAACCAGTTTCTGTCCATATTTAAGCTGTAAAGTAGGAATTAAACTGCATAAATCAACATTACCACAGCGCTCACCTAAACCACCGACTGTACCCTGAAACTGAACAGCACCTTCTTCAAAAGCTACTATTGAATTAGCAACAGCAAGCTCACCATCATTATGAGCATGCATCGAAATATCTAATTCTGTTTTGCTTTTAACATCTCTGATAATTGTTCTGACCTGAGAAGGAAGTATACCACCATTAGTGTCACACAGGACCAATAACTCAGCCCCAGCCTCAGCTGCAGTCTCTAATACCTTGAGCGAATATTCTGGATTGCTTAAATAACCGTCGAAAAAATGCTCAGAATCAAAGAAAACATTTAAACCATTTTCTTTTAGAAATGAAATTGTATCTTTGATCATTTCAAGATTTTCCTGCAGTGAAACCTGCAGAGCCTCTTTTACATGCAGATCCCAGCCTTTAGCAAAAATAGTAACATAATCTACTCCTGCATCAAGCAGCTTTAAAATATTAGTATCTTCTTCAACCTTCATATGTGGATGTCTGGTCGAACTAAAGGCAACTATTTTTGCCTGCTCTAAATCCATGTTCTGTACTTCTTTAAAATATGCCACATCTTTAGGATTGGAACCAGGCCAGCCACCTTCAATAAAATCAATCCCAAAACGATCGAGCTGTCTGGTTATTCTTAACTTGTCATCTAAAGAAAGAGAAATTCCCTCTCCCTGTGAACCATCTCTTAAAGTTGTATCATAAAGTGTTAATCCCATTTTGCATCACTACTCACCTTCTTCATTGCTTTTGAGAGTTTTTACTAAATAATCTCCAACTTCATCTGTACTTAAGTCTCCTCCTTGATCAGCAGTTACCATTTCATTTTCCAGTGCAGACTTAACTACTGCTTCTACCTTGGGTGTTAAATTGCCATAACCTAATTCTCTGAGCATCATACCAGCTGCTAAAACTGCTGCCAGTGGATTAGCAATATTTTGACCGGCTATATCAGGTGCACTCCCATGAACAGGTTCAAACATTGAAATGCTTTCTGGATTAATATTACCGGAAACAGCCATCCCCATTCCTCCCTGCAGTTCTGCACCTAAATCAGTGATAATATCACCAAAAATATTACAGGTAACAACAATATCAAAGACTTCAGGATTGCGGACCATTTTCATCGTCATTGCGTCAACTAAAAAGTGATTCTGCTCTACGTCTGGATAGTTTTTACCCATTTCTTTAAAAGAGCGCTGCCAGAGATTATGAGCATAAGTTAAAACATTGCTTTTATCACAGACTGTCAGCTTTGGTTCTCTACCAAATTTTTGAGCATATTCAAAAGCGTATTTAATAACTCGATCTACACCTTTGCGGGTAGAAATCATTTCTTGAGTTGCTACTTCATCTGGAGTATCCTTTTTTAAGAAACCACCAATACCAGCATAAATCCCTTCAGTGTTTTCGCGGACCACAGTAAAGTCAATATCCTCAAGACTCTTACCTTTAAGTGGGCAAAATTCTTCCTGATAAAGTTTGATTGGCCGCAAATTAACATATTGATCAAAATAAAAGCGAAGTTTTAAAAGAATTCCTTTTTCTAAAAGTCCAGGCTCAACTCGGGGGTCACCAACAGCGCCTAAATAAATTGAATCAAAGGTTTCCAGCTTATTTAAAACATCATCTGGCAGGATATCACCTGTTTTTAAATATCTTTCTGCACCAAGATCAAACTTTTCAAATTTCAAGCCTAAGTTATAGGCACCATCTAAGTATTCTAAAACTTTAATTCCCTGCCGGGTAACTTCTTCGCCAATTCCATCTCCCGGTATATATGCTATATTTGTCATTTATACCATCTCCTTTTTTACATGCTCAATTAAGCCGCCATCTTTAATAATCTCCTGCATAAAAGGTGGAAATGGTACTGCCTGATATGTCTCACCTGTCCGCATATTTTTAATCTGACCCTGGTCAATATCTACTTCTAACTCATCGCCCGCCTCAGCTGCCTGCACAGCTTCTGGAGCTTCTAAAATCGGCAGACCAATATTGATTGAGTTGCGGTAGAAAATACGAGCAAAGCTTTCTGCTACCACACAGGAAACTCCCGCATATTTAATGGCCAGTGGTGCATGCTCACGCGATGAGCCGGAACCAAAGTTTTTACCGCCAACAATAATATCACCTTCGTTTACTGCTTCAGCAAAATTTTCGTCTATATCTTCCATACAGTGGGCCGCTAAATTTTCCGGAGTTGATGAATTTAGATAGCGGGCCGGAATAATTACATCTGTATCTACATTATCTCCATACTTAAATACTTTTCCTTTTAACTTCATTATTTAACCTCCTCTGGACCAGCAATATAGCCTTTGATTGCTGATGCTGCTGCTACAGCTGGACTTGCTAGATATACTTCACTTTGGGTTGAGCCCATCCGACCAACAAAGTTGCGGTTAGTTGTTGAAATAGCTCTTTCCCCATCAGCTAAGATACCCATATGTCCACCTAAACAGGGTCCACAGGTTGGGGTTGAAACTGCCACTCCTGCATCAATGAAAATATCAAAAATACCTTCGTGCATTGCCTGCTTGTAAATTGCCTGAGTTCCAGGGAATACAAGACAGCGCACATTTTTATTAACTTTCTGGCCTTTAAAAACTGCTGCTGCTGCTCTTAAATCTTCAATCCGGCCATTGGTACAGGAACCAATTACAGATTGATGAATTTCAATTTTTTCATCAATTTCATCAAGTCCCTTGGTGTTTTCAGGTAAACTCGGAAAAGCAACCTGTGGTGCAATCTGGCTGACATCAATTTCTATAATTTCTTCATATTCTGCATCCTGATCTGGTTTAACTACTGTATATTCCCGCTGAGCTCTATCTTTTAAATAAGCTTCAGTCTTTTCGTCTGCTGCAATTAACCCAGCTTTACCTCCGGCTTCAATTGCCATATTGGACATTGTCATCCGACCGTCCATAGAAAGATTATCTATTGCTTCTCCTGTAAATTCCATTGCTTTATATAAAGCTCCATCTACTCCAATTTTACCAATTGTATAAAGGATTAAATCCTTACCGCTGACATGGGGCTGTAGTTCTCCACTGTAGACAATTTTAATTGTAGGTGGAACCTTAAACCAGGCCTTACCTGTTGCCATCGCCGCTGCCATATCAGTACTTCCTACTCCAGTTCCTAAGGCACCAAGCGCACCATATGTACAGGTATGAGAGTCAGCACCAATTATAATTTCTCCGGGTAAAGTTAAACCTTTTTCCGGTAATAATACATGCTCAATTCCCATCTGACCTACTTCAAAATAATTTGTAATATCATGTTTTTTGGCAAATTCTCTCACTACTTTAACCTGCTCTGCTGCCTTAATATCCTTATTTGGAGCAAAATGATCAGGAACAAGTGCTATTCTCTCCTTATCAAATACTTTATCAACACCAATTTTATTAAATTCTTTAATTGCTACCGGAGAAGTTATATCATTACCTAATACCATATCAACTCTGGCATTAACTATCTCCCCTGCTTTTACCTGATCTTGATCAGAATGGGCAGCAAGAATTTTTTCTATTATTGTCATTCCCATTTACTTAAATCACTCCCTTAAAATCTTATAATATTATATAATCTTAAAATATTTTTTTAGCAGCCCGCTTAAAGTAAACAGGCTGCCTGTTATTTACTTCTCTTTGTTATAGACTAAATATTTATTAATTGCTTCAATATAGGCTGAGGCACTGGCTTCAGTGATATCAGTCTGGGAAGAATGTCCGGTATAAAGTTTACCATTGATTTCTGCAGCGATAAATGCTTCACCGAGTGCATCCTTACCTTCTGTAACTGCATCAATTTTGTAGGACATCAGCTTAATATCTTCCATATCAGTCAATTCGTTAATAGTCTGGAATATTGCATCTACCGGGCCATCTCCATTACAGGCTGCAGATTGAATGATTTCGCCTTTCTTTTTCAACCTCACAGTTGCTGTTGGAAGCAGACCTTTTCCAGTTAAGACAGATATATACTCCAGCTCATAAGTTTTCTCATAATCATAGAGTTCATTATCAAGTAAAGCTATAATATCTGCATTACTTACATTTTTCTTTTTATCTGCTAAATCTTTAAAGCGTTTAAAGAAGCCTTCAAAGCTCTTTTCGTCCAGCTCATAATCATATTTATCTAAGAAATCTCTCAGTGCATGACGGCCTGAGTGTTTACCTAAAACCAGCTTATTATGATCAAGACCAATTGTTTTAGCATCCATAATCTCATAAGTGGTTCTTTCCTTAATCACACCATCCTGATGGATTCCCGCCTCATGGGCAAATGCATTAGCACCGACAATTGCCTTATTTGCCTGAATTGAAACTCCAGTCGAATTTGCAACCAGTTTAGATAACCTTGCAATCTGGGTTGTGTCCTGCAGTACATCCAGACCATAATAATCATAGCGGGTATAAAGAGCCATCACAATTTCTTCTAAAGCAGCATTACCTGCTCTTTCTCCAATACCATTGACAGAAACTTCTACCTGAGTTGCTCCATTTTCGATAGCAGCCAGTGAATTAGCAACTGCCAGTCCTAAATCATTATGACAGTGAACACTAATATCTACCTGATCGATATTAGGAGTCTTTTCTTTAACACCTTTTACTAAAGCCCCAAATTCGGAAGGAACTGAATATCCAACTGTATCTGGAATATTAATTACCTTGGCCCCGGCATCAATGGCTGCTTCAAATAAACGGGCCAGAAAATCAACATCACTGCGGGAGGCATCTTCGGCTGAAAACTCAATATTATCAGTATACTGAGCTGCATATTTTACTCCCTCAACTGCTTTTTTAATGACCTCATCTTCAGTCATCTGCAGCTTATATTCCATATGAATAGGTGAAGAAGCAATAAAGACATGAATCCTTGGGTTTTCTGCATCTTTTAAAGCTTCCCAGGCCCGATCAATATCACCTTTGCTGCATCTTGCCAGTCCGGCTACTTCAATTCCTTTTACATTTTCAGCGACCATTTTAACAGCATTGAAATCACCTTCAGAAGAAATTGGAAAACCAGCTTCTATTACATTGACCTTCATTTTAGCCAGCTGTTTTGCTATTGCCAGTTTTTCCTCCGGAATTAAAGTGACCCCAGGGGACTGCTCACCATCTCTTAGGGTTGTATCAAATATTTTCACATTAGCCATTAATTTTCACCACCTTTTCTTAAAATCCTGAATAACTAGTCGATCCAGGACATCATCTTTCTCAACTTGCGTCCGACTGCTTCTATCTGAGATTCTTCATCTTTTTTAGTTAAGGAATTAAATACAGGACGATTTGCCTGATTTTCTAAAATCCACTCTCTGGCGAATTTACCAGTCTGAATATCTTCTAAAACTGCCTGCATATTTTCTTTAACATGCTCATCAATTACTCTTGGTCCAGAAACTAAGTCTCCATACTGAGCTGTATCTGAAATAGAAGCACGCATGGTAGAAATTCCACCTTCAAACATTAGATCAACGATTAATTTAAGTTCATTTAGAACCTCAAAATAGGCAATTTCTGGCTGGTAACCTGCTTCAACTAAAGTCTCAAAACCAGCTTTGACAAGTGCTGTTGTTCCACCACATAATACAGCCTGCTCACCAAAGAGATCAGTTTCTGTTTCTTCCTGGAATGTTGTTTCAATAACTCCGGCGTGAGTACAGCCGATTCCTTTAGCATAAGCTAAACCTAATTCGTAAGCCTGACCTGTGTAATCCTGATATACAGCCAGTAAGCCGGGAACACCTTTACCGTCTTCATAGAGTCTGCGGACTAAATGTCCTGGTGACTTAGGTGCTACCATAAAGACATCAACATCTTTTTGCGGTAGAATCTGATCATAGTGAATGTTTAAACCATGAGAAAAGACAAGTGCGTTTCCATCCTCTAAGTTGGGCTCTATATCATTTTTAAAGACTGAAGCCTGCTTGATATCAGGAATTAAAATCTGAATCATATCTGCCTTAGCTGCTGCTTCAGGTGTTGTTAATACTTCAAAGCCATCCTCTTCTGCAAGCGGCCAGCTTGAGCTTTCTTTTCTGAGACCAACTACTACATTTACTCCACTATCTTTAAGGTTTTGAGCCTGGGCATGTCCCTGACTTCCATAACCTATAACTGCTACTACTTTGTCTTCTAAGTACTTTAGGTCTGCATCATTATCATAATAAATTTTCATTTCTATCTTCTCCTTTATGTTCTCTATATTTATATTTATAAAAAAATTTTAGTTTCTTTTTTGTGCCTGGCCTCGACTTAAGGCAACTATTCCTGTTCTTACAAATTCTGCTATACCGAAATCCCTCAATAATTCTGTTAAAGCTTCCAGTTTATCTTCAGTACCTGTTGCTTCAATCATCAAACTCTCAGGTGCTACATCTACAATCTGGGCTCTAAATGTATCGGCTATTTGAATAATTTCTGAGCGCTGTTTGCGGGTACATTTAACTCTGAGTAAAATCAAGTCTCTTTCCACAATTGCACTTTTATCAAGCTCAGTAATTTTTAAGACATTGATTAATTTATGCAGCTGTTTTGTTACCTGCTCTAATACTTTCTGATCACCTTTTACTACAATTGTCATCCTTGAAATCTCAGGATTTTCAGTTCTACCAACATTTAAACTTTCAATATTGAAATTTCGCCTGCTAAATAATCCAGCAACTCTGGTTAAAACACCAGGTTTGTTTAATACTGAAACTGATAAAATATGTGTCATGAATTATCCCCCTATCATATCTTTTAAGCCGGCCCCAGCTGGTACCATTGGATATACATTTTCTTCTTCTGGAATGTGAATATCCAGGATTGCCGGTCCCTTAAGCTCCATTGCTTCTTTAAGTGCACCATCAAGTTCTGACTTCTTTTTAACACTCTTCGACCAGATTCCATAAGCTTCGCCCATTTTTACAAAATCAGGCGCTGGAATTTTAGTTTCTGAATATCTTTTTTCAAAAAACATCTCCTGCCACTGTCTGACCATTCCTAAATATTTATTATTAAAGATGATAATTTTTACAGGAACATTATAGGTTTGGATTGTGCCAAGTTCCTGAATATTCATCTGAATACTGCCATCTCCAGCAATTAAGATGATTGTTTCATCGGGCTGTCCCACCTGAGCTCCTATTGCAGCCGGTAAGCCAAAGCCCATCGTCCCTAAACCACCTGAGCTGATAAACTGCCTCGGTTTCTTGTATTTATGGAACTGAGCTGCCCACATCTGATGCTGTCCAACCTCTGTAACTATTGTTGCCTCACCATCCGTGTATTTATCAACTTCTTCCATAATATACTGTGGTTTAATTATCTCTGATCCATCATCTTCATATTTAAGTGGATATTTTGCTTTAAGTTCCTTAATTCGCTGCTGCCACTTTCCATTTTCCTTTGCTTCGATAAAGGGCAGAATCTCAAGCAGTACATCTTTGACATCCCCAACTATCGGTATTTCTACATCTAGATTTTTTCCGATTTCTGCTGGATCAATATCAATCTGAATAATGTCGGCCTGAGCTATAAACTCATCCAGTCTGCCTGTAACTCGATCATCAAAACGGGCTCCAATTGCAATAACTAGATCGGTCTCCAGTGTTGCCTTATTTGCATATTGAGTTCCGTGCATTCCAAGCATTTCTAGTGCTAAGTCCTGATCTTCAGGATAAATGCCCAGGGCCATTAAAGTTGTGGTGATTGGTATTTTGGCCCGATCGACCAGCTCTCTAATTTCTTTTTCTGCTCCAGAGATTACAGCTCCACCACCAACATAGAGCAGCGGTCTTTTGGCATTATTAATTGCTCTAGCTGCTTTATTTACCTGCAGTCTGTGGCCTTCAAATTGAGGCCTGTAGCCCGGCAGAGAAACTTTAGTCGGATAATTAAATTCTGCCACTTTTTGGGTTACATCTTTTGCCAGGTCGATCAAAACTGGCCCCGGTCTGCCGGTTTTAGCAATAAAGAAAGCCTCCTTGATTGTTTTTGCCAGATCATTAACATCAGTAACTAAAAAGTTGTGTTTGGTAATTGGTAAAGAGATTCCTGTGATATCTGCCTCTTGAAAAGAATCTTTTCCAATCATTGAACTTGAAACCTGTCCTGTAAAAGCAACCAGGGGAACTGAATCCATAAATGCATTTGCCAGTCCTGTGACCATATTTGTTCCACCTGGTCCAGAAGTCGCAATACAAACCCCTACTTTCCCACTACTGCGAGCATAACCATCTGCTGCGTGGACTACTCCCTGCTCGTGTCTTCCTAAATAGTGTTTTAAACCTGAGTTATATAAGGCATCATAAAGGTTAATAACTGCACCACCCGGATATCCAAATATTGCCTCAACATTTTCTTTTTTCAGGGACTCAACTATTATTTCCCCACCATTTAATTTTGGCATAATTTCACCTCCGCTGTAATTTTAAAAAATAAATAGATATAAAAATAGCCCTGAACACAATTATTCAGGGCAGAAAAATATCTAAGAATTAAAAACCAGATAAATTGACTGAAAATTAAATAAACTCTTAATTGACTCCTAAATTAGTTTATTTTCAGTTATCTAAGCAGTATTTTTAGACAAAAAGCTAAAAATAAATATACTGCTCCTTTACTATCTTAGTTTATAAAATTCTTAAATGAAGCCAACCCTTCTCGACTACTTGCTATTCTATAACTTCATTTAATATTCTATTTATATTGTACACTATACTAAATTTATATCCTTTTATCAATCATTTTTTTAAAATATCTTTATTTTTTTTAATATTTCTTGAAAATGATAGTATTATTAATCAAGTACTGCTCCTTTAGAAGCTGAGCCAACTAATTTTGCGTAACGTTTTAGATAACCGCTGACTTCAGGTACAAAAGGTTCTACTTTTTCCATTCTGGCTGCTAATTCCTCTGCTGATAACTCTACTTCCAGAATAAATTTATTCATATCAATATGAATTATATCTCCTTCTTCTAAAGCTGCTATTGGCCCACCTGCAGCTGCCTCAGGAGAAACATGACCGATTGCTGCCCCTCTGGTTGCTCCAGAAAAACGTCCATCTGTAATTAAGGCTACACTATCATCAAGTCCCATTCCTGCTAAAGCTGAGGTTGGAGCCAGCATTTCTCGCATACCGGGACCACCTTTGGGACCTTCATTTTTGATGACTACTACATCACCGGGCTTAATGGCTCCCTTATTAATAGCTGCTATTGTTTCTTCTTCACTATTATAGATTCTTGCTGGCCCGCGGTGCTCCATCATATTTTCTGCTACTGCTGCTCTTTTTACAACTGAGCCCTCAGGTGCAAGGTTACCTTTTAAAATAGAGAGTCCTCCCCGCTTGTGGTAAGGATTATCCAGTGGTCTAATAATCTCGTGATCAACAAATTTTATTGACTTTAAATTTTCTTTTAGAGATTGACCGGTGACTGTAACTGTATCTAAATTAATTAAATCTCCTTTAACTAATTCATTGATTACTGCATGAATTCCTCCGGCTGAATTTAGATTCTCCATATGATTTTTACCGGCTGGTGTTAAAGAACAGATATGTGGTACCTGATCACTAATTTCGTTAAATTTATCTAAAGGAAGATCTATACCTGCCTCATGAGCAATTGCCGGTAAATGCAGAGCTGTATTAGTTGAACATCCAAGTGACATATCAACAGTTATTGCATTGGCAAATGACTTTTCTGTTAAAATATCAGAAGGACGAATATCTTTTTCAATCAGCTTCATTACTGCTTTACCTGCTGCTTTGGCCAGTCTGATTCGATCAGCTTTGACTGCTGGAATTGTACCATTACCAGGTAGGGCAAGTCCTAAGACCTCTGCCAGAGAGTTCATAGAATTTGCGGTAAACATCCCGGCACAGGATCCAACTCCTGGACAGGCTGAGCGTGCAATCTGATCTAGCTCTTCTTCTTCCATCTCACCGGAATTAACTGAACCTACGGCTTCAAATACATTGTGTAAATCAATTGCTTCTCCACAGTGACTGCCGTGTTCCATTGGCCCACCGCTGATTACAATTGCTGGAATATCTAATCTGGCTGCTGCCATCATCATTCCAGGAACAATTTTATCACAGTTTGGTATTAATACCAGTCCATCAAGCTGATGGCCGTTAACTACTGCTTCAACTGAATCTGCAATAATTTCCCGACTGGCTAAAGAATAATGCATACCGCTGTGGCCCATTGCAATGCCGTCACAGACACCGATTGTGGAAAAGGTTAGAGCTGTACCTCCAGCTGCTGTAATTCCGTGTTCTACTGCATCTTTGATTCTATCTAAGTGTTTATGACCGGGAATAATATCATTGGCTGAATTGGCAATCCCAATCATTGGTTTGTCTAAATCATCATCGTCAAGCCCCAGCGCATAAAGTAAAGATCTGTGGGGTGCTCTTTCGATGCCTTTTTTAATTTTATCACTTCTCATGTTATTCCTCCTATGCTGCTCACTGCTTATTGAAAAGCACTATTATATTTTAATTAATCACTATAAATTTCTGTTCCTGTAGAACCTGCTATTTCTCTGAACTTAGCTATTAAATCTTTTGTTCTCTGGCCTACATTACCATCAGCAATTGTTCTACCATCAACTTCTACTACCGGTATCACTTCTGCTGCTGTTCCACTTAAAAAACATTCTTCAGCATTAAAAAGATCGTGTCTTGTAAATAGCTCTTCTTTAATTTCTAATCCCATTTCTGCTGCTATTTCAAGTACTACTTCTCTTTTGGTTCCTTTTAAAATACCTGCATACTTAGGTGGTGTATAAAGTTTACCTTCTTCTATAATAAAGATATTATCTCCTGTACACTCTGCCACATAACCATCACTGTTTAAAATAATAGCCTCTGGTGCATTCTGCATATTAGCTTCTATTCTGGCCATAATATTATTTAAATAGTTAAGTGATTTAATTCTGGGGTTAACCATCTCAGCTCCATTACGGCGAGTTGGTACTGTTACTAATTTTAAACCTGTCTCATATAATTCTTCTGGATAAAGCTGAATCGCACTTGCAATAATTACTATTGTCGGCTCCGGACACTTACGGGGATCTAATCCTAAGTCTCCAACTCCTCTGGAAACTACTACTCTTATGTAAGCATCTTCTAATTCATTGGCTCTAATAGTTTTTAAAATTGCTGCTTCCATCTCTTTTTTGTTTAAGGGTATATCCAGCATAATTGTTTTTGCTGATTGATATAAGCGCTTAATATGCTGATCAAGCATAAATACACGTCCATTGTAAGCTCTAATCCCCTCAAAAATTCCATCACCATATAAATAACCATGGTCAAAAACTGAAATTTGCGCCTGATCTTCAGGGACAATCTCTCCGTTTAAATAAATATTTCTACTCACTACTTTGTCCTCCTTAAATATTATAATCTTGCTCTAACTACTTTTTTAAAATGCTATTTTATTATAGGGATAGCATTATATTTAGTTATATATTGGTTATAAATTATATAGTTAAATATTTGAAATGTCAAGTTCCACCAAAGAAAAAAACTCCCAATTAAGGGAGTTATGTAAATTATTAACTTTATTTATTATTAGTGAGAAATGAACCTTTTTTCTCAAACCCAACAAAATAATAATCAACTTCTAAATCATTATTATTAGAAAAATCATTTTTATTATCGACTCCAAAATCTAATCTGTTATAACCAAAAAATAAGCTTTTATCATTTTCCATTGTAAAATTAAAATAAGCACTATAAACTTTATTAGTAGCTTCAAAATCATTATTGTCTACAAATGGTGAATAATCATAACTAAGCCTCATTGATAAATTATCACTAATTCCAGTATCTAGAGCTAAAAAATA
>JBNJFG010000053.1:0-14993 GCA_051746665.1 Bacillota bacterium
ATTCCAGCATTTTTAATTCATGAGGTTAAAGTTGCCTTTCAAATTGGATTTTTATTATATATCCCATTTTTGATGATCGATATGATTGTTGCCAGTATTTTAATGTCAATGGGAATGATGATGCTGCCGCCGGTTATTATTTCGCTTCCATTTAAGATTTTGCTTTTTGTACTTGCAGATGGCTGGCATCTTTTAATTGGATCCCTGGTTGAAACTTTTAATTAATAATTTATAAACTTTTTTAATAATTTATAAACTTTTTTAATAAATTAAGAAATATTTGATTTAAAAATTAGTAAACAGCGATAGGAGTGGGGAAAATGGGAGAAGCAGTAGTCTTAGACATCGGTCGCGAATCATTATATACCGTAATTTTAGTTATATTTCCTGTTTTAGGTGCCGGCTTAATAACAGGTCTTTTGGTAGCTATTTTTCAGGCTACAACTCAAATTCAGGAACAAACACTAGCTTTTGTTCCTAAAATATTTGCAGTACTCGGTTCTATTGCATTTTTTGGTCCCTGGATTTTAACCACTGTAGTTGAATTTGTGCAGGAATTACTGCAGAATATTCCTCTTTATATAGGGGGTTGATAATTCTTGGGAGAAGATCTTTTGATAAATGAGGCTATATTTTTATTTGCTTTAATCTTTAGTCGTTATCTGGGAATATTTTTCTTAACTCCCATTTTCAGCAGTCAGGTAATATTTTATCAGGCTAAGGTTTTAATTGCTTTATCTCTGACAGCTATTACAATGCCTGTTGTACTTAGTTTTTATCAGCCGATTTATCCAGCCAGTGATTTACTAGTTTTAATTAAGATAATGAGTGAATTAAGTGTTGGACTATTTATGGGCATGGCAGTCTTTTTAGTTTTTGCTGCTGTTCAGCTTGGAGGCCAGATAATAGATATGGGGATGGGTTTTAGAATTGCTAATGTAGTTGACCCCTTTAGTGGTATTAACTCACCTGTTATTGGACAGTTTAAAAACATTTTACTGACTCTGATTTTCCTGGCTGTTGATGGTCACCTTTATTTAGTTAAGCATTTACATCAATCTTTTAGAATTATACCTCCCGGGCAAGTGAACTTTAATCTGAAAATATGGCAGTACTTTTTTCGGCGAAGTGGAGATATGTTTTTACTAGCAGTAAAAGTTGCTATTCCAATTGCTGGCGCTATATTTTTTATAGATTTGATTCTGGCTTTTTTAGCCCGCTCAGTTCCACAGATGAATCTTTTTGTAGTCGGCTTACCGATAAAGATCATGGCAGGTCTGCTCTTACTATATGTTTTAATACCAGTTTTAAACAATTTTTATTCTGAAATCATTTTTGATGTTATTAATGAAATACCACAGATTTTTAAATTGATAAGTCCCTAAATAAAAGGAGGGGAGATTATGGCAGAAGGTGGTAGTGGAGAAAAAACGGAAGATGCCACTCCCCGGCGGAAAGAGGATGCTCGCAAAGAAGGTAATGTTGCTAAGGGGAAAGAACTAAGTCAGGCCTTTACTTTACTGGCCAGTTTCTTATTACTTTATTATTTAATGCAGCAGATGTTTTTTACCATGATTAGCGAAATTAGATTTTATTTTACGGAATTAATAGTTTCATCTTTTAGTATAGATAATGCTTATCATATTTTACTTACTGCTTTTTTAAAAGCTATTAGAGTTATTTCTCCGGTAATGGTTGTGACTGCAGCAGCCGGGGTCTTAGTTAATTTTCTGCAGATCGGACCACTATTTACGACTAAGTCTATAGTGCCCGACCTTAAAAAGATAGATCCAATTAAAGGTTTTAAAAATATATTTTCGCTTAAATCTTTAATGGAGCTTTTTAAATCACTTTTTAAATTAACAATAATTGCAGCAATAGCTTATAATATTTTAGTAAAAAATATAGAAGTATTTCAAAAGACTCTGTATCAGGGTTTAAGACAGTCACTGGTTGTAATCAGTGGTTTAATCAGTACCATGGCTTTTTCGATAATAACTGCTATTATGGTGCTTGGAATAATCGATTTGATTTATCAAAGATGGCAGCATAATAAAGATCTTAGAATGTCTAAATATGAGGTCAAACAGGAAAGAAAAGAGATGGAAGGTGACCCAATGATTAGACAGCAGCGAAAACAGAAACAGAAAGAAATGAGTATGAACAGGATGATGTCTTCTGTAAAAGAAGCTGATGTAGTAATTACAAACCCAACTCATATTGCTGTTGCCTTAAAATATGACTTAGATGAAATGGAAGCACCTGTTGTATTAGCTAAAGGTGAAGGTTTTGTTGCTCAAAAAATTAAAGATAAGGCAAGAGAATCAGAGATTGAAATAATAGAAAACAAACCCCTTGCACGCTCCTTAAATTCAATGACCGAAATTGGGGATCAGGTGCCTGTAGAACTTTATCAGGCAGTTGCAGAAATATTGGCTAGAGTTTTTAAAGGAAAAGATAATTATTAATTGTTTTTATAAATTTTTGGAGGTAAGTAATTAGTGGATAACAGTATAGCTTTTTCGAAATTAACTAAAAATACAGATGTGATTTTTGCATTGATGGTAGTAAGTATAATTGTAATGTTTATTATTCCACTGCCCACAATGCTGCTTGATATGCTGCTGGCTGCTAATGTTACTTTTGCTATGGTTATTATCCTGGTCAGTATTTATACAACTGAGCCTCTAGATCTATCTGTTTTCCCGTCCCTATTACTTTTTGCTACACTTTTTAGGTTGGGACTTAATGTTTCAACTACCAGATTGATTTTAGGTCAGGGTTATGCCGGCGAGATTATAATGAGTTTTGGTGATTTTGTTGTTGGTGGTAATTATGTTGTAGGTTTGATAATCTTTTTAATTATCGTTATAATTCAATTTGTTGTAATTACTAAAGGTGCAGAAAGAGTTGCAGAAGTAGCAGCCCGATTTACTCTGGATGCTATGCCCGGTAAACAGATGAGTATTGATGCTGATTTAAATGCCGGTGTAATTGATGAAATAGAAGCAAAAAAAGAAAGAGAAAAAATAAGACAGGAAGCCGATTTTTATGGAGCAATGGATGGTGCCAGTAAATTTGTTAAAGGTGATGCTATTGCAGGTATTATTATTACTTTTATTAATATTGTCGGTGGACTGGTTATTGGTGTCTTACAGCAGGGGATGGGTTTTGCCGAAGCTGCTCAGACATATATTCTTTTAACAGTTGGTGATGGACTGGTCTCACAGATACCTGCTCTTTTAATCTCAACTGCAACCGGTATGGTGGTTACCAGAGCCGCTTCTGATAATAATATGGGTAATGAAATGACAGAACAGCTTTTAAAACAGCCGAAAGCATTATTTATAGCCTCAGCTGTACTTTTAGTTATAGGGTTTGTACCCGGACTGCCAACACTTCCCTTTATGTTTTTAGCAATTTTTATCGGAGTACTTGCTTATTTAATTGTCAAAACTGCTGCCGAAGAGACTGATCAAGTTGAGAAAAAGCAGAAAAAACAGCGGCAAATGAGCGAAGAGGAAAAACAGGAGATGAAACAGCAAGAATTAAAACAGTTAATCAAAGTAGATAAATTAGAAATTGAAGTAGGATATAATCTTATTTCACTGGTTCTACCAGAACAGGGAGGAGATTTTTTAGATCGGGTCAGCAACATTCGCAAACAGATTGCAGTGGAGTTAGGAATTATTTTACCTCCAATTAGAATTGTAGATAATCTGCAGCTGCCGCCTGACTTATATAAAATAAAACTTCATGGTGTAGAACTCAGTCAGTATGAGCTTTATACCGATAAATTTTTAGCGATGGATCCAGGTAATACATTTGAAGATATTCCTGGAATTGAAACTGAAGAGCCTGCTTTTGGGACTGAAGCCCTCTGGATTGAAGAGTCGCAGAAGGAAAATGCAGAATTAGCAAATTACACAGTTGTTGATCCGGGTTCTGTAATGGCTACTCATTTAACTGAAATAATAAGAGAACATGCCCACGAACTTCTGGGTAGAAAAGAAGTTAAAAAACTGATAGATAATTATAAAGAAGAAAATGAAGCTGTAATCGATGAACTTATACCTGATTTAATGAAACTTGGTGAGATTCAAAAGATTTTACAGAATCTACTCTGGGAAAATATTCCGATTAAAAACTTACTTATTATTTTAGAGACGCTTGCTGATCACGCTGGCCGAACTAATGACCAGAGTATTTTAACTGAATACGTTCGTCAGGGGCTTTCACGTCAGATAAGTAATCAGTTTACCGCAGAAGATGATACACTTTATGCGATTACTATTGATCCTCAGCAGGAAGAAAAACTTATTAATTCTGTCGAGCAGTCTGATCAGGGGAGATTTCTTTCACTGGAACCAGCTGCAGCCCAGAGTTTAATTAATAAAGTGGTAAATCAGGCTAAATTGCTGTTAGAAGAAGGAAAAGATCCAATACTTCTGACTTCACCAATGCTGAGAAGACCGCTGAAAGAGATGGTTCATAGAACTTTTTCTGAACTAATAGTTCTCTCTTTTAATGAACTAGAATCAGATGTTAATTTACAGGTACAGGGGGTAGTAAATTAAATGCAGGTTAAAAGATATACAGGCGAAACTATTCAGGATGCCATATTTAAAGTAAAGGCAGATTTAGGTCCTGAAGCAGTAATTATTGATCGAAGAAAGTATAAAGAAGGCGGTATTTTTGGCTTTTTTGCAAAAACAAAAGTTGAGGTACTGGCCACAATTGAAGTTAAAACTGAAGCTGAAAAACCGGAAGAAATTAATGCAATAAAAGAGTTTATCAATGATGTCAAAACTGAAGATAAAGATTTCAATTCACAAAATCAGACTCAAAATAAGGCTGATTTTAATTCAAAAGAAGCTGCCCAAGAGAATTATACAAATAACGAATCAAAGCAGACAAAACAAAGAAAATTTGATTTAAAAAGTAAGTTAGAGCAAGAGAGTGTGGAAGCAAAAAAAACTGCCAGAGAGAATTTGTCTAAAAAAATTAAAAGTGTGAAAAAATCTAATAATCAGATTTCTAAAGCTGATGATAATATTTATAATTATTTACTGGCTCAGGGAGTTGAATCCAGATTTATAACTAAATTTATTAGAGAACTGGAAAACGAGGAAGATTTCACTGCCGAAACTTCCCTTAAAGAAAAGTTACCTAAATTTTGTAATAAATATTTTGATTCTGATAGTGGAATTAAATTGAATTCAAAGCAAAAGGTTGTTTCTTTTATTGGACCTACAGGAGTTGGCAAGACCACCACTATTGCAAAAGTAGCAGCTATTTTTTCAGTAGAGCAAAATAAAAAAGTAGGTTTAATAACAGCTGATACTTATCGAATTGCTGCAGTTGAACAGCTGCAGACTTATAGTGATATCATTGACCTTCCGTTTGCAGTATCATATAGTGGAGATAAGCTGCAGGATTTAATTGAAAATAGATTTAATGATTGTGATTTGGTTTTAATTGATACTCCAGGCAGCAGCTGGAAAGATCAATTACAGCTGGGAAGATTAAAAATGTATACTGAAGCTGATTTTATCGATGAAACTCACCTTGTAGTTAGTATGAACACCAAAAGTAGTGATCTAAAAAGAATAATTGATAAGTTTGGAACCCTTTATCCTGACCATATGCTTTTAACAAAACTTGATGAAACAGAAAGTTATGGAGATTTAATTAATTTAAAAGAAAATTATGGGCTTCCATTTTCATTTTTAAGTTTCGGCCAGGATGTACCAGAAGATATTGAAGCTGCAGAAGCCGATAATTTAAGAAAATATTTATTTGGTGATTATTATGCGTAATCAGGCAGCTCGCTTGAAAGAAATGATTAAAGAAAAAAAGGAAGATTCAGCTGCTGATTCTAAAAATGATGAGTTTGAAAACACAAATAATTCAACCAGAACAATAGCAGTGGCAAGCGGAAAAGGCGGGGTTGGGAAATCAACTTTCAGCAGTAATTTTGCCTATCAGCTTTGTAAATTAGATAAAAAAGTTTTGATTATTGATAGTGATATAGGGATGGCTAATTTAGATATTATGCTGGGGGTTCAGCCTAAATATGATTTAGGCCACCTTTTAAGAGATGAATGCACTCTTGAAGAAGCAATTTGCGATGCACCTGCTGGAATTAAGCTTTTAAGTGGAATTACTGGTGATGATAGTTTTATTGATGATAATACAAATTCTATCAATAAGCTGCTTAATATTGGTGCTAGCCTGGAAAAAGATTTTGATTTTTTGTTGATTGATCTGGGGGCAGGTGCTTCTAAAGGTATAGTAAATACTATCAGAGCAGTAGATGAATTAATTCTTATTTTGACTACAGAGCCAACATCAATTATGGATAGTTACAGTCTGATCAAAATTCTTTCTAAACATGACTATAAGCGGCCTGTGAAAATGGTTATCAACCAGGTAGATAATGAAAAAGAAGCAAAAAAAACAGCTGAAAGAATGATGTCAACCGTTAAAAAATACTTAAATATAGAATTGACACTTTTAGGTACTGTTAGCTCAGATAATAAGATAAGTGCTGCAGTTAGAAAGCAAAAACTGTTTTCTGAACTTTTTCCACATCGAGCTACTGCATTAGATTTTGAAAAAATAGCCAGAAAAATAAGTGGAGAGAAAAAAAGTGCAAAGGGTGTCAAAAGTTATTTTTATAAAATGATTGGCTTTTTAAAGGGAAATAGTTGAAAAAGCTATTGGAGTTGAGATGATGCAGAAATTAAAGATAAACCAAAAAGTAGAAGTTGAATTTGAAGAAGATACTTATCCAGATATTTATCTTTCAAAGGTTGCCGATTTTGTAGATGCCGGTATAGTGATTACAGGCCTTTATCAGCATGGAGCACCTTTAGCAGTTAAAAAAGACGATATAATTCATGTTTATTTTACTACTGATAGAGCAGCTTATGAATTTGAAAGTGTCGTCCTGCAGAGAATCAAGGAACCTTTACCTTTTATATTAATCAAAGAACCAGAAAAATTAAATAGAATTCAGCGGCGGGACTATTTTAGACTTGAACTTGATGGAATAGTTGAATTACATCAAGAAAAAAAAGATGGCTCTGTTAATAAAAAAGAAGTTAAGTTAGTTGACATTAGTGGTGGCGGTCTACAAATTAAAACAAAATTTAATTTAGAAGCAGGAAATAAAATAAAAATTTCATTTAAAAAATTATTAAAATTAGATAATTTAATTAAAGGTAAAATTGTAAGAAAAAGCAAAGAAGACTTCGAAGTTTATAAATATGGGATAGAGTTTATAGATATTAGTGATAGTGATCGAGAAAAAATAATACAGTGGATTTTTAACCTTCAACGCAAGCTGAGAAAGAAAGGGCTTGGAAGATGATATTACATTCACTTTTAGCCGGATTTATTTCATATGTAGTGGCAATAATTTATAATTTATTAATGGGTAGTAATTTAGAAAGAGTATTTTTAAGTGGAATTAAATATTTATTTTTTGTACCAATTCTGGCATTGTTGGTTCAGTTATCTATATATTTTATTAAGACACAAGCAAATAATACTGATAACATTGAACAAGAAGAAGAAAAAGAAAATAATAAAACCGAAGAATCAACAGAAACAGCTGACGATTTTTCTCCTTTAAATCCTCCTGAAATCGAGTATGAAGATCAGAATGAGAAGTAACTTTATCTTAATAATAAATTTACTAAAGGAAGATTATAATGCTTTTAGATGAGTCTTTGTGGGAAAAATACAAAAAAGAAGATGACTATCAGGCTAGAGAAAAAATTATTTTAGAACATATTGATCTGGTCAGATATGCTGCAGGTAGAATTATGGTGATGCTGCCTGATAATATTGAGCGGGAAGATTTAGAAAGCTATGGTATTATTGGTTTAATTGAAGCAATAGAGAAATTTGATTATAAAAGAGGCTATAGTTTTTCAACCTTTGCTGTACCAAGAATTAAAGGAGAAATTATAGATTATTTGCGTCGAAAAGATTGGCTTCCTAATAATATGCGCAGTCAGTTAAAAAAATTACAGCAGGCTAAGATTGATTTAAAAGCGGAAAAAGATAAAATTAAGGTAAGTGAGGATGCTTTAAGTAAAGCAACAAATATTAGTTCTGAAAGAATAAAGACTTTAGAATATTATCAAAACCTTTCAGAAAGCATTTCCCTTTCTACAGATTTTGATGGAATAGAATTAATAGAAATTATTGCAGCTGATTTAGAAAAAGCAGTTGATAAATTAGCACGTGAGGAAGCAGTCGACTTATTAGCAAAAACAATTGATAGGTTAAGCCAGAAAGAGCGTCTGCTTGTTTCTCTTTATTATTATGAAGAACTGACTCAGGTTGAAATTGCTGAAGTAATGAATATTTCACCGGCCAGAGTCTCTCAAATACATAGTCAGACAATCAGCAGATTGCGGGGGATGTTGAGCCGCTCTAAAGAATATTTTTAGTAATAATCTAAAAGATAATAGACTAAAATTATAAAATATCTTATACTAGGAGGTATAGGCTTGGAGAATTTTGAAATTGAAATTTCAGCGGACAACTTAAAAGCATTTTTGATTATAAATGATGAAGTTGAAGATTTAGATCTAGAATTAGAGGATATAGAAAAAGCTCTTGCAGAAGAAAATATCAATTATGGTATTAATAGAACTAAAATAAAAGAAATTTTAAATGAAGCTGAATACCCCCAAAAAACATTAATAGCAGAGGGAAAAGCACCTACTAAAGGTAAGGATGGCAAGCTGATTTATCATTTTGAAGAAAAGGAAAAGCAAGCAGGAACTCTTCGTAAGGATGGAACTATGGATTTTCATTCATTAGATTTAATAAATAATGTTCGCCGAGGCGAAAAGATTGTAAGTAAAGTAGAAGCAGAACCAGGTAAAGCAGGTATTAATGTCAAAGGACAGGAAATTGCACCACCTAAGGTAAAAACTCCAAAACTTCCTCGATCAAAAAACGCTGTAAAAAAAGATAACAGTCTTTATTCAGCAATTGATGGGCAAATAGTAAGAGAATTCCAGAAAATTGTAATTAAAGATGTTTATATAGTTAATGGTGATGTTGATCTAAATACAGGTAATATAAATTTTGTAGGAAGTGTCAAAATTAACGGTAATGTCAAAGAAGGTTTTAAAATTGAAGCTGATGGAGATATTGAAATTGCTGGTAATGCTGGTGCCTGTGAGCTGAAAAGCAGCGGTAATATCTTAATAAAAAAAGGATTTATTGGTAGAAATAAGGGAACAGCTTCTGCCGAAGGTGATTTTTACGCAAAGTTTATCGAAAATGCTTCCGTAGAAGCTAATAATATTAGAGTTTATGAAGCAATTATGCACAGTAATATTAAAGCTCAAAACAGCATAAAAGTCTCTGAAGGTAAGGGTTTAATAGTTGGTGGTAAAATCATTTCTAGAAATTTAATTGAAGCCAAACTAATAGGTTCAAGTTTAGCAACAAAAACTTTAATTGAAATTGGGATGATGCCTGAAGTTAAGAAAAAATTAAAAGAGGCTAAAGAGCAGCAGGAAAAAGTAACAAATAATTTGAATAAAGTTCAAAAAAGCATTGAAATGTTAGAAAGTATTAAAGAAAAGGGCATTAAACTTCCTGCAGATAAAGAAGAACTTTTAGCAAAAGTAAAAAGGGCTAATTTGCAATTAACTGCAGAAAAGAATAAGATTGAAAAAAACATTAAAGAATTAAATGAAGAAATCAAAAATTCTCCAGAGGCAGTTGTTAAAGTTAAAGAGGGAATATTTTCAGGTGTTCAAATATTAACTGCCCATGACAAAAAAATAATTCAAAATAAAATCGCGGGTTGTAAATTTAAAGAA
Organism: Bacillota bacterium; assembly: GCA_051746665.1. Classification (GTDB taxonomy): domain Bacteria; phylum Bacillota; class Halanaerobiia; order Halanaerobiales; family Halanaerobiaceae; genus Halanaerobium. The sequence continues at coordinate 9,858 of JBNJFG010000053.1, forward strand.
AAAAATAAAGAAATAAGACAAATATCAGATTAAGGAGGTGATTAGATGATTAAAGGACTTTATACAGCAGCTTCCAGCATGGGAGTTTTAGAAAAGAAATCTAATATAAGAGCAAATAACCTTGCTAATGCTAATACTACTGCATTTAAAAAAAGTGATACGATTACAAGTTCATTTCCGGAAATGCTTTTACAAAGAATTGAATCAGACAAGGGCAGTCAAGAAATTGGTGAAATATCAACAGGTGCTTTTATGGAAAGCAGTTTTAAAGATATGAGGCAGGGTGATTTCCAGAGAACTGATAACAAATTGGATTTTGCAATTCAGGGTCAAGGCTTTTTTACTATTGAAACTGAAGCAGGAAACCGCTACAGTCGCGATGGTAACTTTACTCTAAATAACAATTCAGAATTAGTTACTCAATCCGGCAATCCAGTTCTTGATGCTAATGGAGAGAGGATTCAGCTTATTTCTGGAGAAGACTTTAATGTAGATCAAAATGGTTCTATTTATTTTAATAATGGTTTAGCAGGTGGTCAGATTGCTGTTGTTAATTTTGAAAATCCAGAAGAATTAATTCAGCAGGGTGATAATTTGTACCAGGAGGCAGAAGAAAGTAATGGTCCAATTGAATCAGAGGCAGTTTTAGCTCAGGGATATTTAGAGAATTCGAATGTGAAAATAGTTGAAGAGATGGTTAAAATGATTAAAACAACCAGGCATTATGAATCAAATCAAAAGGTAATTACAAGTTTAGATGAAAGTTTATCAAAAGTGATTAATGAAGTTGGCAAGGCTTAATCTTTAAAATTCGGCTGGACCTGAAAAGGAAGCTGAAAACTGCTGTTGACTGATAGATACAGCAGATATATTCTTTAGATATATTCTTTGTAAAATATAAAATTATATGGAGTGATTAAAATGATTAGTGCATTATGGACATCTGCTACGGGAATGAATTCTCAACAAACCAATATTGATGTGATTTCTAACAACCTGGCAAATGTTAATACAAGTGGCTTTAAAAAATCAAAAATAAATTTTGCGGATTTAATTTATACTAATATGAAAGATGCCGGAACTCCTAATGCTCAAGGGGCAGAAGTGCCAACTGGAATTGAGATTGGACATGGTTCAAAAGTTAACAGTACTCAGAAGATATTTTCTCAAGGAAATATTCAAAATACTGATAGTCCTTTAGATATGATAATTGAAGGTGATGGATTTTTTAGAATCCAGCTGCCTAATGGTAATTTTGGCTATACTAGAGATGGATCATTTAAAATGGACAGCAATGGAGATATAGTTACTGCTGATGGTTACTATCTTGATCCACAGGTTAATATTCCACCTGAGGCAACTAGTATTTCTATTACTTCCGATGGGACTGTAAGTTATAAACCGGGTGATTCTGATCAGATGCAGGAAGCAGGACAGATTCAGCTATATAACTTCTCTAACCCTGCCGGTTTAGCAAGTGAGGGACGCAACCTTTATTCTGTTACAACTGCCTCAGGCATGCCAAATCAGTCGGCTCCAGGTACTAATGGAACTGGAACAATTACTCAGGGATTTTTAGAGATGTCTAATGTTAAAGTTGTTGAAGAAATGGTAAACATGATTGCAGCTCAAAGAGCATATGAAACTAATTCTAAAGCAATTCAGGCTTCAGATGAAATGCTGCAGACTGCTAATCAGCTTAAACGATAGTTTATTGAGGTGGGTTTAGTTTGAAAAAAATTATTTTTCTTTTATTTTTAATTATATTAATAAGTAATACTGCAGCTGCTTTTGAAGTAGTTATTGACCAGGAAGAAATAGTGGAATCATCTGAGATTTATTTAGGTGAAATCGCAAAAATAGATGGATTTGGACTTGGAAAAGATGATTTAAACAAATTGAAAAATCTCCAAATAACAAATTCACCTCAGCCTGGATATCAAAAATTTATCAATAGAGTTTTAGTTGAATTATCTATTAAAAATTTGGGCTATCAAAATAGTGATTTTAGACTTGAAATGCCCAAAAAAGTAGTTATCAAGCGAAAAAGCAGCTTTGTTGATAAATCGGCAGTAAAAACTTTTGTTGAAGCTGAATTAACAAAGCAGCTGCAGGCAGATTCTGAGAATCTTTTTATTAAGGAATTGAATAATCCTGAGCAATATAATATTGCTGCTGGAAATTATCAGTTTCAAATTGCTTCCCAATCTCGATTTAAATATGGAAGAAATAATATTGCATTGGAGATTATTCAAAATAAAGAGGTTCAAAAAAGAATATATTATAGATTTAACTTAGGAATAAAAAGAAAAATTTATCAGGCAGTAAAGGATATACCATATAATTCAGAATTAAAAAAAGTAGATTTTAAAGTAGTTGAAAAGATTATTTATAATAATCCAGATCAAATAATTTCTGAGTGGAATGCTATTCAGAATAAGGAACTTAAAACCAGCCTGAGAAAAGGTGATTATTTAAGTTATAAAGTTATAAAAAACCCTTATTTAGTTCAATGGGGAGATAGAGTAAGAGTAGAAATAATTAAAAACAATGTTCAGCTAGTCAGCTATGTTATTGCAAAAGAGCGTGGGCGAATGGGTGATGAGATAACAGTTGAAAATGAAAATTCAGGTTATCGATTTCAGGCAGTAGTTATCTCGGAAAATGAAGTTAAGTATGTATCTCCTTAATAATATATGATTTATCTAGAGGTGGAAAAATGATTTCAAAAAAAACAATAATTATATTTTCATTAATTTTAATATTTTCTTCGCTGTCAGTGAGCGCTGATTCTCTTTGGAGTGATAACTCTGCCAATATTTATCAGGATTTTCCCGATTATGAAGTTGGAGATATTATTACGGTAGTAATTGAAGAGGATGCTAGTGCTATTCAGAGTGCAAATACCGGTACCAGTCAGGATAGCAATTATAATTCTGAAGGTGGAACAAATATTCTTGATTTCTTACCTTTCTTTGATTTTAGTTACTCAGATTCTGAATCTGCAGATGGACAAACTCAGCGCAGTGGTACTTTAGAAGCGGATATTACTACTAAGGTAATAGAAATTGATGAAAATGGAAATTTGGAAATCGAAGGTAGAAAACAGGTTAAAATTAATGGTGAAACACAGACAATTATATTAAGCGGTGTCATTAGAGCAGAAGATGTAAATTTTGAAAATGAGATTTCTTCAAAAAGAGTAGCCTCAGCCAATGTTGAATACGAAGGTGAAGGACCTATTGGTGATAAGCAGGAATCCGGAATTTTGACAAAGTTATTTAATTTTATTTTTTAAAATATAGAGAAAAAGTTTATTGGGTTTTGAAATTATTTGTTTTATTTGAAATACAGTTATTACTGAAAGAAGGGGTATCTTGTTTAATTTAAAGAGAACTTTATTCAAAAAAATTATACTTTTAACTTTAATATTTTTGCTTTTTCCGTTAATGGTGGAAGCAGCTGAATACACAGAGGTTGAAATAGGTAATATTACTCGAGTCAAGGGTGTTAGAGAAAATCAGCTGATTGGTTATGGAATTGTTGTTGGTTTAAATGGAAGTGGTGATTCAAGTCGTAGTCAGGCAACAGTTCAAAGTGTTGCTAATATGCTGCAGAATTTCGGAGTAAATGTTGATTCTAATCAGGTAAGCAGTGGAAATATTGCTGCAGTTATGGTTACAGCTTCTTTACCTCCATTTGTTCACAGTGGTGATCAAATTGATATTGCTGTTAGCTCTCTGGGGGATGCAGATAGTTTACAGGGTGGAACACTCTTACTTACACCTCTTCAGGCACCTAATGGTGAAATTTTTGCTTCAGCCCAGGGGCCAGTTTCAATCGGAGGTTATAATGTGAGTGGTGGTGGAAATACTCAGCGTCAGAATCATCCAACTGCAGGTAGGATACCTGGAGGAGCAATGGTGGAAAAGGAACTTGCTGTTGAAATTGATTCTAGCAGCTTAACTTATGTTTTAGAAAATCCAAATTATGAAACAGCAAGTCAGATTGCAGCAAGAATTAACAGCAATTTAAATTCTTCTGCAGCCGCTAGAGCTGTCGATTCAGCAACTGTTAATATTGCTGTGCCTGATAGTTATTCCAATAGAGTTGTAGAATTCATTGCTGAAATTAATAAATTCAAAGTTCGTCCCGGTTTAAAAGCCCGAGTGGTTATTGATGAAAAAACAGGAACTGTAGTTTTTACACATAATGTTAAAATTTCAACAGTAGCTGTTGCTCATGGTAATCTTTCAGTTAAGATAAGCACAAGTACAGAAGTATCTCAACCACTGCCCTTTAGTGACGGTGAAACTGTTGAAACTGAAGAAACTGAAATTGAAGTAGAAGAAGGGGATAAGAGCAATTTAGTTGTTGTTCGTCAGGAAAATGCAATTGAAGATCTTGTATCGGCTTTAAATGCAATTGGCGCTACTCCCCGGGATATTATCTCAATTATTCAAAAAATTAAGGCTGCCGGAGCTTTACATGCAGAATTGGAATTAAGATAGTTAAAGTCTAAGTTAGGGAGGTAATTAAAATTAAGATCAATAGTATGAATAATAACCTGGCTAGATATCAAATGGATATTCAAAAAAATAATCTGGATCAGAATCAAATCCAAAAATTAAAAGCTAATTTAAAAAATCAAAAGACTGAAGTAAATAATATAAAGCAAAATAATGAAAATTTAAATGCACTAGAAAAAGAAGCAGAAAAATTTACAGCTATATTTTTGGAAAAGATGTTTTCGTCAATGAAAAAAACATTACCTGAAGAAAAAATGTTTGATGGTGGTTATGCTGAAGATGTTTTTTCAGATATGTTAACAAAGGAATATAGCCAGATGGCTGGCAAACAGGGTATTCTTGGTGAATTAAATAGAGCTCTTGTTAATCAGCTTAAAGATTCCTGATCTTAAAAATAAAATACAGTTAAAATTATTATCTAAGAGCCAATAAAACTGGCTCTTTTTCTTTTGCCTTAATTTTTTTGATGAAATTTTGATAATCTTCGTCATTAACTGCAATTTTAAGATAAGCCTTTAGTGCATGATATTTAAGCCAGGGATTACTTTCCTGATTAATAATTTCTTTGAGCAGAGGAGAAAAATCTGCAGCTTCAAATCCAAAGGCT
>JBNJFG010000054.1:0-14432 GCA_051746665.1 Bacillota bacterium
ATTGTTGATCCCAAGTTCTTTAATTGGATTAATAAAATTATCTTCCACATATTTTAAAGAAGGCTGGCCATCTCTTTTGCGGCGCACAGCTTCTCTAATAGCCGCCAGCGCCAATTCTTTACTTAAAGCCTGCTCACCACTTAACCAGCTCTGAAAAGTTTTAAGCTGAGCTGTATTAGAAGAAAAAGATCTAATTCCATAGGCACGGGCCAGTTCCTTAGTTTCTCGGTGCAGTTTATCCTGTTTTTGTAACTTCTCATAGCTTGTAATTTCTTCCTGATACCAGTTATCTATAATAGCCTTTAAATAAGCATAAGCTCCCTGCAGATGATCACTGCCACCCTGACGTTTTAGCCATTTATCAACTCTGCGCACTAGTTCTTTAAGCATGGGAGTTTCAAAATCATTGAGCCAGCTTTTTATTTCTTCTCGCCGGTGGATATTTCTATTAGCAGGTGGTAAAAAGGAAATTAAAGCAGCTGCGATTTCTTTTTCAGAAGCTGAATTGCTGTTGATTAACTGCTGTCTAACTTCTGATCCAGTTTCAGAAGTATTTCTAAATTGCTCAGTTTCTTCTTTTGGCTTAAGCACAGCTTCCAAATTCAAAAATGAGTTAAAAAAGTTTTCTCCCTCAGTTGTCTTACGGCTAATAATTCCTATTCCAGCTAAATTGGAAATTATTTTCCTTAGATTGCCCATCTTAAGCCCAAGCGCACCAGCAGCCAGCGGCAGTTCAATTTCGATTTCATTATCTTTTTTAAGGTGAGTTAAAAGGTAAATCAAAACTTTTGTTTCGTCACCAGAAAATTGACGCAAAAATCCTTTTTCTATCAAACTATCCCCTAAAGTTAAAAGTTGTCTACTTTCAGCTTCACTTAAATCTATATTCTTTTTATAATAATTTTTTTTCATTTTATCACCGTCAACCCTTCAGAAATTTAACACTTATTATCATTATATCAGATTTGAGAGATTTTTTAAGAAAAATCCCAATAAATTTCTCAATTGCAGTTAATAATTATATGTGTTATTGACTTAAAATTCAACTGCAGCAGGGCTATAATCTTGACAGCACCTACTGCATCTGCTAATATTAAACTGAAAAAAAGAGAATAACTTAATTTATGGCTGATTATCACTAAAAATGAAGAAATAAGCCTAATATTAATTTTAAAAGAAATATAATCTAAATAAGGAAAATAGTAAAAAAGAGAGGGAGATTATTTAAATGCTTTCAAGATATAGTCGAGCAGAAATGGAAAAAATCTGGAGTGAGGAAAATAAATATGAGATTTGGCTTGAAATTGAACTAGCTATTTTAAAAGCAAGAGCTGAGCTGGGAGAAATACCGCTAAGTGCAGCTGAGAAAGTTGAAGCAGAAGCTGAAGTTGATCTCAAAAGAATCAAAGAAATCGAAGCTGAAACTCGTCATGATATGATTGCTTTCATTGAAGGTGTTTCAGAAAAATTAGGTGAGGAATCACGTTTTATTCATGAGGGAGTTACTTCTTCCGACATTAAGGATACTGCGCGTTCTATACAAATGCAGCAGGCCTGCAAAATAATTTTAGAGGATTTAGAGAAAGTACATAAAATATTAGCTGAAAAAGCTTTAGCTGCTAAAGATACAATAATGGTCGGCAGAACTCATGGAGTTCACGCAGAGCCAATTACCTGGGGCCTTAAACTTTTAAACTGGTATCAGGAAATCGAAAGACAGATTAAGCGCTTTAAACAGCTGGAAGAAGTTGTTGCTGTTGGTCAGATTTCAGGAGCAGTTGGTACCTTTGCCACTATTGATCCAGCAGTTGAAACAAGAGTTTGCGAAATATTAGGTTTAAAAAACGCGGTGGTCAGCTCTCAGATTTTGCAGAGAGACAGACATGCTGATTTTATAGAAAGAATTGCACTTGCGGCAGCATCTATAGAAAAATTTGCTACAGAAATTAGAAATCTACAGAGAACTGATATTTTAGAGGTCGAAGAAGGATTCCGCAAGGGACAAAAAGGTTCTTCTGCCATGCCGCATAAGAAAAACCCGATAGTCTGTGAGCGTTTAAGCGGACTGGCTCGAGTTGTGCGCGGTAATGTAGTTCCGGCTTTAGAGAATATCACGCTCTGGCACGAAAGAGATTTAACTCATTCTTCAGTTGAAAGAGTAATTCTGCCTGATAGTGCGATTTTATTGGATTATATGCTCTATAAATTTAAGGGTGTAATTGAAGAGCTGGTAGTTAATGAAGATAATATGAAATTAAATCTTGAAAAAACTTTAGGTCTAACTTTTTCTCAGCGTTTAATGCTGGCTTTAGTAGAAAAAGGACTTCGCCGGGAAGAAGCATATGAGTTAGCTCAGCGCAACGCAATGACTGCCTGGGAAGAAAAAAAAGAATATAAAAAATTAATTGCTGCTGATCAAGAAATAAGCAAATATATAAGTAGTGAAGAACTTGATCAAATTTTTGACTGGCAGGCTTATTTGAAAAATATTGACCAAATTTTTAAACGTACAGGCCTTTTAAGATAAGAAAAGATGCACTTTAAGCAAATCTTTGTTAAACTATAGTTAAGAGATAATAAATATGTGAGGAGAATTCAAATGTCTAATAAGATAGTTGTTGGTGCACAGTGGGGAGACGAAGGTAAGGGAAAGATTACTGATATGCTTGCCCAAACTGCTGATTTAGTAGTTCGTTATGGTGGTGGAAATAATGCAGGACATACTGTAATAGTTGGCGATAATAAATTTGAACTGCATCTAATTCCATCTGGAATTTTATATGAAGACAAGAAATCTGTACTTGGTGGTGGAGTAGTAATCGATCCTGAGGCTATGGTTGAAGAGATGGAAGGTTTAGAAGAAAGAGGTATTTCTCTAGCTAACCTTTATATTTCAGAGACTGCTCATGTTATTATGCCTTATCACAGAATGATTGATAGTTTAGAAGAACAACGTAAAGGTGACAGCAAAATTGGTACTACAGGTAAAGGCATTGGCCCCTGTTATACTGATAAAATAGCTCGCCGTGGGATTAGAATTGCTGATTTAATGGATGAAGGAAGATTTAGAGCCAAACTAAAAGAAGCACTTGCTTATCATAATGAATTATTAGAAAAAGTTTATAATTCTAAAAAGCTAAAAGTAGAAGAAATCATTAAAAATTATCAACTTTATATAGAAAAGTTAAGACCATATGTAACAAACACTTCTCTGCTGCTTAATAATGCCTATAAAAAGAATAAAAAGATCTTTTTTGAAGGTGCACAGGGAACATTACTTGATATAGATTATGGTACATATCCTTTTGTTACTTCTTCTAATCCAACTGCTGGCGGAGTCTGTACTGGAAGTGGAATGGGACCGACAACTATTGATGATGTCATAGGTGTAACTAAAGCTTATTTAACAAGGGTTGGAGCTGGACCATTTCCGACTGAATTAGATAATGAGTGGGGAGAATTTTTAAGAGATAAAGGCCACGAATATGGCGTAACTACCGGTCGCCCCCGCAGATGTGGTTGGCTCGATATTCCGATCTTAAAACATGCAGTAAGAGTAAATGGACTAACAGAAATTGCTTTAACTAAAATAGATGTTTTAACTGGTCTGGATGAAATTAAAGTATGTACAGCTTATAAGCACGGAGAAGAAGTTGTAGAAGAATTCCCACCATATTTAGAAAGTGAAATTCCTTATGAGCCAATTTACGAAAAATGGCCCGGTTGGGAAGAAGATATTTCAGATATCAGAGATTTTGATCAGCTGCCTGAAAATGCCAAAAAATATATAGCAAGAATAGAAGAGTTAATTGGAATTCCGGCCAAGATTATTAGTAATGGCCCGGGGCGGAAACAGGCAATCTTTAGATAAATATTATTGAGGAGGATCGGTTATGAAGGTATTAATAGTAGGAAATGGAGGAAGAGAACATGCCTTAGCTTGGAAGCTTTATCAGAGCAATCAGGTTGATAAAATTTATGCAGCTCCAGGTAATGATGGGATGTTAGAAATTGCAGAAAGAGTAGAAATCGAAGCAGATGACATAGAAGCTTTAGCAAAATTTGCTCAGGAAAATGAAATTGGAATGACTGTAGTTGGCCCGGAAGAACCACTGGTAGCAGGAATTGTAGACTATTTTGTGGAGCGGGCTATACCGATCTTTGGTCCTAAAAAACAAGCAGCTTTATTGGAAGGTAGTAAAGCCTTTGCTAAAAACATTTTAAATAAATACAATATACCAACAGGAGAGTATGAGGTCTTTACCGATCCTGATACAGCCCTTAATTATCTAGAAAATGCAGATTATCCGCTGGTAGTAAAAGCTAATGGTCTGGCAGGAGGTAAAGGGGTAATAGTTGCCTCTAATTACCAGGATTCTCAGGATGCAGTTTCCAGAATTATGGAAGATAAAGCTTTTGGAGATGCTGGAGATAGAATTGTAGTAGAAGATTTTATTGAAGGAGAAGAAGTTTCAATTTTTGCTTTGACTGATGGGCAGACAATACTGCCTGTAACCAGCACTAGAGAGCATAAAGCTATTTTTGAAGGAGAAGAAGGTCCAAACACCGGTGGTATGGGTTCTTATTCACCTTCACCATATATTGATGCAGAAATGATGGATCAAATCTGTAGAGAAATTCTGAGGCCAACTCTGCATGCACTTAATAGTGAAGGGATAGATTACAGAGGAGTAATGCATGTTGGTATAATCTTAACTGAAAGCGGCCCCAAAGTAATTGATTATAATGCTCGTTTTGGTGATCCAGAAACACAGGTTATTCTGCCATTATTGGATGAAGATTTGATTGAATTAATGCAGAAAACTAATGATGTTAAATTAAAATATAAAAAAGAAATAGCGATTGATAATAATAGTGCAGTTTGTGTGGTACTTACTTCAGCCGGTTATCCATTGACCTATAAAACAGGTTATGAGATAGAAGGTTTAGAAAATTTACAATATCATGATGACTTAATAGTCTTTCATTCTGGAACTAAATTGGAAGATGGAAAATATTATACTGATAGCGGTCGGGTAATTGGATTGACTGTAGTTGGAGAAAGTATCTTAGATGCAATAGATACTGTTTATGATTATATTAATGATGTGGAATTTAAAGATATGCATTATAGAACAGATATAGGATTTACTATTTCTAATGTACCAGATGTATCAGTGGACTAGATAATTTTGTCTGGAAATAAACTTGCATTTATCTTCTAGGATTTGTATAATTAACTTGAGTAAATAACTTTGTTTTTAATAAGTAGCTATTACCTGTCGTTTTAGGTTGAATTCAGGAGGTAAATAAATGTTTAAAACACTTAAATCTGATATTAATGCAATTTTTGATAGAGATCCGGCTGCTGACAATTTGCTGGAAGTAATTTTAGCATATTCAGGTCTGCATGCACTGCTTTTTCACCGCTTTTCTCACTGGTTATATAAAAAAGGACTGCATACCATGCCTCGTTTGATCTCACAACTGGCCCGTTTTATAACTGGGATTGAAATTCATCCTGGTGCAGAAATTGGCAGTGGATTTTTTATTGATCATGGGATGGGAGTAGTGATTGGTGAGACTACTGAAATTGGAGATAATGTTACACTTTTCCAGGGAGTTACTCTTGGTGGAACCGGTAAAGAAAGAGGGAAAAGACACCCAACTGTAAAAAACAATGTAGTTATCGGAGCGGGTGCTAAAGTCTTAGGTTCAATCACAATTGGAGCTGATGCCAAAGTTGGAGCAGGTTCTGTAGTCTTGAAAGATGTAGCAGAAAATTCGACAGTGGTTGGTATTCCAGGGCGAGTAGTCAGTAGAGATGGACGTAGAGTTCATCCTGAAAGAGATTTAGAACATGCTGATCTACCAGATCCAATTAAAGATAAATTAAGTGAGTTAGAATCAGAATTTTTGAAGTTGAAAAAAGAAATTCTAACTAAAGATTCATTTGAAGATGTTGGTTAAAGTAGAACAAGATTTTAGTTGAATCTTTTAGTTAAAGAATAAATATAAAATAAATTGAGCATAAATAGATATTGAAGCTAATGACAGTTCCTGCTGGGGGCTGTCATTTTTTTCTTGCTGTGATATAATGGGATTGAAGTTAACAATTAGCTAACCCAAAAGAAGTTGAGTTACTTAAAATTAACTGAAAATTTTAAAAATTAACAAATAAGGAAGTGGAAATAATGCTTTTAAAAGAGGAAAAAATCGAAAGATATTTAAAAGATTTAAAATCCGTACTTAATCAAAAACAAATAGCTCTTGGGAATTTCAAAAAATACCCAGCTAAAACTGAAGCAAAAACATTAGCTGATTTTTCAAAAATTAAGGGAGAAGATTTTAGAGTTGGAGATCTCTGGGGTGGAAAGGATATTACCTGCTGGTTTAAAACTCAAATAGAAGTGCCCGAAACCTGGAAGCTCAAAGATGGAAGTATTTATTTAGAAATTATAGCTGGCAGCGGTCATCCAGGCAATTTAAAAGGGTCAGAATCACTGCTTTACTTAAATGGTCAAGCTCTGCAGGGCTTGGATCACAATCATTCTTTAGTAAAACTAGGAAAAAAAGAATTAAAAAACAAGAATTTAGAAATTGTGATCAAAGCTTTTAGTGGTCTGCAAGCAGAAAAACAGAAATTTAAAAAGGCTGCTTTAGTCTTTAGAGATAAAAATGTAGAAGAATATTATTATCTGGCTCAAACTCTTTCTCAAGCGATTAAGACAATGGCTGCAGGAGAAAATTTGCGGGAAAAACTTTTAAATATTTTAAATAAGTCTTTAAATATTATTGATTTTAGAAAAGCTAATTCTGAAAAATTTTTAAAAACTTCAGCAGAGGCATATCATTATCTTCAAGATTCTCTGGCTGAATTAAAAACTGAATCTAATCTACCTAAAATAACTGCAGTTGGACATTCTCATATTGATGTAGCCTGGCTCTGGCGACTGCTGCATACTAGAGAAAAGACCGCCCGGACATTTTCCACGGTTTTGAACTTAATGGACCAATATCCAGAATATACTTTTGTTCAATCCAGTCCTCAGCTTTATAAATTTATTAAAGAAGATTACCCAGAAATCTATGCTAAAATCAAAGAAAAAATTAAAGCAGGCAAATGGGAAGTCACAGGAGGAATGTGGGTCGAAGCAGATTGTAATCTGATTTCAGGCGAATCTTTAGTTAGACAGTTTTTACACGGTCGGCAATTTATTCAGGAAGAATTCGATCAAGATTGGAATATTTTATGGCTGCCTGATGTATTTGGCTATTCCTGGGCCCTACCGCAGATAATTAAAAAAAGTGGAATGAAATATTTTATGACCACCAAAATCAGCTGGAGTCAATTTAATCGACCGGAATATGATACTTTTAAGTGGAGAGGGATTGATGGAACAGAAGTTTTAACTCATTTTATTACAACACCTGAAGTTGATAATGATGAGCCATTTTATACCTATAATGGTTTACTGAATCCTAAATCAGTTAAAGGTCTTTGGGATAATTATCAACAGAAAGATATTAATGATGAACTGCTATTAGCCTATGGCTGGGGAGATGGTGGTGGTGGTCCGACTAAAAAAATGATTGAATCAGGCAAAAAAATGAACGAAATACCAGGAATGCCGGAAATAAAATTTGGCAGTGCAGAAGCTTATTTTTCTCGACTGGATCAAAGAGTCAGCTCCAACAGTGATTTACCTGTCTGGGATGGAGAATTATATTTAGAATATCATCGAGGTACCTATACTTCTCAAGCTGAAATCAAAAAAAATAATAGAAAAGCTGAGATTTTACTTCATGATGCTGAATTTTTTAATTCTTTAACTGCTGCAAAAAATTATCTAGAATATCCCGAACTGCTTTTTAAAAATAACTGGGAAATAGTGCTTAAAAATCAATTCCATGATATTCTGCCGGGTTCATCAATCAAAGAAGTTTATCAGGATAGCGCAGCTGAATTCAAAGAGGTTTTTGAGAGCACTAAAGCCGCTTTAAACTTAAGTTTAGAAAAAATTGCTGCTCAAATTAAAGGTAAGCAAAAGAAATTGGTTGTTTTTAATTCTCTGCCCTGGCAGCGCTCAGACTATATTGAATTTGAGGGTAGAGAAATTATGCTAGATAATCTGCCGCCCAGCGGCTATAAAGCATATAATATTGTAGAAAGTAGTGAAGGTTTGAAATTAGAAGCTGAAATTGATGCTAAAAAAGAAGCTGATTTTAGAGCTAGACAAATTCAATATTTAAAATCAAAAAGCAATTCCCATACTATTGATGGTGCAAGTAAAAACAACCTACTTAAGCTTAAAGAAAATAAAAGATTAATAGAAAACAGATATTATCGGATAAAATTTAATGAGCAGGGCCAAATCATTTCAATTTTTGATCGACAGTATCAGCGAGAAATACTTCCGGAAGGTAGTAAAGCTAATCACCTGCAGGTTTTTGAAGATCGGCCAATTCGATTTAACGCCTGGGATATAGATATTTATTATCAGGAAAAAGAATATGATGTTAATGATTTAAAAGAAATGAAAATAGATAAATTATCAGATAGAATAATTGTTAATTTAAAATGGAATTTTTTAGATTCTATTATAGATCAGAAAATGATAGTTTATGCTAATCAGCGCCGTATAGATTTTAAAACAAAGATAGACTGGCAGGAAGAACAAATGCTTCTTAAAACAGCCTTTCCGGTTGATCTGCGGACAACTAAAGCAACCTATGAAATCCAATTTGGAAATGTAGAGCGAAATACTCATTGGAATACAAGTTGGGATTATGCTAAATTCGAAACAGTGGGCCATAAATGGGCAGATTTATCGGAAAGAAATTATGGAATTAGCCTTTTAAATAACTGCAAATATGGTTATGATATTAAAGATCAAACTATGCGTTTAACTTTGATTAAATCAGGAATTTATCCAGATCCAGAAGCTGATCAGGGAAACCACAGCTTTACTTATAGTCTGTATCCACATGGTGGCGGCTGGTTTAAAGGAGACACTGTAAAAGAAGCTTATCAGCTTAATTATCCCCTGCAGACAGTTATTTCTCAAGGATCTTTAGGCGAGCAGCCACAGCAAAAATCATTTGTAGAAGTGGATGCTGAGAGTACTATTTTGGAAACAGTTAAAAAGGCTGAAAAAAGTGATGACCTTATTTTCAGATTTTATGAATATGGGAATAGAAGAGAAAAAGTAAATGTTGAGCTGGATTTTGAAATTAGAGAAATAAAGGAATGTAACTTAATTGAAGCAGATATTGCAGAAGTAAAATTTGAAGCGGATAGTTTCGAATTTGAGATAAAACCTTATGAAATTAGAACATTTAAGCTAAGTTTGTAAATATTAAAAAGGCTCAGCAATTGCTGAGCCTTTAAATCTTTTACAATTCAATTAATTCGTATTCTCTGCTGCCCATTCCTATTTCAGCAGCATATTCAATCTGTCTTATTCCTCCATCAGTATTTGGATGAACTGCCTTAAATTTATTATCGCCAGGCTTTAAATCAGTATTTTCGAGCATTCCTTTCGGCTCAGCCTGATTAACTAAATCTAAAGAGGCTTGTTCTAAAGCAACTGGATCTTTAGAAGCAAGTATTCCAATATCATTAACAATTGGGCGATCACTCCAACCAGCACAGTCACAATCAGGTGAAACATTAGTGATGAAATTGATATAGATATTTTTTCTATCTTTAACAATTCCATATGTAAATTCAACCTGACGTTCTTCCATACCTTCACTTGTGGATTCCCATTCTACTGAAATCGCATCAGTGGGACAGGTAACAACACATTCCCCACAACCAATACAGATTTCATGATTGATGCTGCTTTCCTGATCATTGATAATTATACAATCTTCTGGACAGTGTTTTACACACTGCATACATTTAATACATTCTGACTCTGTAATTTCTGGTAGTACTGCTGAATGCATCATTTGTTTGCCAGCTCTACTTCCGAGTCCCATTCCAATATTTTTAAAAGTTCCACCGAATCCTGATAGTTCATGGCCTTTAAAATGGGCCAGACTAATTAAAACATCTGTTTCCAGAATTTCTGATGCAATGCGTACCTTGTCAAAATGCTTTAAATTTACTTCTACTTCAGTTGAGCTTTTTCCTTTTAAGCCATCTGCTATAATAATTGGTGCCTGAACAGTTGCATAAGAAAAACCATTTGCTATTGCTGCATTTAAATGATCTACAGAGTTAGAGCGCTCACCTGTATAAAGTGTGTTGGCATCAGTTAAAAACGGTTTACTATTTAATTTTTTTGCAATTTGTACTATTTCTCTGGTAAATACCGGTCTAATAAAAGCAGTATTCCCAGGCTCTCCAAAATGCTGTTTGATTGCTACAAAATCATCTTCCTCAATTAATTCATGAAAACCTGCTTTATAGAATAATTTAGCTAATTTTTTAACAAGACTTTCACTACTAGATGAAGCTTTCATATCTGCTTTAAAAACTTTAACTGCCAAAATAATCTCCCCTTTTTTTAAAAAAATTAATTATTAATTAAAATATCCATAGTTTCATATGAAAAATCAACTGCTTCAAGATATTTATTATATAGTTTTTTTGAACTAAGCTGATTTTTCTTTTCAATTAGAGCAACCTGATTCCATTTAGCTCTTTCGAATGCTATAATTAAATTTAATATTTCTCCCATAACTCCTTCTCGGATTAGCAGTGCTTCTTTTATTTCTTTAGTTAAAGAGATTTCTTCAAGTGTATCTTCCATAGGTTTATCTAAAAAAGCATTCATCATTGAAAAGATGCCCATGGTAAATAAATCATCACTTTTAGTTTCTATATTAAAATCTTCTGCCAAAAGTTCAGCAAATTTGGCTCTGGTTAGAGTATTGACAAAAAGAATATCAGGTTTATCATCTCTTAAACCGTTAAGCATATAAACTAAACTCCATCTTTTCATACCTTTAACTCCTAAAAGAGTAGATGCCTGTTTAATTGATGAAACATTATATCCATGAGAAGCTGCATTGATAGTTTTTAAAAGACTAAAAGTCATTGATATATCATTTTTGATTATTTTTTCCAATTTTTTAAAATTAACATCTTTTTTATTTAGTTCTTTTAAAACATTAAGATAATTAATTTTATAGCCAGGTGTTCCTCCGTTTTCATTAATATCAGCTTTAGTAAAAAAAGCACCCTGAAAGTAATCAAAACCAACATTTTTTGCAATTTTAAATTCCTGGTATTCATTGATATTTTTCGCCATAAATTTAAGCGTAGAAGAATGATTGTCTTTCAAATATTCAAGCCGCTGCTGATGCTGTTGTTCAGTAGCTTGACTATAGTCTATTTTAATAATATCGGTATAATTTAATAGTGAACTTTCTTTTTTAGTTAAATTAAAATCATTCAAAATAATAAGATAGCCAGCTTTTTTAAATTTTTCTATTTTTTCTATTATTTCTGGCTCTGAATTTACTGGTTTAGAAATTTCAATTCCTATACTATCCTTTGATAATAGAGCAGGAATTTCTTTCTTAATAAATTCAGAATTAAAATCAAAAAAAATCTTTTTCCCATTAACTAAACTGCTGTCTTCAAAAAACTCAAGATCATTACTGATTTCTTCAGCACTGAGATTAAGGCTCTTAGAGCTGTTATTTTCTTCAAAAGAGTCTCTAAAAATTATTTCAAAAGCAATTACTTTTTGATCTGTATCAAGTACTGGCCGCCTGGCTGCAATTGATTCCCTCATTAATATCAACTCACTTTTTAAATATTTTATAACCCTATAATGTAAATTATACACTAAAAACTATAATTTTACAAAAAAATAGCCCGGGAGGTTGGGGGTCCTCCGGGCCTTTCACAGGGGAAATTCTTCTATATTAAATTATCGGGGAAAACTTGATTAAAATTATAAAAAAATTGGAAAAAATTATTTAGGTAAACGGTAGGTGAATAGTTGAATAAGTGAATTTTAAGCAAAAACACCGGTAGATAAATAACGCTCACCTGTATCTGGTGCAATGACTACAATTCTTTGATTGCTGTCCAGTTCTTTAGCTAATCTTAAAGCAGCGGCTACTGCTGCGCCAGTAGAAATTCCGGCGAAGATACCTTCATGAACAGCCAAATCTTTAGCTGTTTGGTAAGCTAGCTCATTTTTTACTTTTTCTATTCTATCAATAATATCAGTTTTTAATACTTCAGGTATAAAACCGGCACCAATTCCCTGAATTTTATGAGAGCCAGCTTTATCACCAGAGATAACAGCTGAATTTTCTGGCTCAACTGCTACTACTTTGAGGTTATTAATGATTTCTTTTAATTTTTCTCCAGTTCCAGTTAGAGTTCCACCAGTTCCAACTCCTGCTACAAAATAATCTATTTTACCCTGAGTTTCAGTTATTATTTCTTTGGCAGTTGTTTGTCGATGAATATCAGGATTGGCTGGATTATTGAATTGCGATGGAATAAAACCATTTTTTGCAGCAGCGATTTCTTCTGCCTTGGAGATAGCACCCTGCATACCTTGGGATGCTTCAGTTAAAACAACTTCAGCTCCATAAGCTTTAAGCAGCTGCCTTCTTTCTTTGCTCATTGATTCAGGCATAGTTAAAATAACATCATAGCCTTTGGCAGCTCCAACCATTGCAATTCCGACACCGGTATTACCACTAGTTGGTTCCACAAGGACACCACCAGGTTTAATGTCACCTGATTTTTCTGCTTCATTTATCATATTTAAAGCAATCCTATCTTTTATACTGCCGCCTGGATTAAAACTTTCTAGTTTTAAAACAACTTCAGCATCATCTTCAGAAACTAAGTTATTTAATCTAACTAGTGGTGTGTTGCCAATTAGTTCAGTTACATCATTGAAGATCATTAATTTACCTCCTAAATATTGATACAATAAAATTAATAAAAACGTAAAGTTGACTACTTTACTTTGAATTATATTATAATATAGTATTTTAATACTGTCAACTATATTTCAAAAAAAGAATATACATTATTTTAAAGCTAAAAAATCATTTTGTTATTGAATTTCTTTTATTATTACAAATAAAAAGGTATAATATAATTACTATAGAAATAAGTATATAAGAAAGTAATGGAAATTTATGAAAATTTAAAAATAAAAATTATAAATGGGGGTAATTTAAATGACACGTTTTTTTGCTAAAGTGTTTTCGACAATGGTTGCTTTGTTAGTAGCATCTTATCTCTTGCCCGGAATAACTGTAACAGGTATCTGGACAGGGCTTGTTGCAGCAGTTGTCTTAGGTTTTGTTAATGGTTTTATTAGACCAATTTTTACAATTTTAACTATACCGTTTACTATCTTGACTTTTGGACTGTTTTTATTAGTTATTAATGCAATTATGATATCTTTAACTTCAGTACTTGTTCCAGGCTTTATAGTGAATGGATTTTTATCTGCTGTCCTGGCTTCGATAGTTGTTAGTTTTGTTTCTAGTATCTTACACAGTATGTTTGAAGAATAATTAATTCTGATTTCACAGGGTTTTATTTCAGGGGGTTTTAAAAATGAAAAATAGATATTTATTAATACTAACTATTTTATTTGTCTTGATTTTTACAACAGCCATATCTGCAGATCAACTTGAATTACAGAATGGACAGGCTTTTAGAGGTGAGATAAGAAACAGCAGTATCAAAATGAGAACTTCTTATGCAGAAATCAATATTCAAAGTGGATTTCTTAAAAGTATAAAGCAGGAAGATGGAAGTTTTAGGTTCAGATTATCTGAAAATAATAGATTCAGTGGAGAATTGATGGATCATATAACTATAGCCTTAGATTCTGGTGAAAGAAGTTTCAGACCAGCTGAAATTAAAGCTGTTAATTTTTCTAATACCAGCAGTTTTAAGAATAATAAGGCAGTTAATGTTACAACCACTAATGGTGATTTTTTCTTTGCTAATACTGTAGAAGATAGCATTAGCATTAAAACGTCTTTAGGCAGTCCACTTAATATAAAATACAGTAATATAAGCAGCATTGAGTATTTAAAAAATGAAGATTTATATTTAATTAATAGAAAAAATGCTTCTGAAATTAAAGCTAATTTTTCTCAGCAAAGTTTAATACTCTGGCCGTCTGCAGGAGAAATTTTTGAGTTAGATTTAAATTATCTGCAGAAATTGATTGTTAATTAGAGATAAAATTTGTAATAATATCTTGAATTTGTATTTATAATAAGTTAGAATAAGTTATGTTAAATTGTTATATACTTTGGAGGGATAGTTGATGAACCAAGAGGGAAATAATGGGCCAGATTATTATGATGAATACGAAATTGATTTAAGGGAATATATTATGTTATTATGGGATAATAAATTTTTTATTGGGGGTTTAGTTGTCCTGGCAGTTTTAATTTCATATGTGTATTCAACTAATTTT
>JBNJFG010000055.1:0-14338 GCA_051746665.1 Bacillota bacterium
TCCCAGAATTACCACCTCTACGGCCGGGATTCCAATAAAAATATTCAATCGGCAGTGAAAGTCCTTTTGCCTGATGAATAGTCATTAAAGTTACAGCTTCCTTATTTTCTACTTTTTGCTGTTTCAATTCTTCACTATCTCTATTTTCCTCTAAATAATTAAGTGATTTTTTAAGTGAAGAAAATGAGTTTAAAATTTCAAAAAAACTGTAAATATTTTTTAAAGCCAGACTGTTATCTGCTGCTAGAGCTGTAACTTCTGTTTTCTGGTAAAGGTAATTAATTAGTTCCTGATAATCTAAATTAACTGCTTTTTTAATTTCAGTTAGAAGTTTATTTAAATCTTCTTCTTTTTTTAAAGCTGTTGGTATTTCGACCTGATCAAATTGAGTTGAGTTAAAATATTTTTTTAATTCCTCCTGGTTTTTAAGCAGTAGTTTTAATTTGGAATGGCTCAATCGAATCAAATCACTGCGCAGAAATTTAAGCAGAGAATAAAAATCTCTATAGGCTGCAAAATAAATCAAATTTGCCAAAGCTGCAGGAAGCTGAGCCTCTAAAAGAGAATTCCTATTTTCTAAAATATAAGGGATCCCAGCTGCTTCAAGCCCTTCAGCAATTAAATTAAGCTCTTTTGAAGTTCGGGCCAGCACACTGATCTCACCCAAATTATTAACATATCTATTTTTAATATCTGCTGCTATTTCAGCGGGTAGATCAGCTTTGATCTTGCTATTTATTTCTTCAATTTCTTTTTGTTTTGCTTCTGCCAGCCCTGCGAATTTTTTAGTACCCGTATTATAATAGGCGGAACTGCCTCCGTAAAGTACTTCAGTCAACCCTTCTGCCTTTGAAACAGCCTCTACCTCATGATATTCCCAGTCAACTTCTGCCTCAGAGAAAAAAGCATTAAGTAAATTTATTATTTTTTGATCACTGCGGTAACAGTTTTCAAGCCTTTCGCTTTCAGCATCAATAATTTCTGCCAGCGAAGCAAAAAGTTTTTTTTCGCCCCCCCGCCAGCCATAAATTGACTGTTTTTGATCACCAACGGCAATAAAATCCTCCGCCTTTTTAATCAGCGGCTTTAAAATTTTCCACTGCAAAATACTGGTGTCCTGAAATTCATCAATATAAAGGGCTTTATAGTCTCCGCCTAAAAGATCAAGTAGATAAGAAGACGCTTCTCCTTTTTCAATTAATCCAATTTCCTCTTCTTTTAAATATTTAAATGTATAGTTGCTGATATCAGAATGAGTAAATTTTCTACTTTTAAATTTTAGTTTTTCGTAAATAGATAAAACCAGTTCAGCAAAATTAATAATCTCCTCTTCTGCCGGAATAACTTCCTGATTATAAATTTCTACAGCCAGTTTTTTTCTAAATAAATTATACTCAAAATTTAATTTTTCTTTTAGCTCTTTTGTTTTTTTAGCCCGCAGCTTGTTGCCGCTCCAATAGCTTTCATTTAATAAATAATTTCTGTTCTTGTAGATGAATTCCTTTTTTTCTTTTTTGTTTTTCAGTTCTGGATACTGTTCATAAAAGGGGCGTCCTGCCTTCACAAAATAGGCAGCAGAAAATTCTTCTCCTCTGAGCTCAGCCACCTTTTTTAGAGTCTGATAACTACTTTCAAATAATTCTACTATTTCAGCCTGAGGCAGTTTAGCTTTGTTTTTAGATTCTAAAAGCATAAATTTCCAGGCATTATTAACTATTTCTTTAATAAAATCTAAATAAGGTTCTAGATCTCTTGCTGTATTAGCTTCCAAAAAACTCTGCAGTTTTTGATAGTGTTTTTCGTTATTCAAAATAATTTTTAAAAGCTCTTCGATAATTTCTTGATTCTGGCTGTCATCTATAATTTGATAATTATATAATTCTAAAAAGGGGGCAATTCCTCGACCAAAAATCTGGTTTGTAAAGGCATCTATTGTATAAATTTTTATGTCTTCATCGTTCAAAATCATTTTTTTATAAATTTTTTCTAATTTAACTGAATCAACTTTCAGATCTGGATAAATCTTTTTTAAAGAACTAATAATAGCTTTTTTATCTGAACTATTAGTAATAATTGCCCGTAAATGTTTAAGTATTCTATTTTTAATTTCAGCTGTTGCTTTTTTAGTAAAGGTCATCACAATAATCTCTGAGAAATCTGTTCCTTTTAAAAGTGCAGCTAAATATTCTAAAGATAATCTATAAGTTTTTCCAGTACCTGCACTGGCTTTAATAACTTTTTTCATTGTTTTTAACCTCCACTCTACAAATCTCCTGATAGGGACAACGCTGACAGCGGCTCTTATAAAAACGCTGATATTGTCCAGCTGCAAAAAGCTGCAGACTAAGTTCTTCCAGTTCTGCTCCCAGCTGATCTTCTTTTTCTATTTTATGATAGGAGTGTTCAAAATCTTCATCAAAAACATTGTAAATTGCCTTCCTGCTCTTTGCTGGCAGCTGATCTTTATAATTTTGACGCAGCATCAGTGAATAAAAATCAAGCTGTTTTTGATCCCCACTGCCTGTTTTAAAGTCAATAATAAAATACTCAGCTTCACTTAATAATAGGAGATCAATTCTGCCGGAAAGATAAAAATCTGTCTCAAAAGCTCTAAAATACTGCTGCAGCTCCTGATTCCACTCCGGCCATTCAACTAAAATATTATTAGCATTTTCAGGTAAATATTTTTTAAGCAGCTCTGCAAAGCGATTAAAAGATCGCTTAAGACTTTTAAAAATTATCTGATTGTAATAGTTTAAATAATCTTTATCTATTTTGAGTTCATTTCTTTTAATGATTTTTTTAATTATCTTCTGACATAGAGATTCTGAAATTTCGTCTGGTGTTATTTTATTATCTTTAGCATAAATAATTAACTCTCCAAATATCTCATGTGTTAAAATCCCAAGTGCCATTAAAGATAGTGAAGGCTTAATTTCTAAAGTTGTATCCAAGCTGGCCAGCTGTTCTAAATAAAAGCGGTGATAACAGTCTTTTAAATACTTATATTTATAATAGCTAAAATTAAAAGAGCTGCCGAAATCCTCATGTTCTACTTCTAACTCCTGGCTAAAAGCAGCTTCTTCATTGACTTTTAATTCTGGAACTGATTTAAAATCAAATAAATTGTTTAATATTTCTTTTTCACTCAAATCTTTTAATTTAGATTCTTTAAATTCCAGACCAGATTCAAGCATCAGTTCTTCTAAAATAACTGCTGGAGTAATATTTTGATCCTCATTTTCCACAGTAAAAATCACCGCTTTTTGAGCACTAAAAATATGACGCAAAAAATTATATTTTTTTAACAGTAAATTTTGATGCTTCAGCTGCAGCCCATTATCTTGGAGCTGTTTTTCGCTCAAAAAGAAAAGTCCATCTTTTTTAAGAGCAAAATTTTCCTGAATACAGTTGTTGAGCAGCAGTTTTGATCTTTTTATCTGAGCAGCACTGTCAGAATTTAAAAACTCGACTGCAGTTTCATTTTGAGAGATGGAAATATTTTTATATTTAAGATGATTTAAAAACAGAGAAAATAATCCAGCTCCTTGATCAGAATAATAATCCTGCCAGCTATTTACTATTCCCATTTCTTCAATACTCTGCAGCTCTAATAAACTGTCATTAAATTTTTCTACCAGCTCCTGGGGCTGATCCTGAAGTAGATAATCCGAAAAACCAGTTAAAAGATCAATCAGGCCAGCTGTATCTTTAGTTTTTCTGATTTGCTTTAGAAAAACTAATAATTTTTTTAAAGAGGGCAATTTTTTCTGAATCAAATCTTGATCTAAATAATAATAATCTTCTCTAATTAAAGCTTTAATCTGCAGCAGAGACTCTGAATCTAAATTAAGCCAGTCTTTAAATAATTTTTGACTGGTTAAAGAATATAATTCTTTGAGCTCAATTAAAATTTCTGAACCCTTTTTACCTTTTTGATAAAGCTGATAAATACTTTCTAAAAATATATACAAATCCGTTTCTTGATAACTTTTGTGTTGAGCTAGATTCAGCTCCTGACTTAAAATAGAAGCCGCTTCTATTTCTTCAGCCGGATCAATGATTTCAGTTTCTACTTCACTTAATTCTAATTCATTTAACAAAGCAGCTAGACTTTTTAAAGTTGAATTACTTTTTCGAATTTCAAGAGTTTTTTCTTTAATTTTAGGCAGCGTAATTTTTCTAAGTTCTAATTTGTTTTCATCAAAATCTCCTTTTTTGAGCTGCAGATGCAGCTCAATCTGGAGTTTGTGACTCAATTCCTGCAGCAGATCTTTAAAATAAGGATTGAAATTAAGGATATTAAAAAAATTAATTTTTTGATAATCATTTAAAAACTCAAAGTTTAAATTTTTTTCTTCTCTTAAAGTTAGCTGATCTACATATCCCAGCTCACTTAGTTTTTTTTGATATCTAATTTTTATTTGATTCAATCGTTTGATACGCTTCTTTTGCCAGGCTGCTAATTCTTTAAAACTTTTTAGCCTGTAGTCCTGCAGCAGTTTAAAATAAGCAAAAAAGCGCTGAGAAAACTGATAAATATCTTGATAACCATCCAGCTTAAGCTCCGATTTTTCCTCTGCAGTCAAAACTGAAAATAAAATCAAAGGCAGTTTTTCTTCTTTAATTACTATCTGATTGCTGCTGAATAGGCGTTTTTTAAACTCTTTAACTGTTAGAAATAAACTCTGTTTTGTCAGTGGTTCTGGCTGATAGACTCGAACTGCTTCTTTTAAATCCTGATAATTTTTAAAAAGATAGACTTCGGCTTTTTGACTGATGATTTCTTCAAATAAATCCTGTTGATAATCATAATATTTAAAGTCCACAATTATTCATCCTCACTTAAGTGTTTTTACCAATGATCTCTAAAATAATTATTAAAATTGCTCCTGCAGCAAAAGCAATAAATCCTGTAAGCTCAAGTCTCGCTGGGAAAACTGCTGCTGAAGAACCCAAAATCAATCCAGTCAGCACTACCATAATTTTAGCCTGATGTTTTTTGAGAAGATAAGAAAATAGCCAGGCAAAAACTAAAAGTCCAGCTCCCATTCCAAGTGCAAAAACTATCAGGGTAATAATCTCAAAGTTATTAACTGCAGCCAGTATTGGGTGATAAACTCCCATTAAAATTAATAGAGTTCCACCGCTGATTCCTGGTAAAATCATTGCAATACTGCCAAAAAAACCAGCAATAAAAAAAAGCATTAAACCCTGAGCGTTAATAAAACCAAGCTGTATTTCGCGTGAAAAAAACAAAGCTAATCCAAAAGCTAAAAACATAAAAAGCAGTTTTAGAAAACTAAAGCTGCCTATTTTTTTGTAAGTAGAATGCGCTGAAGTAATTACCAGACCAAATAAAAAATAATTTACTATTAAAGGATTACTTGCATAAAGATCTGTAATTACAGCTGAACCGACAAAAACTCCAAACACTGCTCCCAGACCAATAAAACTAAGTTTCTTGATTTTAATATCTTTAATCGCATTAATTAAAGTCTCATAAATATTTAAAACTAAAGCTATGGTTCCACCACTAACTCCCGGCAGAGTATTAGCCAATCCAATTGGAATTGATTTTAAAAATAAAGCTAAATATGTATTTTTTCGTCGCAAATAAATCTTCCTTTCTTTATATGTTCTCTATTTACTATTATTCAAGATAAAACTTAGTTTTACCTGCTTAAAAAAGAAAAAAGCACCAACTTCTGGACTTTTTTCTTTCACCTCAGCCATAGAAGCTGCTATATCCATGGCAATATCGATTGCTGCCCCAAAGGCTCCAATTAGCATTTTATTTTAAAAAGTTAAATTAAAGTTAATCAATTAAATAGGAATCAATACTATTACTTGTAATTATTTTGACATAAGTAATTATAATTAGTATGATGAGTTTAGGAGGTTTTCAAAATGAAAAAAATCAACTTTGAAAAATATGATAAAAAACGAAAAGAAGCAAAAATAGATATTTTAGAACTTAGAGATCAGCTGTCAAAACAAAAGACTGAATCCAAACGCAGCCGTAATATAAATAAGGAATTTTTACTCTATGAACTTGCCAAAAAAAGAAAAGATGAAATGATCGAAAAAATCGCTAAGCACAAATACCGCTTGAAATAGTATTAAAATTAGACTTTTAATGAAATAAAAGTCGGTTTTTGAGGAGGCTATTATGGATAAGAATTTATTGAAATCTAAAATTAAAAAAATAATCAATTCTAAAAAAGATAAAATTTACAAAAATATAGCTCTGACAGCAGTAATTACTGAAGCTTTAAAAGAAATAAACATTCGGCCGATTATTGTTGGTGGCCAGGCGGTTGAATTTTATACTGCTGGTGGCTACAGCACTATGGATGTTGATCTGGTGACTCCTGCAAGCATTAAAGAAATTAATCCAATTATTAAAGATTTGGGGTTTAAAAAGAAGGGCAAATACTGGACCTATGAGCAGCTTGATTTTGCACTGGAAATTCCAGGTTCAGATCTTGCCGGTGATTATGATAAAGTGAATGAAATTGAAATTGAAGGTTTAAAAGCCTATATCATAGGTATTGAAGATATTATTATTGACAGGTTAAATAGATATAAATTCTGGAAAGAGTATGCTGATCAAGAATGGATTGTAGGTATGATTTATTTAAATTATGATGATATTGACTGGAATTATCTTTATCAGAAATCACAATCTGAAAAAACTTTAGAGGTATTAAAAGAATTTAAGAAAATTGTAGATGAAAAATTAAAAAAATAAGCTCAACTAATGGCTCTGATGCCAGAAGTTGAGCTTTTTTTATGTGTTGTTATTTTGATTTTTTATATCCATTTTTTTACAAGTAACCAGTACCCTGCTATCTTGCTATAACTTCAGTTCGATAGCCATCAGGATCAGTAATAAAGTAATAGCCGGATGAATTTTCACTTAAGCTTTTTAAGTCTCCAACCTTATAACCTGCTTCTTTGTGGCGCTGATAAGATTTTTCTAAATCATCTACCTTAACTGCAATATGACTGTAGCCATTACCAATTGTGTATGGTTCTTCTCGATCATAATTATAAGTTAACTCCAGCTCAAAATCTTCATTTTGGTCAGTTAAATAGACTAAGGTGAATTCAGCTTCCGGAAAATCTTTGCGTCTGCTTTCCTTTAAATTTAATGCATCTTGATAAAAATCGATTGATTTTTCTAAGTCCATAACTCTAATACAGGAATGAACAAAATCATAATTTTGCATATATAATCACAACTCCTTTATATTTTTATTTTAATTCTGATTATCATTATAAGGATTTATAGATCAAAATGCAAAATTTATTTTTCTTTGCTTCCAGGACGAGTAATTGCAATTCCCTCTTTACATAATTTACATTGACCAGCTTTATAAGACTTAATATCTACCGGCAGCAGTGCCTTGAAGTCATAATTAAATTCAACTTCTCCATTACTGCGGTCAACTATTGAACTTAATCCAACGATTTCAACATCAAGTTCTTCTAAAACTGCCAGCACTTCTTTAACAGAGCCACCAGTTGTTACAACATCCTCTACAACTAAGACTTTTTCTCCCGGCTTTAACTCAAAACCTCTTCTAATTTTCATTTCTCCGTTTTTGCGCTCACTGAAAATTGAGCGAACTCCTAACTCTTCTGCCACTGCATAAGATAATACTACTCCACCCAGTGCTGGTCCAATTACTACATCTATTTCTTTTTCTTCCCATTTTTTTACAATTTCAGCGGCCAGTGTTGAGGCATGTTTGGGATGCTGTAAAACTTTGGCACACTGCATATAAACATCAGCATGTCTACCTGAACTCAAAACAAAATGCCCTTCCTGAATTACATCAGTTTCGACTAAAAGTTCTCTTATTTCTTTTTTATTCATTTAATTCACTCCTGTTTTATAAGTTTTAAAATAATTAAAATGTAATAGATTAAAATAATTTGTTAAAAATAAAATTTTCTAGTTTTCTTAAAATTAATGAGCTGCTCCAATTATTGAAGTTAAATCTTTAATTTGATGTCTAAACATGTAATCTTTTATTTCTTCAATAATTCTCAGCCCTGCTGTAGGATCAATCATATTAACTGTTCCGATGCCAACAGCAGTTGCTCCAGCAAGCATGAATTCAATTACATCACTACCACTGCGAACTCCACCTAAACCTAAAATTGGGATATTCAACTTTTTATAGCACTGATAAACCATTTTTACTGCAACTGGCCGCACTGCTGGCCCGGATAGACCACCATATGTATTTGCAAGCATTGGTTTTTGCTGTTCAATATCAATTTTCATAGCTGATAAAGTATTAATCATCGCAACGGCGTCTGCTCCTGCCTCTTCAGCAGCCAGCGCAGTCTCTGTTATATCAGTAATATTAGGAGTTAATTTAACTATTATATACCCTGAATATATTTCTCTAACTTTTTTTGTTATCTCATAAACTTTTTCAGGATCTGTACCAAAAACCATGCCTCCCCCTTTAATATTAGGACAGGATAAGTTAACTTCAATTCCTGCAAGTTCTGATCTACCTTCTAATTTCTGCGCCAGACTTACAAAATCCTCTTTACTATAACCAGAGATATTTGCTAAAATCGGAAGTGTATAAGCTTTAGTTTCAGGAAGTATATCAGCAATAAAACTATCTACACCTGGATTTTCTAAACCAATTGAGTTTATTATTCCAGCTGATGTTTCTGCAATTCTCGGAGTCTTATTACCTTTTTGGGCTTCAACTGTAATTCCTTTTGTAGTAAATGCTCCTAATTGATTAATATCAAAAAAATTAGCTAATTCTTTACCATTACCACAGGTTCCGGAAGCAGTAATTAAAGGATTTTTTAGCTTTAAATCTTCATTATTTTTGGATTTCATTCTTATCTTTAAATTAAGATCTTTTTTTCCTAGATTTTTTTCTGGATTTTTAATTTCTTTACCGGTATTTTTAAGCATCAAGAACTACCTCCCCAATTTCAAATACTGGGCCTTCTAGACATGCTCTTTTATTTTTTTGATTTTCAGCAGTTGTTTCACAGCTGCATGATAAACAAACTCCTATTCCACAACCCATTCTTTTTTCTATAGAAATCTCACCTGCAATATTTTTCTTTAATGCTTTTTTTTCAACTGCAGCCAGCATTTTTTCTGGACCACAGCTGTAGATAAAATCCGGAGTCTGCTGAAGCTTATCTAACCATAAATCAAGGGCAGTTCCTTTGATTGTTAATTTTTCTTCCATTGAGGCCAGATATAATTCTGCCTTTAATTTCTTAAATTTATCTTCAAAAAAATTTAACTCTGATTTATTAGCAGCACCAATAAATATTTTTAACTTTTCATTTCTTTTTACTGATTTTTTAGCTAAATAAAATAATGGAGCAATTCCCAATCCCCCACCTATAAGATGAATTTCATTTCTGCTTTCATTTAAAGAAAAAGGGCTTCCCAGTGGACCTAAAACATCAAGTTCTGTTCCTATTTCAAATTCAGAAAGTATTTTTGTTCCTTTTCCAACTACTTTATAAACAAATTCGATTTTTTTAGCAGCAGCATCGAAATCAAAAATACTGAATGGTCTTCTTAAAAGTGGATCATCACTACCATTGTGACTTACTTTTATATTAAAAAACTGTCCTGGCTCTGGATTCTGAGAAAGTTGGTCATAATTTAAAACCAACTGAAAAATATTAGGTCCCACATTTTTATTCTCAATTATTTTAAACATAAAACTCTCCTTTTTATCTTTATTAGCACCGAGTGAAAAAATTATCTTTTCACCTGGCATCAGTGGCTTTATTAACTACTTTAAAACATCATTAATTTCTTTTTTCATTTTTTCTGCTGCAGCTCTTGCTGCCCTGTCATAATTTTCTGCTCCAAACTTAGCATATTCTTCTTTTCGATAGGCAAAATTAATACCTCGGGATGAATTAACAACTGCTCCTCTACCATTTTGATCAAAACCAGCTTTAATATCCGCTGCTCCCCCACCCTGAGCTCCAAAACCTGGAATCAAGAAAAATACCGATTTCAGCTGAGCTCTGATTTCTTTTAACTCCTTTGGATAAGTTGCTCCAACTACTGCTGCCAGATTTGAATAACCACATTCACCTATGTAATCACTGCCTAGTTCCTGCAGAAAATCTCCAACTGCCTGGTAGACTGTTCGACCATCATCTAATTTCAGATCCTGTAGATCAACTGCAGATGGATTTGAAGTTCTCAGCAAAGCGAATGCTCCTTTTTCTTTATTTTCTAAAAAAGGTAAAACACCATCTTTTCCTAAATAAGGATTAATTGTAATTGAATCTGCTGAAATTTCCTTTTGCTCTAAATATGATTCTGCATAAGCTTTAGCAGTTGAACCAATATCATTTCTTTTTCCATCAAGTAAAACAAGCAGGCCTTTGCTTTTAGCATGGGCCATTGTCTGCCAGAGACACTCCATTCCTGGAACACCTAATTTTTCGTAAAATGCCATCTGTGGTTTTACAACTGCTGTCATATCAGCAACTGCATCAATTATTTTCTGATTGAATTTCAATACTGAGGCTGCAATTTCTTTTTTATTCGACTCCAAATCTTCTAAAAGTCCTGCTGCCAGAACATTTTCCGGAAGCAGTTCAAGATGCGGATCTAGACCAACACAAATTCTTGAATTTTTGGCTTCAATTTTTTGCTGTAACTGATCAATAAAGTATTTCATTTTTTCCTCCTCGGTCATCATAGACTAGCTTAGCTCCGACAAAAGTCATTTCATTTTTACCACATAATTTTTCTCCATTAAAAGGAGTATTTTTACCCTTTGATTTAAATTTATCTTTATCTATTATCCATTCTCGCTCAGGATTAAAAATAATAATATCTGCTCTTGCGCCTTCTTTTAAGCCTTCTGATTCAATATTCATTATTTCTCCTGGTTTATAATAATACATTCTAAGCAAATCATTCCAATCAATCACTTCTGTTTTTATAAAATTATGATATAAAAGCCCTAATGCAGTTTCTAAACCAGAAATTCCAAAAGCTGCATAATCAAATTCTCCCAGCTTATCCTCAAAAGTATGAGGAGCATGATCTGTTGCTAGTACATCTATTTCGCCAGCTTGAAGTGCTTTTACTAAAATTTCTTTATCTCTCTGGGAGCGAAGTGGAGGGTGAACTTTGGTATCAGGATTATAATCTCCAACTATTTGATCAGTTAATAATAAATGATGAGGTGTTACTTCAAAAGTGACATTTACTCCTCGTGATTTTGCTTCTTTAACTAAATTTAAACTACCTTCAGTACTAAGATGAGCAATATGTAAGTGAATTCCTGTCATTTCTGCTAACACTATATCGCGGGCTACCATAATTTCTTCAGCTGCGGCTGGAATTCCTTTAAGTCCAAAAATTGTTGAATAATAACCTTCATGCATTACGCCATCTTGAGAAAGGTTTTTATCTTCACAATGGTCAATTATTGGTAAATTAAAGGCTGATGCATATTCCATTGCTCTCCTCATAATTTCAGAATTCATTACAGGGTTTCCATCATCAGATAAAGCTTTAACACCATTTTTAGCTAAAGTTCCAATTTCTGAAAGTACTTCACCTTTACTGTCTTGGGTAATACTTCCAATTGGATAAACTCTAACAACTGCTTTTTCAGCTTTATGTTTTAAATGTTCAACTACTGCCGGATTATCAGCAATTGGATTTGTATTGGGCATTGCTGCTACTGCAGAAAAACCACCAACAGCAGCGGCTTCAGCTCCTGTTCTAACAGTTTCTTTTTCTTCATAACCAGGCTCTCTTAAATGAGTGTGCATATCAATTAAGGCAGGAATAATAATTTTTCCTTCAGCATCTATAACTTCATAATCTTTATTTTTAATTTCTCTATTTATTTCAACAATTTTATCAGCTTCAATTAAAATATCATATTTCCCATCAAGTCCATTTTTAGAATCATAAACTCTACCATTTTTAATTAAGCTTTTCATTATCTATCTCCCTCCCGGCCAGTAAATAAAGCAGTGCCATTCTGATTGCCACACCGTTTTTAACCTGTTCTGTAATTACTGACTGTGAGCTATCTGCAACTGAACTTTCAATTTCTATACCTCTGTTCATCGGACCCGGATGCATAATTACTGCCTTTTTTCCGATCCGTTCCAGCCGCTCTGCATTCATTCCGTAAATTTCTCTGTATTCTCTAATCGAAGGGAAGAGTCCACTTTCCTGTCTTTCCATTTGGATTCTTAAAATATTGACAACATCTACATTTTCTAAAGCCTGATCGAGGTCAGAATAAACCTTAACTCCCATCTTTTCTATTTCGCTTGGGATTAAAGTCTGGGGACCTGCAACTGCTACTTCAGCTCCTAATTTATTTAAACCCCAGATATTGGAGCGTGCCACCCGGCTGTGAGCAATATCTCCCACAATTAAGACTTTAAGTCCCGCTATCTCGCCCAGTTTTTCTTTAATACTGTAAATATCTAAGAGGGCTTGAGTTGGATGAGCATGAGCACCGTCCCCTGCATTAAGTACACTTGCCGAAATATTTTCTGCCAGAAATTTAGCAGCTCCCGGAGCACTATGCCTAATAACAACTACATCAGCACCCATAACCTCCATTGTCTTTGCTGTATCAAGTAAACTTTCTCCTTTTGCGATACTGCTGGAAGCTTTTGAAATACTCATTACATCTGCACTCAACCTTTTTGCTGCTAGATTAAAAGAAAACTTAGTTCTGGTTGAAGGTTCGTAAAATAAATTTATTACTGTTTTCCCCCGCAGTGTTGGAACTTTTTTAACTGTTCTGGTTAAAATATCCTTCATAGCTGCGGCAGTATCCAAAATTTCATTAATTTCTTCTTTAGTTGAATTATAAAGACCTAAAAAATCTTTTCTTTTTAAACTCAATCTGATTACCCCCTACCAGGATATTTTAATTAGCTTCATAACTTAATTCTGATTTTAGTTTTAGATCTTCTTCAGCCTCTAATTCCTCTACTTCTTTGTCTATTTCTGGTAAGATAAGATTCATTACTATTCCAACTATTGCTGCCAGTCCCATGCCTCCAAATTCCAGACCGGCAAAACTTAAAGTTAGATTAGAAATTCCAACTACCAGAGTTACTGAAACTATTACTAAATTTCTATTTTTAGAAAGATCCACTTCATTTTCTACTAAAGTTCTAAGTCCAATTGAAGCTATCATCCCAAAGAGTAAGAAAACAATTCCACCCATTACTGCTGTTGGAATGGTCTGAATTAAAACTCCAACTTTCTGGATAAAAGAACTTAAGATTACTATCACTGCAGTCAGCTGAATAATCATTGGATTATATACTTTTGTTAGCGCTAAAACCCCAACATTCTCACCATATGTTGTATTAGGAGGCCCACCAAAAAGACCGGCAACTAAAGTTGCAATTCCGTCAC
Organism: Bacillota bacterium; assembly: GCA_051746665.1. GTDB lineage: Bacteria > Bacillota > Halanaerobiia > Halanaerobiales > Halanaerobiaceae > Halanaerobium. Next base: position 13,442 of record JBNJFG010000055.1, read on the forward strand.
CTAAAAGAGTTCTATGCAGACCTGGTTCTTCTATAAAGTCTTTTTTAACTGTTGAACTGATAGCAACAACATCACCTAAGTGTTCAACCATAGTTACTAAAGCAATTGGTGCCACAAGTGTAATTGCTTTTAAGTTGCCGCTCACAGTTGGTAAAGCAAACTTAGGTAGTGAAAACCAGGAAGCTTCCATTACTGGCGCAAAATTTACCAGTCCTAAAAAAGCAGCAAATGTATAACCTCCGATAATCCCGAGCAAGATTGGAATAACTTTAATAATTCCTTTTGCAAAAACGCTGACTCCAACTGCTATTGCAAGAGTAACAAAAGCTACTAATAAATGTTCTGAAGCCATATCTTTAGCTGTTGGTGCAAGTCCAAGTCCAATTGTAATGATTACCGGGCCAATTACTACAGGCGGCAGTAATTTTCTAAAAAATTCTGTACCCAGCAGTCTGATCACTAATGACATTAGAGCATAAACAAGACCTACTGTGATGATTCCCAACATAGCTCCATCTCTACCAAACTGATTCTGTGCTGCTATAATTGGAGCTATAAAAGCGAAAGAAGAGCCAAGATAGGCTGGCACTTTCCCACCAGTAATTAAATGAAAGATCAGGGTTCCAAGACCGGAAGTGAAAAGTGCAACTGCAGGATTTAATCCTGTCAGTGCTGGTACCAGCACTGTTGAACCAAACATTGCAAACATATGCTGTAAAGCCAGTATAAATAGTCGGTGTCTTGTAATTCCATCCTCTTTCAGTTGAGCTAAGTTTTCTTTACTTTGTTTTAAAATTTTCATTTTATACCTCCTGGATATTATAAAATTATTGAAAAATTTTTGTCACATTCCCTCTTTAATAAAAATTAAATAAAATTCAATTAGACATTAAAAAA
>JBNJFG010000056.1:0-5086 GCA_051746665.1 Bacillota bacterium
TTTTAAATTCAGCCGCTAATAATTACTAGTATCTTTTTACTGTCATCTGCCGATATAATCTATCAGTATCTTCTTTGGTACATAATTCAGTTCCTGGAGTCATTACAGCAGCAGAACCAGCTGCCAGTCCATAATAAAATGAATTTTTAAAGTTTTCTCCTTGAGCCAGGCTCAATACCATTCCAGCTACCATGCTATCTCCTGCACCTACTTTACTTTTAATGGGAACAGTTGGAGGACGCATAAATTCTGCCTTCTGGTCTGTAACCAACAGAGCCCCTCCAGCACCAATAGAAATTACAATTGCCTGACATGACTTATTATCTACTAGTTTTTGAGCTTCTTTAATTATTTGATCTTCATCTTTTAGTTCTTCACCAATTAAATTTTGAAATTCCCCAAGATTTGGTTTAATTAAAAACACGCCCTCTTCTATGGCTGCTTTTAAAGGAGCACCAGAAACATCAACTATTACTTTTGCATCTCTTTTTTTTGCAGCTGACGCCATTTCTGCATAAATATCATTGTTAACTCCCTCAGGTATACTGCCGCTGATAACTAAGTAGTCTGGAAAAGGTTTTAATTCATTTAATATCTTAAATATTTTTTGATACTCATGATCATTAATTTCTGGTCCAGGCATTCCAAATCTATACTGCAGATTAGATGCTTTTTCACTGATAATTAAGTTTTCTCTAGTCTCAGCATCTATTTTTACAGCCTGTTTATTTAAATTTTCTGCTGCCAGCAGCCTATCTAATTTTTTACCAGTAAAGCCACCAGATGTATAGAGCAGCAGAGAATCTCCTCCCAATTTTTTGAGGGCCCGGGAAACATTTATTCCGCCACCTCCAGGTTCGAAAACTGGTTTATCACAGTATAATTTATCCTCTGCCTTAACATGATCAACACTTGAATTTTTATCAATGGTTGGATTTAAAGTAAAAGTGACTATATTTTTCATATTGCTCCTTTCCCCTTACAATGCGTATTGCAAAAAAATTCCATCTATCAATTATATTCTCTAATAATTAATTTAATCCTTTTTAGATTAAAGAATTACTAGTATTTTATAAACTCAATATTTGACTCTTTTAACATTTTTTCGGCAAATTTATCCGAATAAGCATTTTTAAAATATATTTTCTCAACCCCAGCATTAATTAAAATTTTAGTACAAATTATACAGGGCTGATGAGTACAATAAACTGTTGAACCTTCAGTCTTAACTCCATGAAATGCAGCCTGAGCAACTAAATTCTGTTCGGCATGAACTCCTCTGCAAATTTCATGTCTTTGACCACTTGGAACTCCCATCGCTTCGCGCAAACAGCCGGCAGTTTCACAGTGGGTAATATCTTTAGGAGCCCCATTATATCCTGTTGCCAGAACTTTTTTGTTTTTTACTAAAACTGCACCAACTTTCCGCCTTAAACAACTTGCTCTTGTGGCAGCCAATTCTGCCATCTGCATAAAGTATTCATTCCAATCCGGTCTATCCAATCTGATCACTCCTAATCTTAAATTATGTTATCATCATAACATTTTCCATTATCTGTTTGCAAAAAAATAAGACCAATATTGCTATTGGCCGTAAATTTTTCTAAGAAATATAAGTTTTTTGTTTTCTTGCTTGAATATTTTTTAATTCTTTTTCTGATTTGAGAAATTCTTTTAAATATTCGCCAACTACTTCTAAATGCTTAGATTCCTTAACTAAATCATCTATTAATTCTTTTATTTTATCGAGAGATTCTATATTGTCCAGTGAAAGTTTAGTTACCAGCTTTTTATCACTTAACAGCTTTCTGCAGTTAACAAACCTTATTATCTCTTCCTCATTGATTTGATTGGGATGACCACCCTCAAGCTCCAGACATTTTCTGGCTTCAGCAATTTCTGAAAGTTTATATTTTCCTTTAAGTTTTAAAGCAGTTAAGATTTCAGTTGTTATTATATCAGGATATAGAGCATTTCCGTTTTCAACTTTAATGCGAGAGATAACGCCTTCTCTTGCCCAATCACGCAGAGTCAAATCAGTATAAACTAAAGGTATTTCTTCTCCAATAACCTCTTCTACCAGATGTCTAGCACTGCTTAAGGAAATCATAGTATCAAACCCTTTCCTGTGCTGTTAACACTGTGACTAAAAATTTTTTTAACATTTAATTGTTTTCTTCTTTGAAAAAATCCTGCAGATGTCCTTCAGTAATTCTCCATTTCCTGGCAACTTTTTTTGCCTTTAATTCTTTTTTATTAATCAATTTTAAAACTGAAGCTCGGGAGATTTTTAGCATATTAGCTACTTCATTTGTAGTATATATTTCCATCTAAATCTCTCCTTTCATTGTAATTAGATTGTAACATAGAAAACTTCTTTTTTCAAGCTTTTAAGCTATTTTGAATATACTTTGACATGGTTTTGAACTATTTTGAATGTATTTTGAAAATACAATAATTATTTTACTTCTAAAATGATTCTCCCTCGTTTAAAATATTAAATCCTTTTTTTCTGACAATCTCTGCTTTTTTGCCATCGCTGTCTAAAATTCGATTAGTATGGTTAAAATGAGTAAAGTATATTTTTTTCTTTTCTTTTTCAGTTAAATCTGCCAAAAGTTTCATTGTTTCTTTAATTGGAGGATGTGGAACCTGAGATAAATCTCTGCCTCTAAGTTCACCTAATTCCTCTTTATCAAAAAAAGTACCATCGATCAAAGCATAATCAATTTCTTTAATTACTTTTCTAAAGATCTGCTCAAAGTTTGACCAACTATCAAAATCAGGCAAATATAAAAAACTTTTTTTGCCAGCATTTACTATAAAAGCAGCTGTATCAGCATACTCATTGCGGTGTTCAACTTCTACTGCTTTAAATGAAATATTTTTACTTAGCTGATATTCTTTTTCAAATTTAAAAACTGCTGCCTTTAAATTATTATTTTTAAATAAATCTGACCAGGGAGCATTATTTTTTAAGAAATCAAATATCTTTTGACTTAAATAAACAGGAAGATTAGAAATATTTAAAGCTTCTTTTCCAAGATACATCAGACCTGTATAATGACCAATATGAGCATGGGTTAATAAAATTCCACTCAAATGACTGCTGCCCAAATTTTCTGCTTCAGCCAGCAGATTTAAATTATCTAACTGCTCCGAAAAAGCAGGTGCTGCATCAAGTACAAAAGTCTTTTTATCTTTTTTATCAATAACTGCAACTGAACTCTGAAGTCGTCTCAATGAATAATCTTTTCTGGCTGCCTTACAGTGAGGACAGCTGCAGTTTAATTGTGGATATCCTGCATCCTGTGCAGTACCAAGTACTTTAATTATTGTTGAATTATCCAATCTTTGTACTCCTTTCTGAATCAGCTTCTGTTTTCACTTCTTTTTTGGCAATACTAAAACCAGTAATACTGTAGATAATATTAATTGCGATTACTAAAATTGGGAAAAATAAATAAGGAATAAAAGATGTCGCTTCAGCACCCAGCATATTTGCCGCAAAAACAGCAGGCACACTCCAGGGCACCAGGGTAATTCCGACAGTACCTGCCGCCTCAACTGTTCTACTTAAGTTTTTAGTATGCAGGCCAAATTTATTATAGCTTTCTTTAAACAGACTGCCTGGTATAATTATCGCCAAAATTTGAGCACCGGTACTAAAACCAATTAAAAAAGTAGAGATTATTGCAGTCACACCTAATTGTTTTTCGTTTTTAATTAAAGAAATAAACTTATTTAAAATTGCATCTAAAATTCCTACCTCTCTCATTATACCGCCTAAGGCTGTAGCAATAATTAAGAGAATAATCGTTCCTCCCATTGAAGATATTCCACCTCGGTTTAATAGGCTATCCAGCATCTGCTGACCTGTGCTGCCCTGATAACCAAAACTAAAAGCTGCAAATACCTGCTGAACTGCTGCCCCCTGAAAAATCACTGCAAATAAACCACCGGTAACCGAAACGGTAATTAAAGCTGGAATGGCAGGTATTTTTTTTAAAGCCAATATAATTGTCAATAATGGCACTATTAAAAGAATCGGGGATATATTAAAAACAGAATCCAGCCCATTAATTAGACTATTAATTTCATTGATTCCGGAACTGGTAGAGGCCATCTGATTAATTCCGACAAAATAATATAGAATTAGAGATATTAAAAAAGCTGGAATAGTATCCCAGAGCATATGATTTATATGTTCAAAAAGGTCACAGCCTACTATAGCTGGTGCTATATTTGTTGTATCAGAAAGGGGAGAAATTTTATCTCCAAAAAACGCTCCTGAAACTACCGCTGCTGCTGAAATTGCTGCGGGAAAACCCATTCCATTTCCAACTGCCATTAATGCTATCCCAACCGTTGCAATTGAAGTAAAAGAAGTACCTGTACTTGTGGAAACCACTGCGGTAATTAAAGCTGCCAGCGGCAGAAAAACAGCTGGATTAATGATTTTAAGTCCATAATAAATTAATGAAGGTATAATTCCACTTAAGATCCAGCTTCCAATTATTGAACCAACAATAATTAAAATAAATACCGGCTGTAGTGCCTGACTAACTCCTTTTTTTAATCCATTTTCGAGTTCATTCCAACTTTTCCCATAATAGACACCCACAAAAGCTGCTGCTGTTATTCCACTGAGCAGTGGAATTAACATTCCTACTTTCCAGATAAATACTGATAATGCACCGGCAGTTAAAAGAACTAAAACCGGTATTAATGCTGCTGTAAAAGAAATTTGTTTACTCTTATTCTCGTTACTCATTATAATTCCTCCTTGAATTTTTTAATTTTTAAATATAAAAAAGCCGCCCCTTAAACAGGACGACTTAAATTCGCGGTACCACCTGAATTAATCTGCAAAACAGATTCACTCTCTTGGAAGCTATAACTTCCTCACCCTCTAACGTGGGATAACGTCAAAACCTACTAAATTTCAGTCTGAAACTCAAAGGTGTAATTCAGCCCTTTAGGCTTACTGGATCCTTATCATAGTTTTTAATATTTAAAATTTTATTTAAATTATTAAACAGATTATATATTAACACTGCTTAAATTGTCAAGAATTATTTAAAAT
>JBNJFG010000056.1:5186-14133 GCA_051746665.1 Bacillota bacterium
TTAAAATATTATTCACCACTAAATATTTAATTTATTGTAAATCTCTGGTATTTCCCAACTGGTTATAATTCCCAGCAGTACTTCATCTCGATCTCCATGTTCAGTTATTAAAAAAGCATCAATTTTATTTCCAGCTTTAATAATTGATTCATGTTTATCAATTAAATGATCAAGTTTGCTGTCTCTAGAGATGAATTCGCAGACTTCTTCTTCCTCTGCATATTTTAAAATTTCTTTAATTTTAACATCATTAACAATCAGGCGGCCATCCTGATTTTCTTTTAAATCTCCCATCCATCTGATAATTGTATTTGCAGTTAATAGCTCAATATACTTACCATTATGATCAACTACAGGAATCTGAGCATAATCTTTTTTGCTCATATCCTGAATTGTATCAATTATTGATGAATTTTCTCTGATTACCATTAATTTACCATTTATGAAGTCACTTACTTCTGGCGAGTCTAAAACTTTTTCTAAAATTTCTTCAAGTAGAGAATATAAAGAGTCACTGGGCAGAAAATAATATTCATTATTGTGAGTAATAGAATTTCTGACTTCTCTAACAGTGTCCAGCTCATCTCGATATTTTTTGATAATATATTCATTTTTTCTGCCTTCATGCAGCAGTCTGTAAAAAGAAGTATCCCAGTCATTTACTTCTTTTAAATGTTCATGCAGCTGATTAAACATTTCAATGAATTTTTCTTTTTTAGCTTCCATAAGTACCACCTCAGCTTAAGAATTACTTTTATCATTTTTTCTTTATATTTTGTTTATATTCCTGTTTATTTTTATACATTTTTTCATCAGCTTTTTGAAAGATATAACTAAGATCTTGAGAATTGTTATTAAAGCTGTGGAAACCAATAGATACTCTAAATAGATTTTCAAATTTATTATCCCCATTATTTATCTTTTCACACTGCTCTTCAATTCTGCTGCAAATTATTTCGACATCATCCAGACTAGTTTCTGGAAGTATGACAGCAAATTCATCTCCACCAATTCTAGCCGCTATATCTTCACTTCTTAAAACATTTTTGAAAATCTGGGCCACCTGTTTTATATATTTATCTCCCATTTTGTGTCCCATTGTATCATTAACAATTTTAAGGTTATCTATATCAGAAACTATTATACTGATTGGGTATCTACGAGAATTATTTAATCTTTCTAGTTCATTTTCAAAATACCTTCTATTATAAAGCTCAGTTAAATTGTCATTAAAGGATAGATATTGTAGTCGTTCTTTAATTTTCTTATTTTGATCGATATTTTGATGAATTCCAAGTAATTTGACCGGTTTATTATCTTGATCTACCTCAATGGTCTGGCCGGTATTACTTATCCATTTAAATTGGCCATCTTTCGCTCTAACTCTATATTCTATCTCAAAAATATTTTCATTACTTTTAATTAAATTTGATATTTTATTTTCTATTTTGTCTAAATCTTCAGGATAAATTAAATTTTTAAGCTGATTAATATCTTTTTCTAGTTCTCCACTGCTATAGCCTAACATATCTGAAAAATTATTATCAAAATTTAAATCATTTTTTTCTAGATCTAATTCCCAGAGACCAAGATTAGCAGCAGAAGCAGCTAATTTCCATTTTTCTTTTGTGCTTTTCAATTTTTTAAATAAAATTTCCTGTGGTTCAATAATTATCTTTTTTAACATTAACTCATAGATTAAGTAAAATGAGATAAATTTCAAAATATGCCCTATAATATTGCTAATACCATAAACTGAATTGTAAAAAGTAAAAGATATCTCAGATATTATTGTGAAAGTTATTGAAAGAGTCATTAGTTTAAAAATATTTTTATGAAATTTTTCTTTGTTTTTATAAATTAATATTAAAGCAACTGCCAAAATAGCTGAAATGATATATTCACTAATCTTTTTAAAATTAGTAAGACCGCTTTCTTCTAAAAATGCATCAGGGAAAAAACCTGAAATAAGGGTTAAAATTATTATTAGACTTATTAATAAATAGAGATTAAAAATTCGCTTAAATTTAATCTTTTTTAGTCTAGTTATTTGACTAACTGCAGCCAATATAGAAAAGCTCTCTATATAGCGAGCAATAAGCCAGAGTTGAGTTGGAATATTTGACTGATTATAATTAAACAAATCCATGCCTTTATAAAAAAGAGTGTGGGCAAAATCAAATGAACCAATAAATAAAAATGAGGTGCCTAAAATCAGCAAATAATTATTATCAATTCGATCTTTAGAATAAAATATCAGCATAAAAATTGAAAAAGCAACAAAAACACTAAATAATTCAACTATTACATGGAAAAACATAAAATGATAAATACCGATCACTAAAAGGATTATACTTAAGGTAAAAGCAAATAGCACTTTTTTAAAATTAAAAATATCTTTTGTTGAAATTAAAAGCTCATTCATAAATTTCCTCCAAAAAAACATTAATATTATACTGTTAATATATAATTCTTTGAATTTAAATTAACACCTTTTTAAAATTTTAATTTAAATAAAAAAACTTTCCTCATGAAAGTAATAATCACAAGGAAAGTTTTAAAAATAAGTATTATTTATCTATTAGTTGACTATTTAATTTTTTTATTATTCAACTTATTTAAGCATTTTATGATAATCCTGAATTGCTTTCAGCTCATAATTATTTTTTATCTCAGCTTCAATTCCTGCGGCACTGGCTCGGGCGGCATTTGTTGTTGTAATATATGCTATCTTATATTTAATAGCTGCTGAGCGAATATAACTATCATTTTCTATTCCTTCTTTACCAATCGGAGTATTAATAATCAGCTGAATTTCACCATTTTTGATGGCATCCACTATATTAGGTCTGCCGTGACCTAGTTTATTAATCAGCTCTGCTTCTACTCCATTCTGACTTAGAAAATCTCTGGTCCCCTCTGTAGCTAAAATTTCAAAGCCAAGCTCTTTTAGTTTTTGAGCTGTATCTACGATTTTTTGCTTATCTTTATTATTGACTGTGATCAAAACTTTACCTGAAGTCGGAAGTTCCAATCCGGCTGCTGTCTGAGCCTTATAGAAAGCCTGAGCATAAGTGCTGGCAATTCCCATTACTTCTCCAGTTGCCTTCATTTCAGGCCCTAAAACTGCATCTACATGCTCAAATTTATCAAAAGGAAAAACTGCCTCTTTAACTCCAGTATAAGGGACTTCTTTTTCTTTAAGATTTAAAGATGCCAGTGATTCTCCAAGCATCAATCTGGTAGCAAGTTTTGCCATATTAATTCCAGTTACCTTACTGACCAGAGGTACAGTTCTGGAAGCTCTTGGATTAGCCTCTATAATATAGACTTTTCCTTCATAGATTGCAAATTGAATATTCATTAAACCTACAACATCAAGCGCTGATGCTATTTTTGCAGTATAATCTTTAATGGTTTTAAGCTGCTGGTCAGTAATTTCTAAAGAAGGAATAGCACAGGCACTATCACCTGAATGGATTCCTGCTTCTTCTATATGCTCCATTACTGCAGCCACAAAAGTATCCTCACCATCTGTTAAAGCGTCAACTTCAGCTTCTAAAGCATCTTCTAAAAATTTATCTATTAAAACAGGATGCTCGGCTGAAACTTCGGCCACCTGAGATTCTAAATAGTTTTCCAGACTTTTTTGATCATAAACTATTTCCATTCCTCTTCCTCCCAGAACATAGGAAGGTCTAAGCATCAGGGGATAACCAATCTGCTCTGCAATTCTATGAGCCTCAGCAGCTGATCTTGCAATATCACTTTCTGGCTGCGGAATCTCTAACTCATTCATCAGCCTTCTAAATTCTTCTCTATTTTCTGCAAAATCAATACTTGCCGGTGAAGTTCCTAAAATATTAACTCCTGCCTCTTCTAATTCTTCAGCTATATTGAGCGGAGTCTGACCGCCAAACTGAACAATGACTCCTTCAGGTTTTTCTTTTTCGTAGATTCTCAAAACATCTTCAGCTGTCAGCGGCTCAAAATATAGCTTGGAAGAGATATCATAGTCTGTAGAAACTGTTTCTGGATTACAGTTAACCATTACCGAATCATAGCCTAATTCATCTAAGGTAAAAGATGCGTGAACACAGGCATAATCGAATTCTATACCCTGGCCAATTCTATTGGGACCTCCACCTAAGATCATAACTTTTTTAGAATCTGAAGTCGGAATCTTTTCTTCAGCTAAATTATAGGAAGAATAATAATACTCTCCTTCGGCTCCACTTACTTTGACTAAATCAAAGTTATCATTTTCAACTACATATTTGCGCGCTTTTCTAAACTTCTTTTCATCATAATTTAAGAGCTCAGATAAATATTTATCTGAAAACCCTTTTTCCTTTGCTTCTACTAATATTTCTGAAGGCAGGCGCTTACCTTTATATTTAAGCAGTCTATTCTCTAATTCTACTAATTTTTCCATTTCTTCTAAAAACCAGGTTGAAATATGTGTGATATCCTGAATCTCAGCAATTGAAGCTCCTTTATTCACTGCCTCATATATCAAAAAATGCCTTTCACTAGAAGGTGTTCTTAGACGATCTAAAATTTCTTCTTTTTCTAACTTTTGAAATTCTGCTATATTTCCAAATCCTGATCTGCCAATTTCCAGTGACCTAATTGCCTTTTGAGCAGCCTCAGCATAAGTTTTACCGATACTCATCGCTTCACCTACAGCCTTCATCTGAGTTCCCAGTTTATCTTCGGCTCCCGGGAATTTTTCAAAGGACCAGCGGGCATATTTAACTACTACATAATCTCCACCCGGCTCATATTCGGACAAATTCTGTCCATTATAATATGGTAATTCATCTAAGGTGATTCCGACAGATAGTTTTGTAGAAATTCTGGCTATTGGAAAACCGGTTGCTTTAGAGGCCAGGGCCGATGAACGAGAAGTCCTGGGATTCATCTCTATAATTACCAGTCTATCTTCTTCCCTGTTATATGCAAACTGAAAGTTGGCACCTCCGATTACTCCAATTGCATCTGCAATTTTATAGCTGTAATCTTCAATTCTTTTTTGAACATCTTCATCGATTGTCAGCATTGGTGCAACACAGAAGCTGTCTCCTGTATGTACTCCCATTGGATCAACGTTTTCGATAAAACAGATAGAAATTTTCTTTTCTTTCTGATCTCTAACCAGTTCAAGTTCTAATTCCTGCCAGCCTAAAACAGCTTCTTCAATTAAAATTTGATCAATCATACTGGCTGCTATTCCATTTTCAGCAATGTTTTTAAGTTCCTCTAAATTATAGACTAAACCACCACCACTGCCTCCCATGGTATAAGCTGGTCTAACAACTACCGGAAAACCCATTTCCTTTGCAATTTTTACTGCTTCTTCTACATCATAGGCTGGTAAACTTTTGGGCATTGGAACTCCCAGTTTTTCCATTTCTTCTTTAAATAGAATTCTATCTTCTCCCCGTTCAATTGCTTCGGGCTGAATTCCTATAATTTCTACACCATGTTTTTCTAAAACACCAGATTCATAAAGTTCTGAAGCCAGGTTAAGTGCTGTCTGGCCGCCTAAGTTAGATAAAAGAGCATCTGGGTTTTCTTTTTTTATAATCCTCTCAATACTCGCTGCAGTCAGCGGTTCAATATAGGTTCGATCTGCCATCTCCGGGTCTGTCATAATTGTTGCCGGATTCGAATTAACAAGTACTATTTCATAATTTTCTTCCATCAAAGCCTTACAGGCCTGAGTTCCAGAATAATCAAATTCACATGCCTGACCAATTACAATCGGGCCAGAACCAATAATCAAAATCTTATTTAAATCTTTTCTCTTTGGCATTAATTCTTTCCTCCTCAAATTCTTTTGCCTTAAATTCTTTAACCTTATATATAGATTTTAGATAAAAACCCATTTTCCTGCTTAAAGATAAATATTTTAATTTACGAAATATTTAAATAAATTAAAGCCGCCCCTTTTAAGGACGGCTAATATTTTAAATTTTAATTTAAATTAATCATATTAATCATAAAATTGACTTATTTATTGATCACTAATTTCTTGAAGTCTTCAGTCTGTTTTTTAATAGCTGCTTCAGTGGGAAGTCTTTCAATACTGGAAGCTCCAAAGAATCCAACTACATTTTCTGTATTTTCTAAAACATATTTAGCATCATCTGGCATTGCAATTGGGCCACCATGACAGATAACCATTAGATCTTTATTTACACTATGACCGGCATCTGCAATTCTTTGAACTTTTTTCGCACTTTCTTCCAGAGTCAGCGCAGTTTCTGCACCAATACTGCCGCTGGTTGTTAAACCCATATGAGCTACTAGAACATCAGCTCCAGCTTCTGCCATTGCTTTAGCATCTTCTTCATCAAATACATAAGGTGCAGTAAACATATCAAGTTGATGAGCTTTTCTGATCATTTCAATTTCTAAATCATAGCCCATTCCTGTTTCTTCTAAATTTTGTCTAAACACACCATCAATTAAGCCTACAGTAGGGAAATTCTGAACCCCAGAAAAGCCCATATCCTTAAGATCTTTTAAGAAATTATCCATTAATCTAAAGGGATCTGTACCACAGACACCAGCCAGGACTGGAGTTTCTTTGGCTACCGGCAGCACTTCATCTGCCATTTCTACAACTATTCCATTTGCATCACCATAGGGCAGCAATCCGGCAAGAGAACCTCTTCCAGCCATTCTATATCTACCTGAATTATAGATAATTATTAAATCTACTCCACCTTTTTGAGCAAATTTAGCTGAAATACCAGTTCCAGCTCCTGCACCAACTACACTTTTACCTTTTGCAATCTCTTTTTCTAATCTTTTTCGAACTTCCTGACGTGTAAAAGCCATTTTTTTAGTCCCCCTTTGAATTTAATCCTCAGCTTCAATTAATTCAATCATTTTTTTAGCTAAAGCAAGAGCATATTCTTGATCATTAATATGCATCTCTTTTTCTATAATCTTCACTTTATTTTGATCAATGTTTTTTCTTAAAGTTTCAAAAAGCATTTTATCTTCTGCTGGTCCATAAAAAGGTTGCCCTTCGGCATCGATCATTGACACACCATGAAGCGGCAGAAATAATGCTGTTTTAGATTCAGCTTTATTTAGTTTCTCTGAGATGATTTCTCCCAGCTTTTTATTTTCTTCAACTGTAGTTCTCATCAAAGTTACAGTTGGATTATGCTTATATAAATTCCTGTTTTGAAACTCTTTCGGTACTGAATCAATAGGACCAAAATTAACCATATCTAAGGCGCCAGTTGAAACAACCTGAGGCACCCCTTCTCTTCCAGCAGCTTCTAGACGATCAGGTCCTGCAGAAAGTACTCCGCCAACAAGTTCATCACAGAGTTCAGTAGTTGTGATATCAAGCACACCACTAATAAACCCTTCTTCAACTAGATTTTCCATTGCCTTACCACCAGTACCTGTCGCATGAAAGACTAATACTTCATACCCATGTTCTTCTAAATATTCTCTAGCCTTTTCTACACAGGGAGTTGTGACTCCAAACATGGTTGCTGCAATCAATGGCCGCTTCTCTTTCGGCTCCGGTTTTTTCCCTTTTACCATTCCAGCTACAGCAAAGGCTGCATTTGATAAAATTTCTGATGATAAACTATTAACTCCCAAAATATCAACTACGGAATACATCATCATAATGTCTTTAGTACCAACATAGGGCCTCGTATCACCGGAAGCAAGGGTAGAAACCATGACTTTGGGAATACCAACCGGCAGTCTTTTCATTGCAGAAGTTCCAATTGTGGTACCAGCTGAACCACCTAAACTGATAATACCGGCAACTTTTCCTTCTGCATGAAGATTCTCTACAATTTTCGCCGCTCCCTCTGACATTACTTCCATTGACCTGCCTCGATCTTTAGCCTCAACCAATTCTTCAATACTTTGCCCACCAGCTTCAGCAACTGCTGATCTTTTAATATCGGGTTCAAAATATGCTTCTCCAAGTACTCCAGCATCAACGACAATAGTTTCTAAACCCTCCCCCTCGATAATGTCTTTGACATACTGGAATTCTTCTCCTTTAGTGTCTAAAGTTCCAACTATGACTATTTTACTCAATATAATCCCTCCCCCTTGCGTATTGGTAAATTTATATTTAATTAAATTTTCTGACTATTATAGCTAAAAACTTATTCTTTTTGGAATTATGGACCCAATGGATAATAAAGCATATGCAGTGATACATATTTTTCTGTATCCATTTTACCGACACCAAGTTCTATAATTTTATCACCTAGATCCCATATTTTTTGCCAGCGTATTTCTTTTTTTACATCTCGTATCTCAAAATCATTAATTGTATCTGCTGCTCCATATTCTGCTTCAATTATTTGAGAAAGTTCTTCTAATCGCTTTTTAACATAATAATCTGCTATATAATTAGGACTTTCAAAATATATTTCATAAAGCTGGTCTTGATCATTATAGAGAGCAAAAATATAATAAACCGTGTCCTTAATCTCAATATGCTGCATTCCCACACTTAAAAACATTTTTTCATCTTGTCTTAAATTTTCATGAAATTCTTTAACAGACATGCCAAAATTAATTCCCCTGTAGACCTGAGTTTCTTCTGCAGCAGAAATTGTAAAAGTCACACTCAAAGATAAAATAAAAATTATTAATAAAATACTTTTTTTCTTCATAACTGGCAGCTCCTTTTTAAAATTTAACCCTAATTCAGCCAGCATGTGCGAACAACAACTAAAAATTAATAAAATTATATCTAGCAAAATATCTTCTCTATTATTAATGATATTCTTGCTGGACAATTTTGTCAATGTTAATTTAATTAAATTTTCTTAAAATTCGACTTTTAAAAAAAATCCCCTTATGAGCTTTAAAACTCACAAAGGGATTTGAATTATAACTATAATTTATAAAGCTTAATTAGCTGTTGCTTTTAAATTGAATTTAA
>JBNJFG010000057.1:0-14048 GCA_051746665.1 Bacillota bacterium
TAAAAATAAGAATAAAAATAAGAATAAAGAAGTTATTAACTCTGCTCTTAGAGAGCAGGTAGAAGATATTATAGCAGATTTAGAAAATAATATAGTTATGCTCCTAAATGATGGAGACAAAATTATTGCTTCATTGAGGCTCGAAGAAATTAGTGATAAAAGATATTTATTAAAAAGATTTGCAGTGTCTCCTTCTTATCAAAATCAGGGTCTAGGAACTATGCTTTTTCAAAAAGCAGTAGAAAAATTAAAAAAAGTAAATGCTCATTACCTTCAGCTTTATTCTTCTTTAGAAAATAAAAAATTAATCTGTTTTTATCAAAGTCTGGGATTTAACTGTTTAGAAAAAGATAACAAAAAAGGTTATGAAAGAGGTCTTTGGATAAAAACAATTAAATAAATTTGTCGAAATTCCCTCGACAATCTTCATTTTAAATAATAGATAATTATTTAAGAATGGAGAATCAAAAACCCCACTCTAATTAAGGAGTGGGGTTTTAAAAATTTAGTATACAATAATTATTATATCTTAATTAAAAGTCTTCTAACTGATATTTCAGCTGCAGACCCGTTCTTTAAAAAATTGAGTTAGTTATAACAAATCCTAAATAAATTCCTACAATTCCCATAACTCCAGATAAAGTAGGAGGAGCTGGGATAGGCAGATTTAAAAATGAAAATAGACCTCCAACAATTAAACCAGAAATTGCTGCTAAAAATGCTTGATTCATAATTGATTCTCCTTTGATTTTATAAATAATATTTTGGTTAGACGTCAGACAACCAACAATAGTATTTTATTATAATTTAAGTACTTTGTCAAAAATAGTTTTATAATTTATCTATATAATTCGTTTCATTAAATTCAGCTTAGAGCTCTCAGTGAAACTAAATAAAAAAACGTTTTCCTTATATATTGAAAGCCTTGTAAATTTATGTTAAAATTACTTTAATGTTGATAAGAAGTTGGAAGGAGTTTATCATGGCAAATAAAGAAATTACTATCAAAGATGTAGCTAAATTAGCAGAATGCTCTCCAACAACAGTATCCAGAGTTATAAATAACAGTGATCATCCTGTAAGTAAAGATACTGCTGAGAAAGTAGAAGCTGCAATTGAAAAATTAAATTTTTCTCCTAATAGAATTGCCCAGGGGCTTAAAAGTGATAGATCTAATATCATTGGAGTTATAGTACATGATATCTGTGATTCATATTTTGCTCAAATGGTAAAAGGTATAGAAGAGTTTATTTCTGGTCATGAATATATAGTAAATATCTATAATACAAGCCGCAGTGTTGAAAAAGAGCTGCACGCATTTAATTTATTGAAAGCAAATAGAGCCGATGCAATTATTTTGGCTGGTGGAGCTTTAATGAATAAAGAATATGAACAAAAAATGCGGTCAATGATTGATCAACTTAAAAATCAGAATACATTAGTGCTTGGAATTACACCCCATCCTTTTGATATAAAAAATATTATTTTAGGAAATGATAAAGCAATTGAAGTAATAACAGATAAGGTGATTGAATATGGTCATCATAAAATTGCATATATCGATGGACCTGAAAAACTTTATACAAGCTATTTGAGAAAAAAAGGATTTGAAAAGTCTTTAGAAAAAAACGGTATTCCTTTAGAGGAAAATCTAATATTTGAAGGAGACTTTAGTTTTGATGGTGGAAGAAAAGCAGCTTTAAAAATTATAGAAAAAATGGATTCAATAACAGCTATTGTTGCTGCCAATGACTCTACTGCACTGGGAGCAATGTGGGAACTAAATAATCAAAACATAAAAGTTCCAGATCAAATTTCTGTTGTTGGGATTGATAATTTACCTGAAGCAAAATATTCTTACCCGTCATTAACAACTATTGAAATTCCAATTTATAAATTGGGAACTAATATTGGAGAATATTTATTAAATCAATTAAATAATAAATGTGATTATCAATTTAAAGATATAAAAACCAATTTAATTATGAGAGATTCTTTAAAAAGAATTTAATTTATTTAGACAAAATACTTGCCGTTAGCTTTCTGATTTAACAGGCTTTTTAATAAAAATCAATATAGATATTAAATTGTAATTAAAATTTTAATTTAAAAAATTGGGGAAATTGTTTGACAACTTATAAAATATTGTTTATAATAAAAATAACATGATTTTTTTGGAGAAAAGGAAATTGTTTTCCTAAACTATAAGAACTCATAAAAAAAGATTTTTTTATGTTTATGGAAACTGTTTTCTGTAAATGTTATTTGCTAAATTTTATGGAGTGGGGGTATGATTTATGAAAGAAAAAAATAAATTTAAATTTAAATCATTAAAAGAATTAGAAAAAAAAATAGAAAAAATGGACTTAGATATTCCAATTAGTAAGAATTTAGATATTTTAAAAAATGAAATTAAACTTGGGAATAGAATAATTCCTAATAGCTTAGCTGTACATCCAATGGAAGGAACAGATGCTAATAAGGATGGAAGCCCTGGAGAGTTAACTATAAGAAGATACAGACGATTTGCTTCTGGAGGAGCTGGTTTGATCTGGCTTGAAGCTGTAGCTGCAAGTGAAGATGGACGAGCAAACGATAAACAATTATTAATTAAAGAAGATAATCTTGAATCATTTAAAAGTTTAGCTGCTATGATGAGAGATGAAGCAAAAATCAAATATGGAGATGAATTCAATCCATATTTAGTGGTGCAATTGAATCATTCTGGTAGATATGGAAATAATAATAATATTTTATTCCACCATGAATTGAGTGATCAATCAGCAGGCATTTCTCCGGATCAAAAAGTCATGACTGATGCAGAATTAGAACAGGTAGAAGATAGTTTTTTAGAAGCCTCTAAATTAATTAAAAAAGCCGGTTTTGATGCAGTAGATATTAAAGCCTGTCATAGATATTTATTTTCAGAAGCTTTAGCTGCTCACACAAGAGAAGGTAAATATGGCGGAAGTTATGAAAATAGAACAAGACTTTTAAAAAACACTATTAAAAAAGTAAAAAATAATGTTGAGATAGATATAGTTGTTAGATTAAATGTGTATGATGATATTGCTTATCCATATGGCTGGGGAACTGATGATTCAGGAAATATGGATTTAAGTGAACCAACAAGATTAATAAGAGAACTGGAAAATTTGGGCGTAAAAATTATTAATATAACTGCAAGCACTCCATATTTAAAGCCATACATAAATCGACCATATGATAATTCAAGTGGACTTGGAATGGAGACAGATGAAGCTCCAATTGTTGGGGTAGAGAGATTAATTAAATTAACAAAATTTGTTTCAGAAACAGTTGATAAATGTCTGGTAATTGGTACTGGTTTTAGCTGGTTAAGAGAGTATGCCGTTTATGCTGCAGCTGGAGTAGTGGAAAAGTCCTGGGCTGATATGATCGGTTTTGGTAGATTAGCTTTAGCTTATCCTGATTTTGCTCAAGCAGTAATTGAAAACAACAGCTTAGATAAGAAAAAAGTATGTGTAAGCTGCAGCAAATGTGCTTATTTAAAAGCACACAATAAAGCAAGTGGTTGTGTTGTTAGAGATTCTAAAGTTTATGTACCTTTTTTAAAAGAAATCACAACTAAATAATTATATTTTTAAAGGGGGATTTTTTTAAATGATTAAAGAAAAAGTTGCAGTTGTAACAGGTGCTGCTCGAGGAATTGGACATGGAATTGCAAAAAAATTAGCAGATGATGGTTATGCAATAGCAATTTTTGATATTTTAGACTTTGATGATGTAAAAGATAACATAGATGAGATAAAAGAAAAAAATAGATCGGTATTATATTTCCAGGGTGATTTAACCCAAAATAAAGATCGGAATGAATTTGTTAGTGAAGTCATGAAAAAATATGGACGTATTGACTTTTTAGTTAATAATGCAGGAGTAGCTCCAAAATCTAGGAAAGATATTTTAGAATTAGCTGAAGAAAGTTATGATTTTGTAATGGATATTAATTTAAAGGGCACTTTCTTTTTCACTCAGACAATTGCAAATATTATGATAGAAGAAGTAGAAAATAAAGATTTAAATATTGAACCTAAAATAGTAAATATTGCTTCCACATCTTCTTATACTTCATCTCCAAATAGAGGAGAATACTGCATTTCTAAAGCGGGTATAAGTATGATAACAAAATTATTTGCTGATAGATTAGCAGAATACGGAATTAATGTTTATGAGGTTAGACCTGGTATTATTCAAACAAAAATGACAAGTGTAGTTAAAGATAAGTATGATAAGCTAATAGAGGAAGGACTAACACCTATTAAACGTTGGGGTTATCCAGAAGATATAGCGAAAGCAGTTTCGGTGTTCTGTTCAGGTATGCTTGATTTCTCAACAGCGGAAGTTATTAATGTTGATGGTGGCTTTCACTTGAGGAGGTTATAAATTGCAGTCTTTACAGACAAAGATTAAAGATTTAGATGTAGAAGTATATAATCTTAATACAATAGTAGTCGGTTCTGGAGCTGCTGGTTTTAATGCAGCTGATAGGTTATATAATTATGGTCAAAAAGATATTGCTATAGTTACAGAAGGTATAAATCAGGGAACATCAAGGAACACCGGCTCTGATAAACAGACATATTATAAATTGACCCTTGCCGGTGAAGAAAATGATTCCGTTTTAGAAATGGCAAAAACATTTTATGCAGGAGGAAGTATGGATGGAGATATTGCTTTGATAGAAGCAGCTCTTTCAGCTCAAAGTTTTTATCATCTAGTCGACATTGGAGTTCCCTTTCCGCATAACAGATATGGTGAATATGTTGGTTATAAAACTGATCATGATCCAAGACAGAGAGCAACTTCTGCAGGACCTTTAACTTCGAAATTAATGACAGAAAATCTGGAAAAAGAAGTTAAAAACAAGAATATAAAAATATTTGACGGTTATCAGGTTATATCGGTTTTAACTGATGAAAACAACGAAAAAGTTATTGGACTTTTAGCTTTAAATCTAAATAATTTGGAAGATAAAAATAAAAGATACACACTTTTTAATTGTAAAAATATAGTTTATGCAGTTGGTGGGCCAGCAGGGATCTATGAAACCTCTGTTTATCCCGGCAGCCAAACAGGTGCAACAGGTATTGCGCTGGAAGCAGGAGCTATGGGCAAAAATTTAACAGAATCACAGTATGGTATAGCATCGATTAAATTTAGATGGAATTTATCTGGAACATATCAACAGGTACTACCACGATATATTTCTACAGATCAATCTGGAAATAATGAAAAAGAATTTTTAGAAGAATATTTTGAAGATCCTGGTAAAATGCTGGATGCAATTTTTCTAAAAGGATATCAGTGGCCTTTCGATCCAAAAAAAGTTCACGATTATGCTTCATCAATCATTGATATTTTAGTATATAATGAAACTGTAATTAAAGGCAGAAGAGTCTGGTTAGATTTTATGGAAAATCCAAGCTGGGCTTCAAATGAAAAAGGTGAATTAGACTTTTCTATTTTAGGTAAAGAAACCTATCAGTATCTTGATAACTCAAATTCTCTTTTTGGAAAACCGATTCAAAGACTGGCAAAGATGAATCAGCCGGCAATAGATTTATACAAAGATAATGGCATAGATATTAGTGAAGAATATTTAGAAATTGCAGTTTGTGCACAACACAATAATGGAGGTTTACATGGAAATCTCTGGTGGGAAAGCAATCTTAAAAACTTCTTTCCAGTTGGTGAAGTTAACGGCAGCCATGGTGTGTATAGACCTGGAGGTAGTGCCTTGAATTCAGGCCAGGTAGGAAGTACAAGAGCTGCACAGTATATTACAGCTAATTATAAAGGTGAGCCGTTAGAATTAAATAAATTCCTTGAGTCAGCCAGAGCTGAAATAGAAAAAAAGATTACCATGGGAGAAAAATTTGTTGATAATATAAACAAAAGGTCAACAATTATTGATATTAGATCTGAGATTGGTAAAAGAATGAGTGAAAAAGGGGCTCATATTCGATCTCTAGAAGCTGCTGAAAAAGGAATAATAGAAAGTAAAAAGGATTTGGATAATTTATTAGAAAAGAGTAAATTATCATCGAGTCGAGAACTTCCTTTAGCATTTCAAAATTATGATATGTTAATTACTCAATATGTTTATCTTGCTGCAATAAAGGATTATATAAAAAAAGGTGGAATAAGTAGAGGATCATATCTAATTTATGATAATAATGGTCAACTGCCGATTGAAGATTTACCTGAAAAGTTTAGATTTAAAGCCAGAAATGATCAATTAAATGATAAAATTCAGCGAGTTCTTTATAAGGATAATGATTGTGAATTCAAATGGGATAAAGTAAAAAAAATTCCTCAGGATGATAACTGGTTTGAAAATGTTTGGAATAAATATATGAAAAATGAAATTATAAAATAAAGGAGGTGATAATAAATAAAGGTTAGTTAATTGTTTCATAATTTTTAAAACAAAAAAATGGAGGAGATCAAATGAGAAAAAATTTAAGCAAATCACTTTTAGTAGCAGCACTTATGTTAGTTTTAGTACTTAGTGTTTCTGGAATTTCATTTGCAGAATATCCTGAAAGAGATGTAAGAGTTATTATTCCTTGGTCTGTTGGTGGAATGACAGATGTTTTAACTAGACCAATCACTAATTGGTTAGAAGATTATTATGGAGAATCTTTTGTTGTAGAAAACAAACCTGGTGGTGGTGGAGTTGTTGGTTCAATGCTTATTGAAAATGCCAAAAACGATGGTTATACAATAGGAACTACATCGATGTCTACAGTTTCTGCTAAATATGTTTCACCAATGTATCCAGAAATGAAAAATGTAGAATTAGTAGCTCAGGTTATTACTATCCCTGCAACTGTTACAGTTAATGCAGATAGTCAATGGCAGACAATTGAAGAATATGTAGAATACGCTAAAAATAATCCTAAAGAAATTAAAAATTCTAACTCAGGTACAGGAGCTAGTGCACATATTTATGCAGCGGTATTTGAACATGAAGCAGGAATAGAATTAAACCATGTTCCTTATCCTGGTTATGCAGAAGCTATCACAGCCTTAGTTGGTGGTCATGTTGATTCAACAAACATTCCTTTACCAGATGTTGCACCTCAAGTTGAAGCTGGTAATTTAAGAATGCTTGCTATTGCTGCTGATGAAAGACACCCTGATTTCCCGGATGTACCTACTTTGAAAGAAAAAGGTATTGATCTTTCAATTGGTAACTATAGTGGATTCGTTGCACCAAAAGGAACACCTAAAGAAAGAATTGCTGTTCTAGAAGATGGAATTAAAAAAGCAATGGAAGATCCTGAAATTGAAAACTTCTTAATTGAAGCTGGATTCCAGCCTATTTATAAAAATGCGGAAGAATTCCAAGAAACAGTGGATGCAGCTGAAGCACGTTTAGATTTCTTAGTAAATGATCTTGGCGTAGAATTCATTGATGATTAAAAATTAAGTCTCTGTTTTTAAAATACTAAAGAACAATAAACAAGGGTTTTCCTATTAATAAATTATTAAATATAAAATAAGTGGAATAAGATAATAGGAAAACTCTTTTTTAAATGTTTTGTATTATAGTTATTTAGTTAAAAAAGAGAGGTGAAATATAAAATGCTTAAAATATTAGTTGCAATTGAAGGTTCAGAAAGCTGTTCGAAAGTTGCTCAAAAAGCTCAGGAACTGGCTTTACTCTGTAAAGGAGATGTTACTTTTTTGACAATAGTTAGTCCTGATTTTAAGCTTGTAACATCAAAAGAAAAATTAGAAGCAGAAAATAAAAAATTAGAAATGAAAAAAGCTGAGACTGAAGAAGCTTTAGAAACCTGCAGTATGGTTTATGGACAGTGTGAACTGGTTTTAGGAGAAAAAGGACTAAAAACTAAAAGAGTTGTTAAAGAAGGAAATTATCCAGCTGAAGATATTGTTGAATATGCTGATGAAAATGATTTTGATTTATTAGTTATTGCAGATAAAGGAAGCAAAAAATTAAAAAATAAATTATTAGGAAGCACAACCGAAAAAATTGTTCGTCATGCTAAAACTTCAGTACTAGTTGTAAAATAATTATTAATAAATAAATTTTTAATATTAGACGGGGGTGGTAAAATAATGAAGAAATACGACAAAATACTTGGCACTCTGCTTTTGATTTTTGCAGGATTATTATATTTTTATTCAGGAATTTTTCCGGTTAGAGAAGGAAGACCAAGGGTTTTAAATGCAGGTTTTTATCCTCAACTTCTGGCAATAATATTGGCAGTTCTTGCAGTAGCTTTAATAATTGCTGCTTTCATTAAAGATTATAAGGGGAAAGATGATGTGGAAATTTGGAAAAACACTTCCTCTCTAAAATTATTTTTAGGGACCTTAGTAATGCTAATTATTTATCCATATCTGCTGACTTATTTAGGTTTCGCATCAGCAACACTTATTTTTATAACCATTATGATTTACAGTCTTTTCTCAAAAGAAGAAAGAGACATTAAAAAATTAGGATTTATCTCTTTAATTATTACAATTGTGATTTATTTAGTTTTTAATGAATTTATAAACATACCATTTCCAACAGGCGGAATACTAATTTAAATATGGGAGGTGATGTTAAATGGAATTATTTTCGATGGATATATATTTAGAAGGACTTAAATTCTTTACAAATCCAATGATGTTTTTATTTTCTGGATTTGGTGTTTTGATAGGAATAATTTTTGGATCTTTACCAGGTTTAACAGCAACAATGACTATAGCTGTTTTTATTTCTTTTACTTTTGGTATTGATGCCACTCTTTCATTTGCTTTTTTACTAGGTTTATATACAGGAGCAGTTTATGGAGGATCGGTAGCTGCTATATTGATTAATATACCGGGAACCCCAAATGCTATAGCAACTGGTTTGGATGGTTATCCACTTTGTCAAAAAGGTAAAGCTGGTAAAGCGATAGGTATTGCTACAATATCTTCTGCCATAGGTGGTATTTTAAGTGTTTTTGTTTTAGCAATAGCAGCTCCAATGGTAGCAAGTGTAGCGCTGAAGTTTAGTGCTCAAGAATATGTAGGGATTACTTTGATTGGTTTGAGTATCATTGCAATTATTTCAACTGGATCGATGTTAAAAGGATTGATTGGTGGTGTGCTTGGATTGGTTATAGGTGTTATAGGTATGGATCCTATTACTAATTTTCCTAGATTTTTATTTGATCAACCAGAATTAATAGAAGGAGTTAGTTCGATACCTGTGATGATTGGTCTATATGGAATTTCTGAAATGTTAATGCAGATTTCTGAAGAAGAACATGGAGTAGTAATTGATCAGGCTGTAAAAGATATTATTCCCTCTTTTTCAGATATTAAAAGACTGCTGCCTACAATAACACGCTCTTCTATAATTGGAGTTATTATCGGTGCAATCCCAGCAGCTGGTGGTTCAATTGCAGCTTTAGTAGCCTATGGACAGGAAAAAAGATTTTCTAAACATCCGGAATTATTAGGTACAGGAGTTATTGATGGGATTGCGGCTCCAGAAGCTGCTAATAATGCCAGCACTGGTGGTGCTTTAATGCCAATGTTAACACTTGGTATACCAGGAGATCCTATGACTGCGGTCTTAATGGGTGGACTAATTATGCAGGGTCTAAGACCAGGTCCCCTTCTTTTTAAGCAGCAGATGCCTTTTGTTTCTTCAATATTTTTGAGTTTATTACTTTCAGTAATTTTCATGCTTGTATTCGGACTATTTGGTGCTAAATATTTTGCTAGATTAATCACAGTTAAAAAACAGTATTTAATACCTTCTATCATGGTTTTTTGTCTGGTCGGTTCTTATGCAATTAATAATTCAACATTTGATATTTGGATCTTATTAATTAGTGGATTAATTGGATTTTTCTTAAGAAAAGTTGGCTTTTCTCCAGCGCCTATAGTCTTAGGTTTAATTCTGGGACCTATTTTTGAAGATAATTTGAGAAGATCATTAATATTAGCTGATGGACAATGGTCAACATTTGTAACTCGTCCAATTAGTTTATTTTTTCTCATTTTAACTCTTATTTTATTATTTGGACCATTTATCTGGAATTTAATTAAAGGTGATAAATCAACAGATATAATTTAATTATAGATGGCAAATATTTAAAATAAATTAAAAGTGAAATTTAAAAAACTCAGATACATAAAAATAATATAAACTTTAAAAGCAGCACACTTATTATTTCAATTAATAAAATGTGCTGTTTTTATTATACATTTTAAAAAAATATATCATTTTGAAAATTAATTAAAAGGAGGAATGAAGAAAAGTTTAGAGAAATTAATAAATAGATTAAATTGAAAAAAATACTATTTAAATGTAAAAGTATATTAGCAGATTATTGTTTCTCAATCTTAAGGAGGTAATATTATGTCCTGGAAAGATTTTGCAGAAGAACTAGTTGGAACTTCAAAAGAGGCTGTTAAAAAAGTAGCTGAATATGCTGAAGATTATCGAATTTATCCTCGCTCTATAATTAAAGAAGGAAAATCATTTTACTTTTTAGCAAAAATTGATCAGAAAAAGAAACTAGTGATTTTAAATAAGAGTAAAAACTTTGATAAGTTTCAGGGTGAAACAGAAAAACTGGCAGGTTTTAAAGCTAAAATTGCTCCTTTAAATCATTATAATGCAGAAATATTAAGAGATGTTTTTTCTTTTACTGCACCTTCCAGAATCGGAAATCAGAAAGCTAGCATTGGTCTTGGAGATCGATTAGGAATTGCTACCCCTGGACATATTGAAGCTGTCAAAGAAAGTTCGGCTGTGCCTGTTTTTGCACAACAGTCAGTTAAAGAATTGCGTTTAACTGGTAGAAGTTTTAAATCTGTATTAGATGATGTTAGTTGGGCAGTTTTTCAGGAAGGTTATCAGACTGGTTTTGCTGCAGATGCTGATCATTTAAAGGAAAAGCCTGATATTAAAGAAGCCTTAGATCTTGGATATACTATGCTCAGTTTAGATTGTACAGATTATATAAAAGATAATTTTGATAAGATGGTTGAAGCTGATATTGAAAATGCCTATTCAGAAGTACCAGATTATTTAAGAGATGGTTTAGAAAATAAATATTTAAATAAAACTTTTGTACTTAATTCTGGTTATCAGCTGGAATTTAATCAGTCTAATTTCAAAAAAATAGTTTTAGGTTATTATCAAATCTTAGATTTTGTAAAAGAGATTCAGCATCTTATTAGAAAATCAGCTAGTGATGTAGACTTTGAAATATCAATTGCTGACACTACAAAACCTACTTCACCTGAGGCTCACTTTTTTACAGCAAATGAATTAAAAAGAAATAATATTAAAATTAATTCTTTGGCTCTAAATTTTGTAGGTGAATTTCAAAAAGGTATTGATTATATTGGTGATTTAGATAAATTTGAAAAAGAATTTAAGATTCATGCTGATATTGCAGATCGTTTTGGTTATAAATTAAGTATTCATTCTGGTAGTGATAAATTCAGTATTTTCCCAATTATTGGCCGTCAAACTCAGGGTAGAGTTCATGTTAAAACTTCTGGGACTACTTGGCTGGAGGCTATCAGAGTCGCTGCTAAAAATGATCCTTCATTATACAGGGATATTCATTCTTATGCCTTAGATAAATTTGAAGAGGCTAAAGAATTTTACCAGGTGAATACTGACATCTCTAAAATACCAGAACTGGCTGTAATGAATGATCAAGAATTAGTAAAATTATTAGATATTGATGAAGTGAGACAGCTGCTGCATATAACGTATGGTTATATACTTCAGGACAAAAAAGACGGGCGCTATATTTTTAGAGATAGATTATATAAATTATTAGATGAATATGATAAAGACTACCGCCGGGGCCTGGAAAAACATATAGGTAAACATTTAAATAAACTTGGCTTTTATAAAAATTAATGAAAGATACTTATAATTAATTTATTTTAGCCTGAAACTGAATTAAGCCTGGAGGAATAAAATATGATTTCTAAACTTGAAAATGAGAAAATTGTGCTTGAAATTGATAGTCTGGGAGCAGAGATGAAAAAGTTAATTCTAAAAAAAGATAATAAAAATTATCTTTGGCATGGTGATGAAAAATATTGGGGGAGAACTGCGCCAGTTTTATTTCCAATTGTTGGCCGTCTTAAAGACGATCGCTATTCTTACAATGATCAGGAATATAAAATGACACAACATGGTTTTGCCAGGGATAATGAATTTCAACTTGTCGATCAAAATGAAAAATCTTTAACTTATGCTTTAGAAGAAAGCGTAGAAACATTAAAAAAATATCCTTTTAAATTCAGACTAGAAATTAAATATACTTTAAAAGGAAATTCGCTTAAAGTTGATTATAAGGTTATTAATCGCGATCAAAAAAAGTTATATTTTTCTATAGGTGCTCATCCAGCATTTTACTGGCCATTAGAAAAAAATGAAAAAAAAGAAGATTACTATCTGGAATTTGAAAAAAAAGAAAATGCTGACAGATATCTACTGGAATCTGGACTTTTAAATCATAAAAAAGAAAAAACAATTAATGATTCTAAAATAGTAAAACTGCAGCCAGATATTTTTAAAGATGATGCTTTAGTATTTAAAAATTTAAAATCAGAACAAATAACTTTAAAAAGTAGTAAATCTGCAAGAAAAGTCAGAATGAAGTTTGAAAAATTCTCTTATTTAGGAATTTGGTCTCAGTCAGCTGAAGCCCCCTTTATCTGCCTTGAACCCTGGCATGGGATTGCAGATTCAGTAGACAGCAGTGGTAAAATTGAAGAAAAAGAAGGTATTAAAAATTTAAAAGCTGGAGCTTATTATGAATCAAAATATTCCATTACAATTGAGTAGTATGGATTTATTTTTTGTGATACATATCATATAAACCTTTTTTTGAAAATGCTATAATTACTTGAGAAGAACAATCAGGTATATTTATAAAAAAGGAGATATGATAATGAGTGCATTTTTAGGTCCAATCCACATGTGGTTATATAATCAAATTCAGATAGTAGAAAAAAGAGAAGAAGAAATTATTGAAAGATTTAGCGATGAATATTCAGCCTCAGAGGTTGATGCTCTAATTTTTCCTTATCGTAAGCAGTATGGAGAATTAAAAGAGGATAAAGCTCTGGCTGAATTAATTGCCGGCAGTGATATTCATCCCTGGCTGGAAGCAGCTGTAGCGGATGCTCAGAGTAGAGAGGCAGCTGTTGTAGCTGTGTTGATGAATAAATATGAAGACAGGGAATTACTTTTTGATATTTATTCTGCTCAGGCAGAAGAACTTGCAGAAAAAGCTAAAAAAAGAGATAGTGTAGAAGAATTTAATTTAGAAGATGCTTTTGAAATTATTAATGAGCATTTTGTAGAAAGAATGCCCTGTGATCGCTTATCAGGAGCAGTTAAAGAAAAAAATAGAATAATTTGGAAACATAAAGGGCAGCTGCATCAAGAATTTTGGCAGCAGACCGATGTTGACTTAAACTTAATGCATCAGTTATATGCAAAATGGCTTTCAGTATTTATAAAAAATCTAAATAATTCTATTTCACATAAAAGAGAGATAAAAACCGATAATTATAATGATATCTTCGTTTTTGACATTTAAAATAAACACTGATATTATTTACTTAGTCAGAAAAGAAAAAGGAGAAGTGATATTATCAGTCGGAAATTAGAAGTTTTAAAGGATCTTCTCTCAATGTTTATTACCCAGCATCGTAATCAATTATCATATATAATTGGTTTCATTTCTGCTTTAAGTTTTGCCTTAGTTTATAGTAGATTTGGACTTGAGTTAGCATTAGCTGCTCTTTTAGCTGGTATTTTATTATTTGAGATTTTTAATCATTTCTTTGGAGGTAGACCAGATATAATTGTAATGGGCGTTGATAGTGAAGAAGATATCATGAAAACTTTAAAGAAAACAATGTCTAAAGCTATAAAAGAAAAAAATAAGCAAAATTCAAACAATAAAAAAAATGATTAACTATAATCTAAATCAAATCTCTTTCCTGATAAA
>JBNJFG010000058.1:0-13882 GCA_051746665.1 Bacillota bacterium
CCACTATAGTTTTCAAAAGCATTTATATAGGTTTGAGCTTCATTTTGCTGTAAAGCAGTATAAACTATTAATCTATCTTCTGCAGCCTGAACAACTGAACTAAGCAGAAAAACAAGCAATAAGACAATTAATAATTTTCTGCCTGCTTTCATTTTAGCTGGTCCTTTAATCTTGCGATAATAATTGTTTCATTTAATTCTGGATTAGTATCTATAGTAATCGATAAGACCTGAGTACTTAATTTGTTTTCTAACATAAACTTTAGTACATTTTTTATTCCATCCAGTTCTTTTACTTTTAATTGTTTTAATAAAAGTCTTCCTTCTTCGGTTTTTGCAAATTCTTCTTCAGCTGGGCTTAAATTGCCGCAGCTTCTGATTATAATCAAATCATCAACTAAATATATTTTCAATTGACTTGATTTTTGCCCCCAGTATTTTTTTTCTACTTTTTTAAAAATAGCCGCAATTTCTTTTTCCCTGGGAGACATTTCTTTTTCATCTGTTTTTCTAACAGAATTATTTCTCATCATAGCACCTCTTTGTTAAATTGGAATTTTTTTCTAAAAAACAGAAAAACCATCACCAAAAAATCCCAAAGAAAGAACAAGGAATTATTTGATGATGGTTACTCGCTAGACAGCCCTCTACCTAAAGTAGTTTGCCGTTTATCTAGTTACCATTTTAGATGTCTCTTATATTTTAACATTAAATTTAATTAAAAGCAAGATATAATTAGAATTTTTATACTATTTGCTCATTAGCTTTTTTTCTAGATTTTCTTCTAAAGAAAAAACAATTATTCTTTCACCATTTTCTGTGCTGATATCAGAATGAACAGCAAGCACATCAAGATTGGTAATATCTTTAATTAGAGTTGATAAAATTTCGCGAGAGTTTTCTATTAATTTAACTCTTAGTTCTTTGATTAATTTAACACCGGTTTCTTCTTTAGCAAGCTGCTGTTCTGCTAGAGTTAAAACTCCTTTTTCTTTTATTAAAATATTTTCCTCTATAATATATGTTTTAATATTTTGAGGACCTCGACCAATATATTCTTTTTCAAATTTCATTATAAGTTCTGAGATTTCAGCTTCAATTTGTCCTTTAGTCTTTTTTGACATAATTAAATTCACCTTTCTAAAAATTTTCACTTAAGTATTAATTCTCTAGAAATATTAGATTTCCTTTAAAAAATTTAGATAAGTTTAAACAAAAGTATAAAATTAAAGATTTTTTTAAAAGAACTATACTTTTGTATAAAGCAAAAGTCGTCTTCAAAAAATAATTTAAACCTTTGCTTATTGTGGATTAGTTTTAATTTTGTTAGTGTTTAAGATAGCAAATCAAACGGGAGGTGGAAAGTAATTTCGATTAATTTTGTTCAATAAACATAAAAAAAATTAGGAGGAATTTATTTATGAAAAAATTATTTTCAAGTTTATTATTGGCCGTTTTAATTATTGGTCTAATGTCAGTACCAACTTTAGCAGAAAGTGTTAATGTTTATACCAGTCTTGACGAAGAACTAGCACGTACAGTATTTGAAAAATATCAAGATGAAACTGGTGTAGATATTAGATGGGTTCGTTTATCTACAGGAGAAGCAGTTTCTAGAATGATGGCAGAGTCTGCAAATCCACAGGCCAGTATTTGGGTTGGTGGAGTAGGGCTTGGACACATTCAGGCTAAAGAAAGTGGACTTACTATTCCATTTGAAGCAGAAAATGCTCAGCATGTTCCAGCAAACTTTAAAGATCCAGATAACTATTGGACAGGAATTTATGCTGGTCCACTTTGTTTTGTAAGTAATACTGGTCGTCTAGAAGAACTTGGTTTAGAAGCACCTAAATCATGGGCCGATATAGTAAAACCAGAATATGAAAACCAGGTTCAGGTTGCTAATCCAGGAACATCTGGAACATCTTATAATGTTTTAGCTACTATGGTCCAAATTATGGGTGAAGATGAAGCTTTTGAATATATGAAAAAATTAGATAGAAGTGTAGTTCAGTATACAAGATCCGGTTCAGCTCCTGGTAAAAACGCGGCTATTGGTGAAGTTCCAATTGGAATTGGTTATGCACATGATCAGGTAAAACTTAAATCACAAGGTTATCCTTTAGAAATTACTTTCCCGGAAGAAGGTACAGGTTATGAAGTAGCATCTATTTCTTTAATCAAAGGTGGTCAAGAAACTGAAACAGCTAAAGATCTCTATAACTGGTTGTTAAGTGAAGAAGCAGCACAAATATATGCTGATACTTTTGTAGTACCATTTAGAGATGCTGAATTACAGCCTGGTGCAGTTCCAATTTCTGAAGTAAATACAATTGATCAGGATGATGTTTGGGCAGGTAAAAACAAAGAAAGACTTGTTGAAAAATGGAACGATGAGATTTATAGCCAGTAATTTTTAAATTTTAAAATACAAGAAATTGATGGGCGGATTAATTTCTGCCCATCAAATCTTTAAAGGGGTGAAAAAATGAAAAAAAATAAAGATTCTATTACTAGAATAACTGTTGCGGTAATATTTTCTTTGATTGCTTTATTTGTAGTTTATCCTTTAATTAAAGTAATTATAGAAAGTGTTATGCCAAATGGCAGTTTTTCTTTATCTGAATATAAGTACATATTTCAAAAAGAATGGCTTCGCAGGACATTCTTTAATAGTATAAAATTAGGAGTTATTGTTGCAACTTCATCAACAATTGTCGGCTATATAGCAGCCTATAGTCTTTATAAAGTTAAATTACCGGGGCGTAGTTTTTTTAGACAGATTGTTATGCTGCCGCTAATTTCTCCACCATTTATGCTTACTATTTCAATAATTTTACTTTTAGGAAGAAATGGTTTAATCACAAAAAAGATTTTAGGAATTACAAGTTACAGTATTTATGGCCTGCATGGTTTAGTTCTTGTTCAGACTCTATGTATGTTTCCAATTGCTTATAGAGTTCTAACAGGGGTTTTAGCAAGAATAAGTCCAGAATTAGAAAATGCTGCTTTAAATCTCGGCAGCACAAAATCTTATGTTTTTCGTTCGATAACTTTTCCACTTTCAATTCCTGGAGTAGCAAGTGCCTGGCTTTTAGTATTTGTAACATCTATAGCTGATTTTGCCAATCCAATGGTTATAGCGGGTAATTATGATGTACTTTCAGTTCAAGCCTATCTTCAATTTACAGGTATGTATAATATACCCAGAGGTTCAGCTCTGGCAATTATGCTTTTGATTCCAGCTTTTATAGCTTTTGTGGTAGAAAAATATTGGATTTCAAGAAAGTCATTTATAACAGTAACTGGAAAACCAACTGGAGCAAAACAGGATATGGTATCACCAACTACTAAAAATTTATTGCTTGGATTTTTATCTTCTTTAACCTTTGTCATACTTTTATTTTATTTAACAGTTATAGCTGGTTCATTCTTTAAATTATGGGGTATTGATTATTCTTTAACTCTCGAACACTTTAAATATTCCTGGGATGTAGGATTTGATAGTATTAAAGATACTATATTCCTGGCCAGTGTAGCAACTCCATTTACAGGTATGTTAGGAATGATTATTGCTTATTTGGTTGTTCGCAAAAACTTTTATGGTAAACATATACTTCAATTCTCTTCTTTATTAAGCTTTGCAGTACCGGGAACAGTTGTCGGTATAGGATATGTTTTGGCATTTAATGAAAAACCATTTTTGTTAACCGGTACAGCAGCAATAATAATTTTATGTTTTATTTTTAGAAATATGCCGGTTGGTTTAGAGGCCGGGATTGCTTCTTTAAAGCAAATTGATCCTTCTATAGAAGAAGCTTCTACAGATTTAGGTGCGGATAGCGCTTATACCTTTAGAAAAATCACTTTACCACTAATTAAGCCTGCTTTCTTCTCAGGACTTTCTTATAGTTTTGTTAGAGCTATGACTGCAGTAAGTGCGATTATCTTTTTAGTTTCTGCCAGGTGGAATCACCTGACAACTTTAATTTTAGCTCAGACAGAAATTATGAGGCTGGGTGCTGCAAGTGTATTATCTTTGATTTTAATAGCAATAGTTATGTTTGTATTTTATTTAATGGGTAAATTTATTGGTGATGATGAAGACTTAAGTGAAATGATGACTTGATTGGAGGAGGAATAAAAATGAATGATACAGCAGTTAAATTAACTGATATTACAAAAATATTTAAATCAAAAAAATCAGATGATAAAGTTATTGCAGTTAATAACTTTGAATTAAAAATAGAATCAGGTGAACTTGTAACACTTTTGGGACCTTCAGGATGTGGAAAGACAACTACTTTGAGAATGGTTGCCGGATTTGAGACTCCAAGTTCAGGTAGTATTTTTTTAGATGGGGAAGATGTTGTCAATAGACCAGCGAATAAAAGAGATACAGCAATGGTTTTTCAGAGTTATGGACTTTTTCCACATATGAGTATTTTCGAGAATATAACTTATGGTTTAAGATTTAAAGATATGAATAAAAAAGCTGTTAAAGAAAAAGCAGGAGAAATCATGGAGCTTGTGGGTTTGAGCGGTTATGAAAATAGGAATCCAGGTGAACTTTCAGGTGGACAGCAGCAGCGGGTTGCACTTGCCAGAGCTTTAGTTGTTGAGCCCAAAGTTTTATTATTTGACGAACCTCTTTCTAATCTTGATGCAAAACTAAGAGAGTCCATGCGGGATGAAATCAGAAAACTTCAGAAAAGACTTTCCATTACATCTTTATATGTAACTCATGATCAGATTGAAGCAATGAGTATTTCAGATAGAATTGTAGTAATGAACAAAGGTGAAATTGAACAAATTGGCTCTCCAGAAGAAATATATTATAAACCAGACACTAAGTTTGTAGCTGATTTTATTGGTAAGGTTAATTTTCTTAGTGGAAAGGTTAGTAAAAAAGAAGGTGACTCGATAAATATTGACTTAGGTTATAATCAAATAGAAGGAATTAAACAGAAGATAGATTTAAATAAAAATCAAGAAGTTACAATTGTAGTTCGGCCTGAATCTTTAATTTTAGCTGAGTCGGGTAAGGGATTTTTAGATGCCGAAGTTATCAGAAAAACATATCTGGGATCTTATTATCAGTATGTTCTTAAAATGCCTGATGAAAATATTATTACAGTTGATGTGGTTAATCCAATTAATAAAAAAGAGTATAATGTTGGAGGAAAAGTAAGTGTTTCGTTTCCAGTAGATGAACTTCATATTATAGCAGAAGCCTAGCAAAAAAATATTTTTTAAAGTAAAGAGGTGAGTTTATAATGTTCGAATATGCTTTAAGACTTTTTTTATCCGCTATTTTGGGTGGTGTGATAGGTACTGAAAGAGAAAAAAGAGATAAAGCTGCAGGTATTAGAACTTATGCTTTAGTAGCGGTTACTTCCTGTTTGATTATGCTCACTTCTTATAATTTAGCAATGGATTTAGGTGACGAAAAGGCATATGCTGATGCTGCCCGAATTGCAGCTCAGGTTGTAAGTGGTGTCGGTTTTTTAGGTGCAGGCACAATTTTAAAAAATGACAATAAAATTAGAGGTTTAACTACAGCTGCCGGTCTCTGGTCAGTTGCAGGAATTGGCCTTGCAGTAGGGATGGGTTATTATTTTATTGCAATTATTACTGCAATAATAATTGTAATAACTTTAGCATTTATTTAAGTTTTATGGAACAAATTGAAATTAAAATTTGAAGTGATAAAATAAAGATTGAGCCTTCTTTGGAGTTGTTTTGTTAATTATAACTTCAGAGAAGGCTTTTGATTTATTAACGTACATTAATTGCAAAATATTTGTTTATTCTTCGATTTTAAATCTCAAAATCTGATCATCATTCTCTCGCGGCCTGCCTCTGCCATCACGATTATTTGTTAAAAAGTAAAGATAATTATCTGGGCCCAAAACTGCTGTTCTGATTCGTCCATAAGTTGACAAAGCTTGACCATCATTGAAGAGATGTTCAATTTTTTTTACATTATATTGATTATTTATTTTATTCAGCTTAATTTTGACCAGTGATTGACTTCCTAAAGTTGCTACATATAGATCTCCCTGGTAAAAAGTCATTCCAGATGGAGGAACAGCATTTTTCCACATGATTAAAGGATTAGCATATTTTCCATTTTCAAAATAACCGATTTTTTCAGGCCAGCCAAAGTTACTGCCTGCCTCAACTATTTTTATTCTGTCTTTTGCTCTCAAACCATCTTCACCAGAAGGTCCATGGTCAGAAATAAAGAGCTCTCCTGTTTCTGGATGCCAGGCAAGTCCCTGCGGATTACGGTGGCCTAAACTGTATATTGGAGAATTACCAAAAGGATTATCCTCGGGAATCTTTCCCTCAGGTGTTAAGCGCAGAATTTTACCGCCAAGGTTATCTAAATCCTGAGCAATTTCTCGATTAAAAGTATCTCCAGTAGTAATATATAGCATTCCATCTGGACCAAAAGCAATGCGCCCTCCATTGTGATTATTTCCGGCGGGAATTTCATCGATTAGAACCTCTTCCTCAACTGCCTGCTCGCCCTGATCTCTAAATCTGGAAACTCTGTTATATAAATTTCTGTTGCTTTTTGTGTAGGTATACATTAGATAGATATATGGTTCTTCAGGAAAATCAGGATGTGCGGCCATTCCCATCAAGCCACCTTCTCCTCGAGAATTAATATTTAATTCTAAATAACTATCATTTTGCAGCTTATTATTTTCAACCTGCAGTACTCGCCCATCTCTTTCGGTGATTAGAGCTCGGTTGCTTTCTGGTAGAAAAACTAATTCCCAGGGTACATTAAGATTTCCCAACCAGCTTTCAACTTCAATATCTGCCGGTTCCAGGACAAATTCAGATTTTACATTTTGAGGAAACTCACCAACTTGGATTTGCGCTTGAAGTGAGAATGAAAAGCTTAAAATTAAGATAAAGCTTAACCAAAGCACTTTCTTTTTCATATTTAATACCTCCCAATTTTTATAATTAAAAAATTAAATTATCTTTTCTAAATATAAGTATATAATTTTTAGGGTCAAGTTTCCAAAAAGCAGTTAACATTTTCAGAAAATTATTTACAGGCTGTTAATTTATAATTTACAATTTCTTAATAATTGGATGATATAATTTAAATAAGAAAAAAAGTAGGGTGAGATAAATGAAACCAGTAAAAATCGGAGAAATTTGTAGAGAGAATAGAGGAGTAACAGTACCTGTTTCTGCTAAAACTAATAATTTAGTAGATATTTTTAATAATAATAACAGTCAAAGTATAGTTGTGCTAAAAGAAGAGCAGACAGTCGGACTTGTTATGCGTGATAAACTTTTTTATCGTTTAGGCAGCAGATTTGGTTATAATCTATATATGCACAAAAATGTTGATGCAGTTATGGATCCGAAACCCTTAATTCTAGATTTTGAGGAGTCTATTATTAAAGCCTCAAAACTGGCAATGAAACGTTCACAAGATAAGATATATGATTCAATAATAATTACTAAAAATGATAAATATTACGGCATACTATCAATTAAAGATTTATTAATTGAGGTATCAGAAATTAAAGTTGAAACTGCCAGAAATGCAAATCCTTTAACAGGTTTGCCCGGAAACTTAACAATAGAATCCGAAATAAAAGCAAGAATAAAAACTGGAGACAAGTTTTCTGTGCTTTATTTAGATCTTGATAATTTTAAAGCATATAATGACAGCTATGGTTATCGAAAAGGTGATCAGGTGATTAATTACACTGCGAAAACTCTTAATAACTGTGCCCAAAAAATTATGGACAGCACCTTTGTTGGTCATATTGGTGGGGATGATTTTGTAATAATTACTGATGCTAAATATGATGAGTATCTGGCAAAGTTGGTTATAAAAGAATTTGATAGAGGCATTAGCAAATTTTTCAAAAGTGAAGATTTATTGAGAGGTTATATGATATGTCTTGATCGCCAGCATCGAGTAGTTAATTCTCCCCTGACTTCAATTTCGATTGCAGTAATTTCAAATCAGAATAGAAATTTAAAAAACCATTTAGAAATTAGTGATCGAGCGGCAGAATTAAAGAAAAGAGCAAAAGAAATGTCTGGCAGCAATTTTATTAAAGACAGGAGGAAAGAAACTAATAATGGAGAATTTGAGTTATGCCAAAAATTTAAATTTTGATTACAGCTATCCTGATCTTTTAAAAAAAATGATCAAAGAGGCTGATTATAATACATATCTGCACAGTCAACGACTAAAAGCACCAGCATTGATGCTGGGAGAAGCATTGGAACTTGATCATAAGGAACTAGAAAATTTGATCCTGCTGGCTGAACTCCATGATCTGGGGAAAATGGTTATAGCAGATGATATTTTAGATAATGATGGTCCTTTAAATAAAAAGGAATGGCAGCAGATAAAAGAACATCCGGTAACAGGCTTTCAGATTGCTTATACTTCCCTAGAAATGGTTGACATAGCTGAAGGAATACTTACTCATCATGAATGGTGGGATGGAAGTGGTTATCCACTTTCTTTAAAAGGAGAAGATATACCCCTTGCAGCCAGAATAATTGCTGTTGTAGATGCCTATGATGTGATGAAATATGGGAGAAACTACAAAAGGGCAATGAATAATCGAGAAATTATAGAAGAATTAAAAATAAGTTCTGGGATTCAGTTTGATCCACTTTTGGTGAAAATATTTATTGATTTAAATTTCGAATGATTAGTTTCCTAAAACATTTAAATAATTTTAAATCAGGCAGCAGCTTCTATTAATTATTTGAAGCTGTCTTTTTTTGTTGATAGATTAAAAAATGTTAGTTATAATTGAAACATAAAAGCATCTACTAAAAAATATATAAATTTTTTTGAGAGAATCTTAGATCAAATTAAAAATCTAATAATAAAGGAGCTTAAAAAAATATGTTAAAAAATATCTTAGATGAATTAGTTTTAGTATATTTAAAAGAACTATCTTTTGTTAAATCTAAGCTTCAAAAAGAAAATTTAACTATTTTAAAACATCTTGAGTTTATCGTAAAAGAACTAGAAAAATTAAAGCATCAATTAGAAATTATTGAAATTAAGTCAGAAACTAAACCAGTTGTTTCGTATCTTTCCCAGATTAGTCTTAAAAATAAAGCTGATGATTATAAAAATGTTATAAAAAATCTAAAAGAATTATCTGGAAAACTTTTCTGGAGATATGGTTATCAAGAGCCTTCTCAAGAAATGATTGAAAAATATGCTTATACTGAAGTTATCGGTCCTGAGGGACCTATTTATTCGGAAGAAATGATAATAGGTTTTGTTTTATTAGCCCCAGGTTTTTATTATCCAAAACATAAACATTCTCAAATTGAAGAAAGTTATTTATTTTTAAATGCTAAAACTTTGTATAATAATGCTATTTTAGAAAAAGGGTCATTTATATTAAATGAAACCGGCAAAATACATGAGCTGAGATCTGCTGCTGAAAATCCTGCTTTGATATTATATTCCTGGAGAAAACAAGGAGGAGGAAGTTTGAAAAATTATCAGCTTAATTTAGAGTAAGTTTGTGCTTATCAGGAATTTAAATTTATTATGATCATATATTTTAAAAAAGGAATGATAAAATGAAAATTGAAAGAATAAAAACTTTTATTACTTTAGTTGATTTGGAAAGTTATTCGCTGACAGCTGAAAAGTTTGAGATTAGCCAGCCAGCCGTAAGTATGCAGATTAAATCTCTTGAAAAATATTTTGATACAGAATTGTTTCATAAAGAAAAAGGTGAGATTATTCTTAGCCCTGCCGGCAAAATTGTTTATCAGGAAGGTAAAAAGATTTTGAAAAGATGGGGATACTTAAAGCAGAGAGTTGAAAGCAAAAAAAATATGAAGATCAAGAAGCTGAAAATTGCTTCCAGTACTATTCCTTCGGTATATTTACTGCCAGAAATAATTTCAACTTTAAACAAAAATATTGATGATTTAAAAACTGAGGTTTCAGTTGGTGACAGCAGAGCAATGATTAATTTATTGGAAAATAGTGAGGTGGATTTAATAGTAGTTGGTTCTAAACCTCAAAATAATAAATTTAAATCAATAGAGCTCTGTAGTGACAACTTAAGTTTGATAGCACCGTTAAATCATTCTTTAATTGAACAAGAAAAAGTTTTTTTAGCTGAACTTCAAAATCAAAATTTATTAATAAGAGAAGAAGGGTCAGGAACTAGAAAAGCTACTATTTCTGCTTTTGAAGAAGCAGGTCTTAAAATGGATGATTTTAATGTTATAAGCCAGCTGGGAAGTACAGAGGCTGTTATTTCTGCTGTTGAATCTGGACTTGGAATTTCTTTTATTTCAAAAATAGCAGCTAAAAAAGCTGCTATTTGTAGAAGAGTTGCTGAAATAAAAATTGTAGATGTAGAATATGAACGCCAATTTTATTTAGCCTATAATAAAAATCGTCATGATGACTATTTAATTAATCTTTTTATTGAAGCTGCTAAAGATATTTTATAAAACAGCATTTAAAGCATTTAAAGAGTGTTCTATTTCCTGCATAGTATTAAAATAGCCGATGCTGAAACGCAGGCTACCTGCTGGAAAAGTACCTAATGTTTTATGAGCAAATGGTGCACAATGCAGTCCGGATCTAGTCATAACATTATATTTTTCATCTAACTCAAAACTTAACTGGCCTAAATCTCTGTCGCCAGCTGTTATAGAAAATGTTGGTACCTGTTCTTTAAGATCGGCAGGGCCAATTATTTTTATATCAGGTATTTTCTTAAGACCTTCTAAAAATACTTTTCCCAATTTGTGTTCATGTTCTCTTATTTTTTCAACTCCTATTTTTTGGATGAATTCTACTCCAGCTTTTAAACCACTGATTCCCATGGTATTCATGGTTCCACTTTCAAATTTATCTGGTAAGAAATTAGGCTGTTTTTCCTGATCAGATTTACTGCCAGTTCCACCTTCGATTAAAGGTTCCATTTCTGCAGCCATTTTTTTACTTACGGCAAAACCGCCAGTTCCAGTTGGTCCCATCAGAGCTTTATGACCTGTAAAAGCTAAAAAATCTACTTTAAGTTTTTTGAAATCAATATCATAAACGCCTGCAGCCTGAGCAGTGTCAAGCATAAAATAAACATTATTTTGAGCTGCAATTTCCCCTATTTCCTTAACCGGCATTATAGTACCGCTTACATTTGAAGCATATGTTAAAATAATTAGTTTAGTTTTTTTATTAATAGCTGCTTCAACTTCTTCTGGATTCAATCTTCCTTTCTGATCACATTGTATGTAATCAACATCTATAATTCCATTCTTTTCAAGTCTATTTAATGGTCTTAAAACAGAATTATGTTCCATGGTTGAGGTTATAACATGATCACCTTTTTTCAAAATCCCTTTAATTCCAATATTTAGAGCATAAGTTATGTTGTGAGTAAAAATTATTTGTTTTAAATTGTCAACATTAAAAAAATCAGCAATTGTGTTTCTGGCTTCAATAATTATTCGACCTGCTTTAAGAGAATCTTCATAGCCTCCGCGCCCTGGACTACAGCCAATATTTTCATAATAGTTCAGGATTGCTTTTTTTACTACAGCCGCTTTATCTCTGCTTGTTGCTGCATTATCAAGATAAATCTTATCCATTTTTATTCCTCCTCATTTTTTAATTAATGATTATTTTATTATAAATATTGCTAATTATAATCTTAAATGTCAGCATCAACTGTTTTTATTATATGCTCATAACTATTATATTTCAAGAATTATAAGAAAATATTATAAAAATAATAATATTACTTTATAAATTAAATCATTTATGCTATAATTTATGTGAAAGAAATAATAATCATGATTATGTCTTGGGGGAGATAAAAATGAATAGTAAAAAAGGTATTATTTTCACAGGGGGAATTATTGGTGTTTTAGGAGGTTTATTGGTTGTTTTTGGTAACCCAGCCAACATGGGAATTTGTGTAGCCTGTTTTATCAGAGACATTGCTGGTGCAGTTGGATTACATAGAGCAGCAGTTGTTCAAAACATAAGACCAGAAATTATAGGTTTTATTCTGGGAGCATTTTTAATTGCTCGCATTACAGGTGAATTCAAAGTTAAAGGTGGTTCCTCACCTATAACCAGATTTATAATAGCAATGTTTGTGATGATTGGAGCTTTAGTATTTTTAGGATGTCCTTTACGAATGGTGCTCAGACTTGCTGGAGGAGACTGGAATGCGATTGCTGGAATTATAGGCTTTGTTTTGGGAGTTTTAGCTGGTTCTCAACTTCTCAAAAAAGGTTTTACTTTGGGGAGAAGTTATAAAATTAATAAGATAAATGGATATATACTACCAATTATTGCAGTTGTTTTATTGATTTTTAGAATAGTAAGACCTTCTTTTATAATTTTTAGTGAGAAAGGTCCTGGTGCAAGCTATGCATTCTGGGCTATTGCACTTGCAGCCGGAATTATTATCGGAATTTTAGCTCAGAGAAGTCGGATTTGTATGGCAGGAGGAATTAGAGATCTTTATTTAATCAAAGATTCTCATTTAATTACTGGTTTTATTTCAATTTTTGTTTTTGCCTTTATAGTAAACTTAATTTTTGGTAATTTTAATCCTGGTTTTGCAGGCCAACCAGCAGCTCACAGTCAGTGGCTCTGGAATCTTTTAGGCATGTTTTTAACTGGTCTTGGTTCAGTAATGCTTGGCGGTTGTCCACTTCGTCAAACTATTTTGGCAGGTGAAGGTAATACTGATTCAGCAGTAGCTTTTGTTGGTTATTTAGTGGGAGCAGCTATTTCTCATAATTTTGGATTGGCTGGATCAGGTAGTGGAGTTTCTACTAATGGTAGAATAGCTGTAATTATTGGGATTGTAACTTTATTTATAATTGCCTACAGCAGTATTCAATTTAATAAAAAAACAGCATAAATAATTTTTTAAAACACTAAGGAGGAAAACAATGAAAAAACAAAATGTAATAGTGGTAGTTGTATTAGCAGTATTATTTTTATCAATTAATGTTATTGGGGCAGCCCAGGTGGGTGCTGAGGATTTAATAGTTGTCGGTACAGGTGGTAATTACAACCCATGGTGTTTCCAGAAAGATGGTAAATTACAAGGCTTCGAAATTGATGTTTGGCATGAGATATCTAAAAGAACAGGTTATGAGGTTGAGTTTAAGATAGCTGAATTTAGTGGGTTAATGGGAATGTTAGATACAAATAAAATTGATACTGTTGCCCATCAAATGTCTATTACACCAGAAAGAGAAAAAAAATATGTCTTTACTAAACCTTATGCTTATAGTAAATACGATTTTATAGTAAAAAATGATAGTTCTTATCAATCTATGGAAGATTTAAAAAATAAGAAAATCGGTGCCTGGTTGGGTGGAAATGGTCAAAGAACTTTAGAAAATTTAGATAAGGAAAAAGAACTTAAATTAAATAAAAAATATTACGATGGTGCTCCTTTAGAAAAATTAGTTGAATCTGGAAGAATTGATGCTTGTTGGCAGTCAGCTGTTAAATCTAAATCTGTAATTGAACAGGAAAATATGGATTTAAGATTAATGGGTGTAAATACAACAATTGGAACTGAAATTAATGCTTATGCGTTTACCAAAAATAGTAATAATCAAAAGAAAATAACTGAAATAAATAAAGCTATTAATGCTATGCATAATGATGGAACATTATCTTCTTTATCAATGAAATGGTTTGATATTGAAACAACTACAAAATAATTAATTATTAATTGAAATAGATATTTTGGAGGAGTAATTTAATATGAGCAAAAAAAAATTAACGGATCACTTGGTATTTAGGCTGGTGATAGCTGTTTTTACAGGTGTTCTTTTAGGGATTTTTGTAAATCAAGAAT
>JBNJFG010000059.1:0-13268 GCA_051746665.1 Bacillota bacterium
TAAAAAACCTTTGCTCTCAATAAATCCTGGAAATTAAGCATTGCAACTGGTTTTCCCTCTTCAACCACCGGCAAATCATTAATCTCTCGAGCTTCCATAATCTGCAGCGCCTCTGCTGCCAGTCTATCGGGAGCAATGGAAATTGGATCAACTGTCATATATTCTTTAACCGGTTGATCAATAAAATCAGCAGATTTTTCTAAAAGTCTGCGGATATCACCATCAGTAATAATTCCTCGGAGTTTACCATCCTGATCAACAATAGAAGTTGAACCCATCCTGCTTTTGGTCATCTTAAATAAAGCTTCTCGCACAGATGTTTCAATCTTAACTACCGGATTCTGCTCTCTAATTTTGATTACATCCTTAACTTTAGTTAAGAGCTTTCTCCCCAGAGAACCTCCAGGATGATAGAGCGCAAAGTCTTCAGGGCTAAAACCATAATAAGAGGATAGAGCAATTGCCAGCGCATCTCCCAGAGCCAAAGCTGCAGTAGTACTGGCTGTAGGTGCTAAATTATGTGGACAGGCTTCTGTAATTACGTCTGCCTCCAAAATTAAATCAGCATGTTCAGCTAATGTTGATTCACTATTTCCAGTCAGTGCAATCAGAGTCACTCCAATCCTTCTTAAAGAAGGTAATAAAGAGATAACCTCATCTGTTTCTCCACTATTGGAAACAGCAATTACTACATCACCGGCTCTAATCATCCCTAGATCACCGTGTAGAGCTTCACCTGCATGCACAAAAAAAGCAGAAGTCCCGGTGCTGGAAAAGGTAGCTGCCAATTTTTTAGCCACTAAACCTGTTTTGCCAACCCCAGTAAAAACTACTCTTCCTTCAGAATCAATAATCAGCTCCATAGCTTTTTTGAAACTTCCGTCAAGATCCTCTTTCAATTTTAAAACTGCATCAGCTTCTATCTGCAGTACATTTTTTGCTCCTTCAAGTCCTGCTTTTAATTTATCTTCTCTGCTTTTTTTTGTCATTTTATTCACCCAATTATTAATAATTTATTTCATCACAATTTTTGACAGCATTATCAATTGCCAGTCCCTGTTTTAAAATTCCCTCCAGCTTATCTAAAGGAATCATATTTGCTCCATCACTTTTTGCTACAGCAGGATTATCATGAACTTCCATAAATAAGGAATCTATTCCTGCAGCCAGAGCTGCTCTCATTAAATATGGTACATATTCTTTTTCACCATCTGAACTATCTCCTGCACCACCCGGAAGCTGTACTGCGTGAGTTGAGTCAAAAACAACTGGATAACCAGTTTTGCGCATCCGAGGTAAGGAGCGCATATCTACGACTAAATTATTATAACCAAAAGAAACTCCTCTTTCAGTTAAGAGTATTCTTTGATTACCTGTACTCTCAATTTTTGCTACAACCTGATCTATATCCCAGGGGGCCAGAAACTGACCTTTTTTAACATTAATTATACTGCCTGTTTTACCAGCTGCTGTCAGCATATCTGTCTGTCTGGATAAAAATGCTGGTATCTGCATAATATCTAAAACTTCTGCTGCCACAGCTGCCTGCTCAGGTAAATGAATATCTGAAATTACGGGTAAATCAAACTCATTTTTTACCTTCTCTAAAATCCTTAAGCCTTCTTCTAAACCAGGACCACGATATGATTCAATTGAAGAGCGATTTGCTTTATCAAAAGAAGCTTTAAAAACATAAGGAATTCCCAATTTATCTGTTATTTTCTTGATTCCTTCAGCAATTCTTAAAACTCTATCTTCTTCCTCAATCGCACAGGGGCCTGCCAAAAGCACAAAAGGTTTTTCCTGATTTCCAAAAATTATATCATCATTTAATTTAACCTGCTTAATCATTTTTTACCTCCATCTTTATGTCACATTAATTTTATTTCTAGCCTTAAGTTCTTTTTCAACCAGTTTAATATCTTCTTTACGATCAACACCAATTAATTTTGCCTCTGTTTCTAGAACCTTAATCTGATAGCCATTTTCAAGTGCCCGCAGCTGCTCTAAAGACTCTGCCTTTTCTAAAGTAGTCCTTTCCATTTCGGCATAT
This sequence comes from Bacillota bacterium, assembly GCA_051746665.1. Lineage (GTDB taxonomy): Bacteria > Bacillota > Halanaerobiia > Halanaerobiales > Halanaerobiaceae > Halanaerobium. The sequence goes on from JBNJFG010000059.1 coordinate 2,054, forward strand.
TTCAATAAAAAATCACGCCGATAAACATAAAGTCCTATATGCTGATAATAATGCTGAGCTTTTGCTTCCAGATCTCGATAGTAAGGAATGGGTGAGCGGGAAAAGTATAAAGCATAATCATCATAATCTGTAATAACTTTGACCAGATCCGGACTTTTAGCAGCCTCTGCAGTTATTTTTCTCTTTAAAGTGCTCATCTGCAAATTGTTTTCTTGCCTAAAAGGTTTTAAAGCCTGAGCGATACTTCGCGCTTCAATCAGCGGCTCATCTCCCTGCACATTAACTATCAATTCTGCTGAAATTTGAGCAGCAGCCTCTGCAATTCTGTCAGTGCCGCTTTGATGCTGATCAGAGGTCATAATAACTCTACCTCCAGCTGCTTTTACAGCCTTTTTTATTCTTTTATCATCTGTTGCAACATATACTTCATCTATCAATTCACATTTTTCTACCGCCTGATAAACTCTAACGATCATTGCTTTTCCTAAAATATCTGCTAGTGCTTTCCCCGGAAAACGACTCGAATCATATCTTGCCGGAATCACAGCAGCAGTTTTAAGAGACTTCATTAAAACACCTCAAATCCTTATTTCGCATTTTCATTTCTGATTTTAGATTTAATAATTTTTAATAATTTATCTTTGGCTTCAATTTTTAAAGAAATTTTAAGATAATAAAGAGGAAGATCACCAATCATCTCTGCAAAATTATATAATTTAACAGCATCTTTTTCTGTAGTCAAAATCAAATCAGCTTGAGAAGCAGAATACTGATCAAGCAGAGTTAAAAGATCTTCTTTTTGATAATTATAATGATCTTTAAATATCTTGTAACTAACAATCGCAGCTCCTGCACTTTCAATGCTTTTTTTGAAAGCCTCAGGACTCCCAATACCAGAAAAAGCAAAAACCTTTTTCTCCTTTAAAAATTCCAGATCCTCTTCCTTCTGTGAGGCTACAGAAACACAACTTTCTAAACTGGTTTCTGCTTTAAAAACTCCATCATTAGAAGGGCTAAGAGTTTTAAGAGAGTTTTCAAGCTCTTTAATTCGATTAAACTCAACATTTTCACTGCGGTTTAAAAGAAAAATATCAGCTCTTTTTAAAGCAGTAAAAGGCTCTCGCAGCAAACCTGCTGGTAAAACTTTATTGTTAGAAAAGGGTTTTTCAGCATCTATTAACACAATATCTGAATTTCTTTTTAATTGATAATGTTGAAAACCATCATCTAATAATATCAAATCTGCACCATGAGCTTCTGCCATTTTTGTTCCCTGATATCTATTGGCTGAACGAATAAAAATTAATTGATCATAATTGCGGGCCAGCATGAAAAGCTCATCGCCCGCCTGAGCAGCATCAGCATAAAGCTTTGAACCATCTTTGATTAAAAATGGCTCTTCTACATCTTTGGCGGCTCCATAACCACGGCTGATAATTGCTATCTTATATTGAGATTTCAGTTCCTCAGCTAAAAATGCTGTAAAAGGGGTTTTGCCAGTACCACCTGTTGTGATATTACCAATACTAATTACAGGCACTTCTGCTTCTTTTTTCTTTAAAATATTATTTTGATAAAGCGTGGATCTGATTTTAGCAAGTTGAGCATAAAGCAGTGACAGCAAAAATAAGAGGCAGCGAATTACTGCTGCTAATATTCCCTTCTCAGAACCGTCTATTATGTTTTCTAAATATTTTCGCAAACTATCCATATATTTAATACCACCATTATTTTTTGACTAGCTCAGCAGCTCTTGTATTAACTTCTGCCATTTTTTCTTCTAAAATTTTCTGTTTTACTTCCATTTCAAGCCCGGCCTCAAATTTAAAAGGTTCAGCAAAAACTAAGGCTGTTTTACTAAATGGTAAGGGCAGCAAAAACTCATCCCAGCTGCTGAAGTGTTTCTTCCAGTTGGAATCTACACCAATTGGAACCAGATAAGATCCTGCCTTTTCCTGCAGGAAAATAATACCCGGTTTAACCTGATGCAGAGGACCGGTTGGTCCATCAGGAGTAATAGCTGCACTTTCTCCTTTTTTTAGTTTTCTATATAGTTTAAGTAGAGAGCGGCTTGCACCTCTGCTGCTGGATCCACGAACAGTTCCCCAGCCCAATCTCTCTAAAACTTCCGAAATATAGCTGCCGTCCCGACTTAAGCTGGCTAAGGCATAAACATTTAGGTCCCGCAAAAAATATGAAGGAACCCAGAGTTTACCATGCCAGCAGGAAAATACAAGTGACTCCTGCTGATCAAGCTTTTCTTTAACCTGCTCCCAGCCTTCAACTTCCAAGTTATAAGAAAAATTCGTAGCTCGAAGTAAATAATAAGCTAAAGGAGGAATTAATTTTTTTTCTAATTTTCTTTTTTTGGCTGACATTAATTATTCCTCCTATTGTGTTATTTTAATATTTAAGCATTGGGATCTTCAATAAATTGTCCTTGGTATAAAGAAGCATATTTACCCTGCTTTGTTAGCAGTTCCTGATGACTACCCATTTCCATAATCTCACCCTGCTCTACCACTACAATCTTATCTGAATTTCTAATAGTAGATAATCGGTGAGCAATAATAAAGGTTGTTCTATCTTCCATTAAATGCTCTAGCGCTTCCTGAACTAAAGCTTCCGATTCAGAGTCTAAAGAAGAAGTAGCTTCATCTAAAATTAATATCTTAGGATTTTTCAAAATTGCTCTGGCAATAGAAATTCTCTGTTTCTGACCACCAGAAAGTCCAACTCCTCGCTCTCCCACAACTGTATCATAACCCTCAGGAAAGCCCATAATAAATCCATGCGCATTGGCAGCTTTCGCTGCTTTCTGAATTGCTTCTTCATCAGCTTCTAAATCACCATAAGCTATATTATCTCTTAAAGAACCACTAAATAAAATAGTCTCCTGTGGTACTATGCCAATAAAATTGCGCAGACTATCGATTTTTACATCTTTAAGATCATGACCATCTACCCGCATTCTGCCTGCAAATGGATCGAAAAAACGGGGAATTAAATCAACCATAGTTGTTTTACCAGCCCCACTGTGGCCTACAAGAGCTACAACTTCACCAGGTTTTGCAGTTAAATTAATATTTTTTAAGACTACCTCATCTTCATTATAGGAAAAACTTACATCATCATAAACAACTTCACCTTCAACATTATCTAACTCAATTTTATTTTCATCATCTTCCCGCAGTTCACTTTCAGTATCCATAATTTCAAAAACTCGCTCTGCGGAAGCAAATAACTGCTGCAGACGCTTAGATAACTTGGTAATTGATCTTAAAGGCTCACTGATAGTTAAAAGCAGTGTGAAAAAAGCGATTAATTCAGATGCTGTCATCCGGCCCTGCATGACCTCATAACCTCCATACCAGAGTATAGCTGTAAAAGAAATTGCAGCTAAAAATTCTACCAGTGGAGTTAAAATCGCACCATACTGAGTTTTTTTCATTTTAGCCCGGAAATTAGCCTGATTTTCACTGCTGAAACGCTCAAACTCATATTCTTCCCGACCAAATGATTTAACTACTCTAACTGCAGATAATGTTTCCTGCAGCACATCAGATACATCAGCAATTTTAATCTGCACTCTGCGGCTGACTTTTTTCAATTTATAATTAAATTTAGTTATAACATAAGTAATAAAGGGCAAAATTATAATCAAGAAGATTGTCAAACGGTAATTTAAATAAACCAGATATAGAATTCCTCCGATTAGAGTAAAAACCTTATCAATTGAACCAACAGTCGTTTTAATCATTGAGCTTTCTAAATTCTGAACATCATTAGTTACTCTTGATAAAATATCCCCTGTCTTATTTCTACTGTAAAAACTAAGTGATAAATTATGAAGATGTGAATAAAGATCATCCCGCATATCTTTAATTGCCTTCTGTGAAACATAGGAGACTAAATAAGTCTTTCCATAATAGGAAACTCCCTTGAGGAAATAAACTAAAATCATCATTCCTGCAACTAAAGAAAGCTGAATCATTCCTTCTCTTCCCATATTAATATCTGAGATAATTGTTTCCAAAAGCCCCTGAAAAACCCTTACAAAAAAAACAGTTAAAAAGGCATGAACCAGCATGGAGATTACTCCCCCTGCCAGCCTGCCTTTATATGGTAAAAGATATTTAAATACTCTTTTTAAGATTTCAAATTCGTTATTACCTTTTGCTGAGTCCATAGTAATGAATCCCCATTCCTGAAATTTCGTGATCAACATCCAAACCAGGGATACCAAGTTTTCCATAAAGAGCTACTGCTAAATGTGGTGCTTTACTAACAATACCTATTTTAATACCAGCTCCAGAAATACCAGATAAAGGTTTGTCAAAGTCAACCATTGCTCTTTCCACACAGCGGGTTAATATTCTCTGATCCTGAACAGATTCGGTAATCACATCACCTTTAATTGCTGCTCCAAGACAGTTTCTTAAAACTTTATCTTTTAGTTTGGAGCCCTTACCTCCCGCTCTAGTAATTACAGCTTCATATCCTTCGCTTTTATAAGCATCGATTATCTTGCCATCATATTCATCATTAACCATTGAAAGCAGTACAGCTACCTTTCCTATAGACTGTCCACCATCAATTTCCGTAAAATCATCAATTGTAAAATCTGATAAATTCATCAAATCACCTCTTAGTCTTATTTTCTTAGTTATTTCCTTTTAAAAAAGGTTTAAAATGCCTAAACTTTCCCTACCACTGTCTGCTATTCAACAAAACTAATTGATTTCCTCTTTTAGTTCTGGGAAAATAGCTTTAATTAACTCTTTATAACCTTCTATGATTCTCGGTGAAGGTCGATTAACTAAATCCTGATTGACTAAATATAACCGATCATTTTTAAAAGCAGAAATTTCTCTAAGGATTTTTTTCTCTCTCAGACTTTCTAAAGTTAAATCCTCTAAACTGCTGTGCTGACTGCTGATATAAACTTCCGGGTCAGCAGCAATTAAACTTTCCATATTATATGTCGGCCAGCTTCCCTGGGCCTCACGCCCCACATTATAGCCTCCAGCAGCATCAATCAAACTATCAATAAAAGTTCCACTGCCGGCTGTATATAATGGATCTGACCAGATCTCATAAAAAACCCTTTTGCGGTCATTATTTTCAAGTTTTTTAGCAACTAACTTTTTTAAGCTTTGATATTCTTTTTCCATCTCTGCAGTAAGCTCTGTTCCAGCACTTTGAGCAGAGCTTAAATAAGAAATATCCTTAATCATTTCTATTGTATCATTAATTGAGCCAGGTTTAAAACCAATATTTTTAATTCCCAATTCTGTTAGCCGATTTAGAATTTCAATTTTACTCACAGATTCAGCAATCACAAGGTCTGGCTCTAAAGAAATTATCTTCTCAATATTCGGCTCATCAATTCTCCCTACATCCTCTTTATTCAATGCTTCTTCTGGATAATCACAGGCTGAACTAACAGCTACAAGTTTGTCTTCAAGCCCGAGAGCATAAATTATTTCTGTAATTGCTGGTGCCAGCGAAATAATCCTCTGCACTTTTTTTTCAATTACAATTTCTCTACCCAGATCATCAGTATAATCAATTGGAAAATCAGCAGCCAGCACTGCTGTAGAAGCAGCAACTAAAATAAAACTAATTACAAGCATCAGAAAAATTATTTTTTTCATTTAATACACCTCAGCTCAAACTTTAGTGATTATAATATTACATCTCTTCTGGGAATAGGGACAGGTGCTACTTTATGACTGTTTTTAGAAGCTAATTTTTTAATCTTTGCTTCAACTTCTGGCTCTGCTTTACCACTTAAAATATACTGGTCGAGCTCTTCGTAACTGAACCCCATCTCAGATTCATCTGTCTGTCCATCCCAGAGACCAGCCGAAGGTTTTTTATCTATAATCTCAGCTGGAATATCCAGCACTCGGGCCAGCTCTTTAACCTCATGCTTTACTAATGAACCAAGAGGTGCTAAATCGATACCGCCATCACCATGTTTGGTAAAATAACCAATTTTTAATTCACTCCAGTTATCTGTTCCGACAACCAGATAATTTTTAGCCTGGGCATAATAATATAAAGTAGTCATCCGCAGACGGGGCTTAATATTAGCTTCAGCTAATTCCCCTCCTTTAATACCAGATGATTTAAGATTATCTAATAAGTGATCATAGACTTCACTTAAATCATTTTCTACTACTTTCATTTTAAATTTATTAGCTATTTTAAGAGCATCCTGTCTATCACTGCTGTTGGAATGGCAGGGCATAATTACGGTCAGCAGCTCTTGCTCAAAAGCCAGCTGTGCTAATCTTGCAGTAACTGCTGAATCGATTCCTCCACTCAGACCAACTACCGCTCCTTTCAAACCTGCATTTTTTACTTTTTCCTGCAGCCAGGAAACTAAATTATCTTTAATTTTTTCATAATCATTGTCTGCAATTAATTTTTTATCCATTATTCTTCCCTCCAGGGATATTTTCCAGCTATCATCTCGCTCATATCTCCATTAATTTTCTTTATTTTCCAGATACCATCAATTTTTTCAACTAACAGTTCATCTTCTAATTTAACCGAATAAAGTTTTTCGCTATCTCTAAAATTAAATTCATAAAAAGCTTTAAAAATATGGCTGTTTTCTGTATCTGAAACCTTTTTTAAACTAAAGTTTTCCAGACTGTAAACCTGTTTAATTTCTTTATCTGAATTTGGATCAGCAAAAGCTGACTGCATCTTTTCTATAACGTGGCTTTCCGATATTAAACGCTCCATTTTTCCTAACTCAAATTCTGCTGCTTCATCAGCAAGTCTAATATCTTTAGCAGCTATTGCACCATAAAAATAATTTACTACTTCCTCAGGTGAATTATCAGCTGTGATCACCGCATCTGGTCCTGAACTCAAACCCCAGAATAAAGAAGCAAATAGAATAACAAAGAAAAGTAATGGCTTCCAGCTCTGTCTGAAAAAGAGCTTGACATTTTCTTTTTTTCGCTTTTTTTTCACTATCTTATTATCTATAATATTTTTTCTTTTCAAAAATGGCTGCAGCTCAAATTGATTGTCCACAGCTGTTTGCTCTAGTTTTTTAAAAGCAATCTCTAAAGTCGGCCGCTTATTTTTTTCCCGGGCCAGCATTTTCATCAACAAATCATTCAGCCCATCATTGATCCGTGGCACCAGTGCCTTAAGTTCTAAAATGTTTTCACTCTGAATTTTGTTTAAAACCCGGGCCTGATCATTATCACTAAAAATTGTTTCAGAACTAAAAAAGTAATAGAAAACTGCAGCTGCATTAAAAAGGTATGAGTGCTGCTCCCAGGATTCACCTTCAATTATTTCTGGCGGCTTAAAATACTCAGAAGCCGGTGCTTTAAAATTAAATTCATTATAATTTCTTTTATTTCTCAGCATTTTTTCTGGCATCAAATAAATATCTTTCTGCCCGTCAATATAGAAATTAGCAGCATTTATTCCCTTAGGAAAAATTTCTTTGATTAATTCAATATCATCCAGCAGTTCTAAAATTTCTTTGAATTCCTGTATTAATTTTTGAGAACTAATAGAATTTTTATTTAAATATTCTACCAGTGGTTTTAAGTCTCGACTACCCTGATAAAGTAAATAATACTCACCATTTTCTCTAATTATATCCTGATAAGAAATAATCTTTGCTGGGAGTTCTGCTGGCATATTTTCTAGAGCATTTCTTACTCTTTTAACAACATCAAGCTGCACCCTTGAACGCGGCACACTATCTTTGAAAAGTTTTTCTTTGTGTAAGTTTTTGTTTTCCTCTTTGGCTTCACTCATAGCAATTCCCCCAGCAGTAATTAAATTAGAATAAGCAAAGTTATCCACCCAAATAATTCTCGGGTGGATAAACTCTGTTAGTTATTATAATTATAAATGACAATCATTAAAAATAGATGAATTTTTAATGATAAATCTATTCAATCAGTTAAAATCTGAACTATAAAATCAAATCGTCTTTGTGTTTTGCAGATTCATCATATTCTTCTTTTTTCTCCTGATAACCATCACGGCCGAAAATACCATAGGTATAATTTTTACCTAATTCAACTCCAGGCTGATTAAAGGCATCAACATCTAATAACTCACCTGTTACAGCTGTTTGGAATTCAAAGAAGTATAATAACTGGCCTAAGGTGAATTCATTTACCTCCGGCACCTTAAGAGTTTGATTCATTCTTTCTCGCTTATTTAAAGCAAGCTCTGTTGCCCATTTTTCAGTATTAATTAATTCATCAAAACTATGGCCTCCTAAATAACCAAGACCAGCTAAATCTTGATAAGCACCAGGTATTTCTAATTCTTCTCCGAAATTTTCTACTTCAAGGAAAGTAATAATCTTATCAAAAGGACCTTCCATATAAAGTTGAGCCTGTGAATGCTGATCAGTTGCACCTAAAGCTTTAATTGGAGTTGGACCAACATTTATTTTATTACCCTGGCGATCCACTTCTTTACCTAATGATTCTGCCCATAACTGTCGGTACCAGTCAGCTACATCACTGAGGCGATCAGAATAAGGCATCATAACAGACATAACCTTGCCTTTTTTATAGGCCAGATACTGAATTAAACCATTAACTAAAGCAGGATTTTTCCAAAAATCATCCTGACGACAGATCTTGTCCATATATGCTGCACCATCAAGTAATTTTTCAATATCTACTCCGGTCATTGCAGCTGAAAGAAGTCCTACTGGTGTTAGAACAGAGAATCTTCCCCCTACATTATCTGGAATAAAGAATTTTTTCATGTTTTCTCTTCTGGCAATTTCTATTAAATAACCTGAATCTTTACTTGTGGTAGCAATAAAATGTTCTCCAACATTTTCTTCACCAACAGCATCAGCAATAAACTTACGGGCCAGCAAAAACTGACTCATTGTTTCAGCTGTGCTTCCTGATTTAGAAATCACATTAAAGAGAGTCTTTTTCGGATCAAGTTTCTCAAATAAAGCTTTAATTCCCTCTGGATCAACATTATCACTAACAAAAAGACGTGGGTAACCATTACGCGCTTCTTCAAATAGATTATAGTGGGGATCATTAACTGCAGTCTGAACTGCAATATTTCCAAGTGCAGATCCTCCAATACCTAATACTACAAAATTATCAAACTTGTCTTTCAATTCTTCAGCAGTTTCCTTAAGTTCTTTTACAACTTCTTCTTGTTTATATGGCAGTTCCATAAAACCCATCTTTCCTTCAGCTTCCGCCTCAAGAATATTTTGATGTGCTTTAAGAGCTTCTTCTTTTGCATCCTCTAATTCTTCCACTGTCAAACCATGTTCTTCACCAATCATTTCTGCAAAAACATTGTTAATATCCAGTTTCAATCTTAAATTTTCCTGTACAGACATCCTAACTCCTCCTTAGATTCTTATGTCGTCTCTTAAATTAATAATACTATCACAAGTATATATTTTTCAGCACTATTTTGCAAGATTTTGTGTGCCTTTATCTGCAGCTTCCGTTTACTGTTCCTTTTTTTGCCAAATTATAACGGCTGTTTTCTATTCTAATCAATTAAAAAATATATTAAAAAGAAAAACACCCTACTTGTGATAAGTAGAGCATTTATATTTGCTTATTTTTTTGCATTTTCATTTGCGTTAGAGTTTGGAGAGTTATCGGATGATTTTCCTTTATTTTTCGATTTCGACTTATTAGAATTTCCGTTTCCATTATTAGCATTATTCGAAGCATTGTTTGCTCCTCTATTTTCTAGAGCTGCATTTGAAGCTGAATTTAATTTGTTCTTTCTATTATTTTTTCTTTCAATTTTTGTTTCTTCACGTGCTTCTTTTCTATATGAGGCTGCTAATTGTTTTAATTCAGAAGTTTCAATCTCCCCATTTTCTTCTATAATATCAGCTATATCAGAGGCAAAAGCATCAGTATACTCGCCTGACAGATCTTCACGACTTAACTTGCGCAGCTCAAGAGCAGTTTGAAAGGCCAATTGACCAGAATTTTCTTGATCCTGATAACTATTTATCATTTCCAGAGCTTTTTCCTCATCGAATAAATCATTACTTTCAATCTCTGCCAGATTTCTCAAAATAACAAATCCCTGACCTAAGCTAATTTCTTCATTTATTATTTTATCAACTACTGAACTCATACTTTGTATATTTAAACTTTCATTATAAGAAATTAATTTTATTTTTAAAGTTTCAATTTCCAGTCCACTTAAATCTTCATTTGTGGTTAAATCTGCTAGCAGTTCATCGAAATCTTCAGAATAAGTTGCTTCAGTTTCGTCTGTGATTTCCGGATTCTGCTGATCAATATCTTGGGTAACCTGAGCCAGAGTTAAAGCTGGAACAAAGGCAAAAATCATTAATGTGAGAACAAGTAAAATACTCAATTTATTTTTCATTATTTGTTACCCCCTCTTTCTACTCTTAAGTATACTACAGTTAGTAGTTTATAACAAACTTATTTACCCGGTTTTAGCTTTATATTGTGTTTTTTGAATATAATTTCGCTGATTGTAAAGTAATTAACTTTTTTTCTAAGCTTTTAAGCATAAGATGAATGCAAAGATACCCCATAAGGGTATTATCAAGGAGGGAAATTAATGTATACACTTTATTATATTGCTGGAATTGCAGTTATAGTTTCATTTTTTACGGATAAAGAAAAAACTTTTAAAGGGTTAAAGATTGGCTGGAAGAAATTCTCTAAAATTCTGGGCACTTATCTCAAATTATTGATTATTTTATCATTTATTCTGCTCATTTCTGATCAATTTATAATTAATTATCTTGGCGGCCAGGCTCCATTTATCGGAATGATTATGGGCTTGATTATCGGATCAATTACTATGATGCCCGGTTTTATAGCTTATCCCCTGGCAGGAATATTAGTTTCTAAAGGAGTAAATTATATGGTCGTAGCTGCCTTTATCACAACTTTAATGCTGGTTGGAGTGGCAACTTATCCAGTTGAAAAAGAATATTTCGGAATTAAAGCAACTATCTGGCGGAATATTGCTGGTTTTATCATCTCAGCTCTGATCGCTGTTTCTACAGGAATTTTATACGGAGAGGTGTTAATCTAATGGCTAAAAACAAAGAACAAAATAAGAAAAATAACAATTTAAATTATTATATATTTGCAATTTTTGTAGCCTTTATTGCTGGATCATATTTTATTAATTTTGATCTCGGTAAAAGAATTGGATCTAATTT
>JBNJFG010000060.1:0-12525 GCA_051746665.1 Bacillota bacterium
GTAATGGATTGTATAAATGGAGAGTGCCCCAGGCGCTTCGACTAAATTGCTAATTTTTTTAAACAATCATTGCTTCTTCTAATTTTTTCTTTGTCTCTTTATCTTTTAGATACTCAACCACAGTTAGAGCAAATTCCATGGCAACCCCTGGACCTCTACCAGTAATTATATTGCCATCTATTACAACTCTCTCCTCTATATAATTACAGGAAGTCATATCCTTATCAAAACCTGGATAACTAGTTGCATTTTTGCCATCTAAAATTCCTGCTGCTTCAAAAACAATTGGTGCTGCACATATTGCTGCACAAAGACCACCTTTATTATTGATATCTCTAATAATCTTTAGTAAGCCCTCGCTATTTTTTAAATTCTCAGCACCGGGCATTCCACCTGGTAAAACAACCCCATCCAGATCAGCTGCAACTACTCTTGAAATTTCAGTATCTGTATCAATTTTGATTCCATGATCTCCTTCAATTTTTGTGCTACCTATACCAGCAGTAATCACGTCAATTCCTGCTCTTCTTAAAACATCGATATTTGTTACAGCCTCAATTTCTTCAAAACCATGAGCTAATGGAATTAAAATTTTACCCATAAATTGGCCTCCTTAAAATTAGTAATTGATATCTCAAAATATTTTTATTAATCATCTTTATTTTCCTCATCTTTATTTTCCTTATCTTTGTTTTTTTGCTCTTTATTTTTTTGGTTATCCTGTTGCTGACTTAAATAAGTATTCAGTTCATCAGGCAGTGATTTTAAATGATAATCCTGCTGTGGATATGGAATTACAATATCATGTTCATTAAATTGATCCCAGATAGAAAGTAAAACCTGACTGCGTATATTTTGGATTCCATTCCGAGGATCACTAATCCAAAAACGCAGCTCAAAATTAACTGAGCTGTCACCAAAATCAATTAAAAGTACATTCGGCTCAGGAGTAGTTAAGATTCTTTCCTTTTCTTCAATAGCATTCATCATAAGTTCCTGCACCAGCCTTAAATCACTGGTATAAGAAACTCCAACTTTTGCATCTACTCTGACTAGTTCATCACTGTAAGACCAGTTAATTACCTCTTTAGTTATAAAATCCTCATTTGGTATTAAAAATTCTTTACCAGAACGTGTTACTACAGACACAAAGCGAGTATCCAGCTTTCTGACCCAACCGTATACATCACTAATTTCTACTACATCACCGGGTTTAATTGATTTATCAGCCAGAATAATAATTCCACTGATAAAATTAGAAACAATTTTTTGTAGTCCAAAACCTAAACCAACACCGATAGCACCACCCATAAACGCAAAAGCACTTAAATCAACGCCAACTCCACTTAAAGTAAATAAAATTGCTGAAGTAAAAATTAAAAATCTAGCTATTTTATTTAATAAAACTTTTACAGATGGGGTTAGATCATCACTTTTATCTATTCTACCTGTTACTAAACGACTTAATTTACCAGCGACCCAGAATAAAACACTAAAAATAATAATTGTCTTTATAATTAATAATAAGGAAATACGTAAGTTCCCGCTGTTAAATGCTAAACTATCCAAAAAATTTATAGTCTCCTGATAAATATTTAAAATTCTTAAAGCTGCAATTATCCAGATTAAGGCTGATAAAAAGCGAAACATTCTGTTGCGGGGGAAAAACAATGTTAAAGTTTTAACTATCAACCAGGCTGAAACTAAATTACCAAAAATACTAATAATTACAACTGGTAAGTTAAACGAAGCAGCAATCACATAATAAAGACCAACTAAAATCATTAAAACTAAAGGATATAATAGTTGATCAATTATTCTAACCCTTTTTCTTTCTTTTAGAGCTTCTATTTTATCCAGCAGTTCATCAACATGTTTATATAAAATTTTTGTTAAAAAATAAGCAGCAGCTAAAAGAATCAAAAAAAGTATCAGTTCAATCAAATTAGACCAAACTAAAAAGTTATTTTGAATTTTACCCAGTAATATTTCTATATAATTCTCAATTTTTATACCTTCAAACATTAACTCACCTCACAAATAAATATCCAATTTTTTTGCTTAAAAATTAAATCACGGTCCTGATAAAAACATTCTGCATAAAAAATAATAGTATAAATGAAATTAAAGCCGCTGTAATCGGTGTAAGTATCCAACCAATCCCGATTTTAGCTAACAATTTAAAATTGATATTTCTACCACCTTTGGCAAGTCCAAGTCCCAATACAGCACCGACTACTGCCTGAGAACTGGAAACTGGAACCAGTGGTAAAGAAGGTAAACCAAGCATTATTAAAAAATTTTTTAAAGAAGCAGAAGCAAAAATAAAAAGTGTAGTAGAGCTTGCCATCACAACTATAAAAGCTCCTATGGGAGAAATATCCATGATATTGGATCCTACGGTCAGCATTACTCTTTTTGAATAAGTAACTACTCCCACAGAAATTGCAATAGCTCCCAATAAAAATAATTGCTGAGTTCCGCTGAAATTTAATATTCCAAGCTGATAGTCAGGTATCTCCATAATTCCTGTAAAAACTCCCATAACATTGGCGATATTATTAGCCCCCAATGAATAAGCACCAAATGCTCCAACTATTAAAAGCCCCCATCTTGTATAAAAATCAAGATGAAGCAAATGAACTTTTGAATTATTTAACCATTTTTTGAAAATAAAATATAAAATAACTGCAAAAAACCCTGATAAAATTGGAGAAAATATCCAAGCTCCTACAATTTCTTTTAAAACATCTAAGTCTGTAGCAAAACCTGAATAAAGATTCCAGCCAATAATACCTCCAACAATTGAATGTGAAGTAGAAACAGGTAGGCTTAACTTTGTCATCCAGGAAACTGCAACTGCAGCTGCAAAAGCAACAACAAATGCCGCTGGAAGGGTAGCAACCTGCCCTAGCGCACCAAGTGTATGTGAGGCCCCGGCTCCACTGACTACAGAACCCAAAATTACAAAAATAGCCATAATCAAAGCAGCCGTAGAAAATTTAACCATACGACTTCCAACAGCTGTTCCAAATATATTGGCTGCATCATTTGCACCTAAAGACCAGCCTAAAAATAAACCGCTAGAAAGATAAATCATTATTTCAATCATTTCTCACACCACCATCCACTGTTGATTAAATTCTTCTTTTGATAGCTGCTACAGAAACATCTTCACTAACAGTTTCAGCCTGGTCAGATAAAGCTGCAATTTCTTCAATAAAATATCTTAACTGCATTTTATGAGCTATATCAATTTCTTTAAACTGATCAGAAAATATTTTTCTTTTTAATCTTTCTTCATTTTTATCTGCCTGATGTTCAAAAAAATGAACTTTATTAACATAATCATTTACCTGAGAAATTTCTTCAAAAAAAGCTCTAATAGCTTTAACCAGCATATCTACAGCTTCAGAACTGTTTTCAACTAATTCTAAAAAATCATTTTCTAATTCATCAGGAATAATAGGTTTTTCAATAGAAATTTCGAAAATAACTTCTTTAGCTAAATCAGTAATAGTATCAATTTCTTCAATAATTGTTAATACATCTGCTCTTGACTCAGGAATCAACATATACTTATATAGCTTATACTTGATATCTTTTTGATGTTCATCAGCATTATTTTCTATCTCTTTAATGTCATTTAAAGATTCTTCAAAGAGATCAAAGTTCTTTTTAATATATCTATTTAAATCTCTTTTAAAGGTTAATGACCCTCTGTTGACTAGATCAAGATATTCCGTGATTTTAATTTCCAACTCCTTTGAACGACCAAATAATATATGAGACATCCGTGTCACTCCTTAAGATATAATTTTAACTCATCTTTTAAACTTTCAGCATCTTTAAAATGGATAACTCTTATTCCTTTTTTTATAGCTGCTGCTATATTTTTTTTAGAATCATCAATAAATAAAGTTGAACCAGCTTCTAAATTGAATTTATTGAGCAGATGCTCATATATTTCTGGGTCAGGTTTAACCATTCCTATATCAGCAGAAATAACTTTCCCATCAAAATAATCAAAAAAATCATATTTATTACTAACATAGGCAAATGCTTTTTTATGAAAATTTGATAAGATATAAAGATTATAATTTTTCTCGGCAAGAGATCTCAAAATTTCCAGACTGTCTTTTTTCAATGTTAATATTTTTTCCCATTCTGCCATTACCGCAGCAATTTCTGATTTTAAATCTGGGTTTCGCTGCTGCCAAATTTCTACAGCATCTTTTTGACTAATAGTTCCTCGATCTAACATTAGCCATTCTTCAGTTTTAAAAATTTCCGATTTTAACTGATCCTTTACTTTACCATGATAACCTAAATCTTCTAAATATTTTTCAGGATCAAAATCAAGCATTACATTACCTAAATCGAAAATAATATTTTTTATCAAAATCCACACCCCATTCAATAATTTCTAAATCTTTCTAAGATAAAGATTTAATCTTCTTAATATATATAATTCTAGCTTAATCAAAGTTCTCCTGTATATTTTAATCGTAAAAGCAAAAAATCCGACACAAAATGGCCGGATTTTCAAAAATTGTATTTAATCTATATAAATTGATGTTAATTTTTTATAAAGAATTTTAATTATTTTATTTCTGATTTCATTTTTTCAATTAATTTATTGAACCTCTTATTATAGCTTTCTTGAAACTCAGATACTTTTTGGGCTAACTGCTGTCTCATCTGAGCATTCATTCCATTTTGACCTTCATTATTCCTATTTTGTGCAGCCGCTAAGGGATTTTGCCCCTGTCCCTGAGCCTGTTCTAAATGCTGTTGAACCTGCTCATCCAGCTGTTTTTTCTGTGTTTGATACTGCTGCTGTAGACTTTGAGCTTGAGTGAATTGTTTTTCAAAAAATGAAGAGTTTTCGCTCGTTTTTAGTGATTCTACTGCAACAACGGCTTCTTTTCTTCTTTTTATTTGCTCAGAAGAATTACGAAGTCCTATTGATTCAATTAACATCAGCTGTGCTTCTTTTAAATAGGCCTCTTTTTTATCTTCTAATTTATGCCATAAAGCCTCAGCATCCATTTCTTCTTTAAAAAAAGGTGCCATAATTTTCTTTAATTCTTCTCTAATTTCTAAAGAATTAACATTACTATCATTTGCTCCATAAACTTCGTCTGCTCTTTCCATTGCTTTTTCATAAGCGCTTTTCATAATTATCAGTCCTCCCTAAACAGATCAAAAAATCTATCTTGATATGCATTAAAAACTCCCCAGCGATCAAGCTCCTTTTTTAACTTAGAGGGATCTTCATCACCGTTTTTAACCATTTCAAACATTTTTTCGATCTCTTCACTGGCTGCAATTGGCAGTCCTTCGAGATTTCTGGTTATTACTGAATAGCCTTTATCATCAGTACTTAAAAATCCTTTTTCCTCATAATCTGGAAGTTGAGATTTATAGGCACTTTTTAGCACAAGACTCTGAATAAATTTCATCAAAGAAACATCCCAGAGTTCATCTACTCCTTTAATTATAACTGTTAAGTTTTCATCATTTTCATCAATATCTTCTCTTATTTCAGCTTCTGCAGCCTCTATTTCTCTGCTAATCGTAAAAGTGCTGATTGATTGTTTGCGATAGTTCATTTTATAAAGCAAACCGGCTAAATCGGGATTTTCACGTGCAATCATCTGCATAGCCTTTTTTGCCTCACCACTGAAACCACTCATATTCATCATGTAATTTGGAGTTAGAAGCTTAGGTTTCTCCCAGGTAATTTTACCTTCTCTCACCTTAGTTTCAGGACCTTCGTCAGGAAATTCTTCCAAATAATATGGCTTGCTGAGTACATAATAGTGGAGAGTTGTATCATGATCAGTAGAAATTAAATCATCTGGTTCAAGTAATATTTCTGTATTTTCCAGTACTTTTTTAATTTGCTGCTTATCTTTCATTTTAACTCCTCCTCTCAAGCCTAAAAATGGAGTTTTCTAGCTATAACCTATATATTATATTATACATTAAAAGAAGGAGCTAAGTCAAAAGTGACTATTAATATTAATTTTAAAATTTTTAGTAAATACTAAAAAATCAGCAGATACTAAAAACACTGAAGTTAAAATTAATTAACTACAGTGTCTTTGTTTTAATTATTTTGTTGAAAATTTATCAAAGCTTTACCTATTATCAATGAAAATACTGCAGCTACAATTATTTCTGGAATACCATTTGTTACTGCTACAGCTAAGGCAGCACTTAAAGGTAAATAGCCCCTGATAACAGCTAAAGTTAACACTCCTGCTGTATTAACTATTGTTCCTACAGCTCCAGCTAAAATTAAGGAAGTGCTTTGATTGATATTTTTAGTAGCACGATAAGCATAATAAGCTGCTATACCAATGAAAAGTCTCGGCAGTACAGCTATTATTGGATCAGCAAAAATTGGATTAGTTGCCCTAATAAAGCTAAAAACTCCAAAAATCAACCCAATTAATAATCCAACCACCGGGCCCTCAATAATCCCACCTAAAATAGCAGGCAGATGCATTATTGTTGCATGACCAGCTGCGCTTGGCCAGGGAATAAGCCCTAATCCTGTAGCACCTAAAATAATAGAAATAGCTCCCAACATACCAGCAATTACAATTTGTCTTGTTTTGAGTTTTATTTTCTTTTCCTCCCATCCCAGTCCGTTGATCCAGGTGGACTAAACATATTTTATTTAACAGTTTTAATAAGGGTACAGATCTCTTAAATGAGTTTCCATCCCTGCTGTTATAGATATATTATAATAATTATCAACTGTAATAACAAGTGATTTAATAATTTTTCTTTAAATTATCTATTATTTATTAATATTTTTTGCTTAAAATTAGATTTTAGCCAAATTAATTTTATCTTTTTTCTTTCAGCTTTTTTAAGTAATTAATTATTACCTCATCTACTTCCATAGCTTTAAAGTGTTTAATTAAATTATCTTCTTTAAAATAACGAAGCAGTCTAACTAAATAACTCATCACCTTATTCCTTTTGCTTTCTCTTAAAAGCTGACGGTGAAAAAGCTCTGTTCCCATTTCATAATAATTAAGCTTTAAAGCTGCTACCAATCTGTAAAAATCTAAATATTCATCATCTAGATACTTACCGTGTGGTATTTCTGTTAAAATAGGTGCTGGATCTGCAAATCTTAATATGGTTTCATAATAAGCAACTGTATCAAAATAACTTTCTACAGCAGCTTCTTTTACCTGCTGCAGCAAACTTTCTTTCTGATCAGATTCAAGCTCTGATTGATATTTTAAGAGTCTTAATTTTGCATAGCTTAAAGCAGGTGTATCTACAGCTGAAGTTTCGACTTCACTAATAACTTCTCTTAATTCCTGAGTTGTTATATCTCTACCTTTATCATAAATTGTTTCTTCTCCATCAAGGGCAGATAAACTGATAAAAAGTTTGTTATTATATATATCTTTCTTTTTAATCTGGTCTATTAAACCAGTATCAGTTAACTTAAGTAACTCATTTAAAAGACTCTTTTGATAATTTCTAGCTTCTTCATTTTCAATCAACATCATTAAACTAGCTAACAAATTATCATCATCAGCAAGCAGTTTCGCAAAATCGTCAACAAAATTAGCTAAATCTTGATCTTCTCCATGATCAACTAAGAATCTTAAATAATCAGCAGCTACCTGCCAGTTATGAAAATGTCCATCTTTTCTGCTTTTCTCAATAGTAAAGGCTGTTTTTATTTTTTCTTCAGCTTCTTTTAAATTACCCTGTTTATAATCTGCAAGAAATAAAAGTCTTAAGAAATCTGGATTTTTCAGATGTTCAGACTCCAATTCTGCTGCAAATTCAGCGAAATCAGTATATAATTCTGCTGCTAGATAGCGGGCCAGAATATCTAGCGCAATCTGAGAATTTTTAGGTGGTAAGTCTTTGATCTCATTTAATAATTCTCTGCCCTCAGACTCAGCTGAATCAATTTTAAGATTATCTAAATGTTGAAAAACATTAAAGATTTCTGCTGCCTGAGATAATGCTTCTTTTTTCTTGAGTTTCTTATTTGCAGTAAAATTAAATCTTTCTTTGATAAAATCATCCAAAAATGAAATTACCCGCATATGTTTATATTCTTTTAATTGATCATAGTATTTTTCAAATAACCCAAGAGCACTTACTACGTCATCTAGATCCATTAAAGTCTCCAATCGAAAAACAATTAACTGTAAATTTTCTGAATCAATCTGCATTGCTCTATTAATAATATCATTAACCCGCTGAAAATTTTCGCCTTTTTTATAGACTTCAGCTAGAGCTATTAAAAGGGGGATGCTTTCTCCTTTTTCTGCTAAAGCT
The DNA here is from genome assembly GCA_051746665.1 of Bacillota bacterium. GTDB lineage: Bacteria > Bacillota > Halanaerobiia > Halanaerobiales > Halanaerobiaceae > Halanaerobium. The sequence continues at coordinate 8,332 of JBNJFG010000060.1, forward strand.
TCCCGAACAAGAGATTCTGCTTCATCAATTTCTTCTTGATCAAGCATGATATTAACTAGTGGTGAAATAAATGCTTCATCTAGATCAACACCCATCAACTGCCAGGCATGTTTTAAATATTTTCCTGCTTCTTGATACTCATTATTCTGCAGGGTATAAACTATTAATGGCAGTAAAAATCTATGTTCAAGAGGATAATTTTTTACAGCCTCTTGCAATAAATTTATCACTTTTTCTTCAGTTTCAGCATTTTTAACTGCATCAAAGTATTCTTCTACACTTTTATCTGGATTATTGCGGGCACAACATTTCTTAAATTTTTTGCCACTACCACAGGGACAGGAATCATTTCTGCCTATACTGTAAGAACGAACTGTATCTTTTTTTCTTCTTTTAGCAATACTTTCTTTTAAACTATTAAGCCTTTTATTCATTTTTTAACCAACCTTTCTTTATCAGAATAAAAATTTTACAATAATAAAGCTCCATCAAGCTAAAAAGCTTTTGGAGCTCAATTATCTTCTATTTAAATTTTATTTTCATCTTCTTTAATTATAGCAGAATAAACACTTTATTTAAAGTTAAATTAAGGCTATTTCAGCCTATTTTTTTAAAATGATTTCACTAATATTTTTAATCAATAAATCCATATCTTCTTTTTCCACTACTAAAGGTGGTAAAAAACGTAAGGTATGTTCTTTAACTGCATTGACTAAAAATCCCCGTTCGAACAGCTGATTAGTAATTTCTTTAGCAGATAAATCCTGTCCAAGCTCTAAAGCCAGCATTAAGCCTTTACCTCTTGTTTCAATTAAATTATCATTATCAGCCACCAATTTATCCAGCTCTGATCTCAGATACTCACCTTTATCTTTTACAGACTTTAAAAAATCACCTTCCAGCATAATATCCATTACCTCCGAAGCTGCTCTAGTTGCCAGCGGATTACCACCAAAGGTTGTTCCGTGATCACCTGGTTCAAAGGCTGCTGCTGCCTCTTCTTTAGCCATAAAAGCCCCAATTGGAACTCCACCACCTAAAGCTTTGGCCAGAGTAATTATGTCTGCCTCAACTCCATAGTTTTGATATGCAAAAAGCTTCCCTGTTCTCCCCATTCCACACTGAACTTCATCAAAAATTAGAAGAATATCTTTTTGATCACAGAGTTTACGTACACCTTCTAAATATTCTTTTTCAGCAGGATAAATACCGCCTTCCCCCTGTATAGGCTCTAACAATATAGCAGCAGTCTTATCTGTCACTGCATCTTTTAAAGCTTCCAGATCATTAAAAGGTACTGTATAAAAACCTTCTGGTAATGGCATAAACGGTTCCTTATACTTGTTCTGACCAGTTGCTGTTACAGTAGTCATTGTTCTGCCGTGAAAAGATTTATCTGCTGAGATAGTTTCAAATTTATTGCTTCCTTTTTTCTTAAAATATTTACGGGCCAGCTTTAAAGCACCCTCATTTGCTTCAGAACCACTATTAGCAAAAAATACACGATCATAACAAGAATTCTGACATAATTTTTTTTCAAGCTCCGCCTGGGGCTCTATGTAATAAAGATTAGAACAGTGAATAATCTTATCAATCTGATCTTTAAGAGCTGCTTTAAAACGCTGGTTGCTGTATCCTAAAGCATTAACCCCAATCCCTGCTAAAAAATCACGATAGACTTTACCATCTTTGCTGTATAATTTTATTCCTTCAGCTTTTTCAACATAAAGTGGATATCTACCGCTATAAACGTTCATAAAATGCTTTTTATCCATTTCAACAATTTCTTCTATTTCCATTTTATCTCTTCTCCCTTCTCATAAACAAAATCTTTTTCTTAAAATTATGTTTAAGCTCTAGCTTAATTCAATCTAATCTTTAAGTATCATTGTTCCTACTCCTTGATCAGTGAAAATTTCTAATAAAATAGGATGAGCTACCAAACCATTAAGAATATGAGTTCTAATCACTCCACTTTTTACTGCTAACATACATCCCTCAACCTTAGGCAGCATTCCTCCCTGAATTTTCCCTTTTTCAATCCATTCTTCAATTTCTTTAAATCTTAGTTGTGAAACTCTACTGCTGGCATCTTCTGCATCATAACGAATTCCATCAACATCAGTTAGATAAATTAATTTTTCTGCTTTTAAAGACGCAGCCAGCTCACCTGCAACACTATCAGCATTAATATTTAAAGTCTCTCCCTGATCATTAACTCCAACCGGTGCAACTACTGGAATATATCCATCTTCAATTAATTTTTCTACTAATTCAGGATTTATCTGCTCAACTTCACCTACAAAACCAAGGTCTTTATCTGGGTCACTAAACTCTTTCTTTTTGGCCTTAATCAAACCACCATCTTTGCCAGAAATACCAACTGCCTTAGCCTCCATTTTATTCATTAAAGCAACTATTTCTTTATTAATCTGGGCTGAAAGAACCATCTCAACAATTTCCATAGTATCTTTATCAGTAACTCTGAGTCCATCAATAAAATTGGCCTTGATATTTAAACGCTCCAGAGTTTTATTAATTGCCGGACCACCACCATGAACAACCACTGGATTAATCCCGACATATTTAAGCAGAGTAATATCTTCAATCAGTTTTTCTTTGAGCTCATCATCAGCCATAATACTGCCGCCATATTTGATCACAAAAGTCTTACCAAAAAAATCTTTAAAATAGGGTAAAGCTTCAATTAAAACATTTGCTTTTTCTATTAATTTCTCTATTTTACTCTCCTCCTCACTGCTTAGAAAAATTTAAGTTTAGGGAAATAAAGCGGTTGCTTTAAGCCCTGTATTTTCAGGATAACCAAAAATCAGATTCATATTCTGCACTGCCTGTCCGGCTGCTCCCTTAAGCATATTATCAATAACAGAAACGATAATTAGTCTTTCAGTACGCTGATCATATTTAAAACCAATCTGGGCAAAGTTTGAACCAGCAACATTTTTAATTTCCGGCAGCTGCTCTGCCAAGACCTGAACAAACTCTTCTTGATTATAAGTCTGCTGGAAGAGTTCTAAAATCTCGGCCTCTGAACTTGACTCCTTCAAATTAAGATAAATAGTTGCTAAAATACCTCTTTTAATCGGCACCAAATGAGGTGTAAATAAAACCTCAATTCTGCTTTGTTCTTTTTCTTGATCAAAACCTTCAATAATTTCTCTAGAATCATAAATTTTTCTTTCAGTATAAACCCCTTTTAAATACTGTTTTAAAATATATTCAATTTCTGATCCATGGCGGTGAACGCCAGGGCTGTAGGCCTTCATTGAATTAAAAGTCTCCGAAAAAAGTAGGTCCTGCTTTAAACTGCGACCAGCACCGCTGACTCCAGACTTAGCATCGATAATAATTGAAAGGGGATCTATTTTTTGGAAATCAATCAGTGGTAGTAATGCAAGTAGTGATGCTGTAACATAACAGCCTGGATTAGCTACCAGATCAGCATTTTTTATTTTAGATCTATTTAACTCAACCAATCCATAAACTGCATCTTCTAACAGCTCAGGATATTTATGTTTAACTCCATACCATTTCTCATAAATATCAACATCATGGTAGCGAAAATCACCACTCAGATCAATTATTTTTGTTCCCTTTCCATAAAATTCAGCTACCATATTCTGTGATACACCATGCGGCAGCGCTGTAAAGATCAAATCACTTTTTTCAATTTCAAAATCTTCCACTGCTATTAATTGTTTTTCGTCCAGTTTTGAACCTCGAAACTGAGGATAAATATCAATCAGCAGCTGACCAGCACTGCTTTTAGAAACTAAATCCTTAATTTTAACTTCTGGATGCCCATTTAAAAGACGCATCAGCTCAACCCCAACATAACCAGTAGCGCCAATTATTGAAACATTAATCATCTGCTCACTCCTTCATACTAAAACTTATTAAAAAATTTATAAATATTAAATTATATCTTTTGCTTATTTTACCGCATTAAAGTATTTGAATCAAGCTATTTATCTGATTAAAAAAATAAAGTTGTAATTTGATGTTAAATGATTAATATATTCTTAACTCTAAACCTACTATAATAAAATTAAATATTGATAAATTTTAATGTCGCTAATTATATTATAAAAGAGGTGTATTTTATGAAAAAATTTAAACTTAAAAATGGAAATGAAATACCTGCTTTAGGATTGGGAACATCCGGATTAAGAG
>JBNJFG010000061.1:0-12177 GCA_051746665.1 Bacillota bacterium
ATGGAAGACAACTTTTAAAAATATTAAACTACGAGAAATATATATAATCTTTATAAATGATCTAGAATATTACTTTAAAAAACAAAAGACACTAAACTAGAAAATTGGAGGAAAATAATTTATGCAGAGTATAGAAGAGATTTTTGACGCTTTAGATGTTGAATTAGAAGGGCATGGTCCAATTGCAATGAAGAATCTGGTAGAAAATGAAGAGAAAAATGTTGTGGGTACCTATTGTGTTTTTACACCTTATGAGGTAATAAGTGCTGCTGATGCAGTACCGGTAACCCTCTGCAGCACAAGCAATGACACCATCGATGAGGCAGAAAAAGATTTGCCCAGAAATTTATGTCCCTTGATCAAATCAAGTTATGGATTTGCAATTACCGATAAATGCCCATATTTTCATTTTGCAGATATTATTGTTGGTGAAACAACCTGTGATGGCAAGAAAAAAATGTACGAATACTTAGATGAAGTGACACCTGTTCATGTGATGCAGCTACCTCAATCATCTCAGCGAGAAGCTGATTTTGAATTTTGGAAAAATGAAGTAGTATTATTAAAAGAAAGATTAGAAGAAAAATTTGAGACAAAAATTACCGAAGAGCGTTTAGAGGCAGAAATAAAAATTAAAAATGAAGAAAGAAATACCTTAAAAGAATTTTATGAGCTGGCAAAATTAAATCCTTCTCCGATTTATGGAACTGAAATTTTTAAAGTTTTAAATAGATCTAATTATACATTTGATAAAGAAATAGCAAATGAGAGAACAAAAGCAATAACTGAAGAAGTATTAGCTAAGTATAATCAGGGAGAAAAAAGAATTAGTGCAGAGGCTCCCCGTATTTTAGTTACAGGCTGTCCAATGGGGGCTGCAACTTTAAAAGTTATTGAAGCAATTGAAAATAATGGGGGTTCTGTAGTCTGTTTGGAAAATTGTACTGGTTTAAAGCCGAATGAAGAGACTGTAGATCAGGACAAAAATCCAATCGATGCAATTGCAGAAAAATATTTAAATACGCCCTGTTCCTGTATGAGTCCTAATGATAATCGGGTTGAGTTAATAAACAGATTGGTAGAAGAGTACCAGGTTGATGGAGTTGTAGATATGATTTTGCAGGCCTGCCATACTTATAATGTTGAGACAAAAAGAATTAAAGACGAGCTTAAAGAATCTAATACTCCTTATATCAATATTGAAACAGATTATTCAGAATCAGATAAGGGTCAATTAGCAACTCGTTTAACTGCATTTTTAGAAATGCTGTAAAGGAGATATAAAATGTATTATATTGGAATTGACATTGGTTCAGTCGGCTGTAAAGGAGTTCTTTTTAAAGATCAAATTGTGGATAAACAGTTATTACCTACGGGCTGGAATCCTCAAAAAAGTGGGGAAAAGACGCTTAATTATTTATTAGAGGCTAATAATTTGAAAGCTAAAGATATAAAGGGAGTTGTAGCAACCGGCTATGGCCGGGTTTCCCAGCAGTTTGCTGATAAAACTGTGACCGAAATAACCTGTCATGGTAAAGGCGGTTATTATCTTAATAGTAACATTAGAACTATTATTGATATAGGTGGTCAGGACAGTAAAGTAATATCTTTAAATGATGATGGTGATGTTATTGATTTCGTGATGAATGATAAATGTGCTGCTGGAACAGGAAAATTTTTGGAGATGACAATCAATTCTCTAGAAGAACAAATTGATAACCTGGATAATTTAATAAAAGATGATAAAAAAGCTAAAATTAGCAGTATGTGTGCTGTTTTTGCAGAGTCAGAAATCATTTCTCTCTTAGCTGATGGAGTCAGCAAAAGCGAAATAGCTGGGGGTATTATTGATTCGATTATCAATAGAATTAATATTTTGTTGAGCAAGATTACTTTTCAGGAAGATCTTCTTTTCACAGGTGGTCTGGCTCAAAGTGAAGTTATTAAAAATCAGCTGAGTAAAAAGCTGCAGACAAAAGTCTTTAGTTATTCAAATTCTCAATTTGCTGGTGCTATTGGGGCAGCTTTAATCTCAAAGAACAAGTACTAAATAAAATGCTGTAAATTTTAAAATAATGATTTTTTGATTTATCATTATTTTAGTTTGAAGACATTAAATTTATTATAAAGGAGCAAAAATTTTGAAAGAGTATAATATAATCTTTACTTTTTATTCGACTCATCTGGCTTTAGCATTTGAAAGAGAGCTAAAAAGTAGTGAAATAAATGTAAAAATTACTCCAGTGCCAAGACAGATTAGTTCTTCCTGTGGTTTATCGGGAAGAATTAATGGAGAAGATTTAGAAAAAGTTAAAGAAGTCTGTAGTGATAATCAAATAGAATATGAGGATGTATACCAAATTAAGGGAGAAAACTTCAAAAAAATTACTGAATAAATTATTTAAGTGGGAGCTGTTTTTAATGAAAAAAGCAATGATTGTTTCTGTTTTTATTTTTTTAACTTTGTGTTTAGCTTCAGGTAGTATTTTAGCGGAAGCTCAAATTGGTGAAATAGTTGAATCTGAGGATATGATATTAATTGATTCTAGATCTCCATATTCCTATAATGGTTGGTCGATCGATGGAAAAGCTGGAGGACATATTCCCGGAGCTGTCTTGTTTTCTTCAAAGTGGCTTGAAAATTTAAAAACGAATCAGGCAGTTAAGGATGAACTTACAAAGTTTGAGATAGTTAAAAATAAAGAGTTGTATGTTTACGGAGATAATTCAGAAGTATTAGTGAATAAATTAAATGAATTGGGTTATAAAGCTTCTCAAATCAAAGTTGATTTGAAAGAATATAATGACTTAGCTAAAATGGAAAATTTTGAAATGCTTGTTCCGCCAAGCTGGCTCAACGAAAAAATTAAAGCTGATCAGGTTTTTGTCTTAGAAGCTTCCTGGGGAGATGAATCTGAATTTTTAAAAGGACATATACCAGGTAGTGTCCATATCAATACTAGTGCAATCGAAGAAGGTCCTATCTGGAATAGAAAAAGTGATAAAGAAATTATTAAAGCACTTGGCCAACATGGAATAAATAAAGAGCAGACAGTTGTTGTTTATAGTGTGGCTGATACAACACCTGCAGCTCGACTTGCGTCAATATTAAAATATGCTGGTGTTGACGATGTTAGAATTTTAGATGGTAATCTTAAAGCTTGGAATACTGCTGGTTATGAACTGGAAACAGAAAAAGTTGAAGTTGAGCCAGTAGATTTTGGAGCTGAAAAAGCAGAAAATCCAGAATATATTATTGACTTAAAAGAAGCAAAAGAAGTGTATAATAATCCCAATGCAGATTTTATAGATGTCAGAAGCCCAGAAGAATTTAGGGGTGAAACAACAGGTTATGATTATATTCCAAAAGCTGGCAGAATCAAAAGTGCAATTTATGGTTATGGTGGTAAAAATGCATATGATATGAGTGATTATCGCAATCCTGATAATACAATGGTTAGTTATACCTTTATGGAGTCTAGATGGTCAGAACAGGGTATCAAAGCCGAAAATCACAATAATTTTTACTGTGGAACTGGTTGGAGAGCTTCCGAAGTTTGGTTTTATGCTTTAGCTTTAGGTTGGGATAATGTTTCAGTCTATGATGGAGGCTGGTTTGAATGGAGCGAAAATAAGCAGCCAGTTATTAAAGAGTAATCAAAATGAAATCTAAGTTAAAAAGAGCATTGTTTTTTATAGCATATAGTTGTTTAGCGGCTAGCTTAATTTTAACTAAGCTGGCTGCTAATTATCAGGGAGTAAACCGCAGTTTGATAACCAGAAGTTATAGGTTGGAAAAGACACTTTTCAGTAATTTTAATATGAAAATACTGCAAATTTTATTGGTTTTAACTTTTATATTTCTTATTTATAAATTATTTAAAAACAAAAAATTATTTAATTATATAATTTCGATCTTTTGGAACCTTTTACTTTTGTATTTTTTGTTCAGATATCATCAACTCACTATTTTAGGTCTGCCCTATCTTATAATAACGGTATTTTTAGTTTTTTTGCTTCACTTAATTTATGTTTTTCAGAAAGATTAAAGTTTGAAAATGGTAAGATAAAATTGAAATTAAATACTATTATTGATAAAATCAATAAAGTAGTCATATAATTTAAGAATAGAGGGATATTAGGATGATAAACAAATTAAAATCAATCATTTTTGGCCCAGACTATAGTGAAATGCATAAGAATTTTGAAGATGATATAATTGATCTCAACAGTATCAAAGAAAAAGCAGAAAATTATTATCAAAACGGTGATTTTTACTGTTCGGAATCGATAATTAAAACTTTTATTGAAGAATTCAACCTTGATCTATCAGATGATGTAATAGCTATGGCTTCTGCTTTTCCTGTTGGTATGGGTAATTCTGGCTGCAGTTGTGGAGCAGTCATTGGGGCTCAGATGATGCTTGGTTATTTTTTCGGTAGAAGGCGGGCAGGAAGCAATAAAGTAAATAAGACAATGGAGCTTTCAGCTGAATTACATGATTATTTTAGAGATGCACATGGTTCTCTCTGCTGCAGAGTTTTAACTAAAGATTATAAACTTGGCTCTAAAGATCATATTAAACAATGTGTTGATTTTACGGGTGAGATGGCCTATGTGGCTGCTAAAAAAATATGTAAAGAATTAGATCTAGAATATATAGAGTAAAATTTGAGATTATAATTAATTTGAAAATTGGAGGAATTGCTAATGAAAGAAATTGATGCTAAAGGTTTAGCCTGTCCCAAACCAGTTGTACTTGCTAAAAAAGCTATAACTTCTAATCAGGAAGTACTGGTGATTGTTGATAATCAGACTGCTGCTTCAAATTTAACTAAATTAGGTAAGAAAATGGGAGCTGAAGTTTCAGTTGTCGAAGAATCAGAAACAGAATTTAAAGTCATGTTTAAAAAGAAAAAAAGTAGTGACAACGAAACTGATGGCTCAGAATCAGAAAATAATGGAGCTAAAATTTATTTAATTCCATCAGATACTATGGGAGATGGCGAGCGAGAATTGGGTCAAATCTTAATTAAAGGTTTTATTTCTACTATCAAAGAATTAGACCCTCTACCTGAAAAAATTATTTTCCTTAATTCTGGAGTTAAATTAGCGACCAAAGAAGATATTATTTTCTATCTAAAAGAACTTGAGGAGCAGGGAGTTGAAATACTTCTTTGTGGAACCTGTGTTGATTATTATGAACTGCAGGCAGAAGTAGGGGTAGGAGAAATAAGTAATATGTTTGAAATTGCTGATAACCTTAACCGCAGAGATGTTGTTACAGTTTAAGCTAGAGTAAGCTTTAAGCTTTTTGAAATGAATTATTAGATTTACAACTAGAAAGTTGGTGTTAAAATGGAAAAAATAAAATTAACTGATTATAGTAAAACTTCTGGTTGAGCAGCTAAGATGGGCCCTCGGGCTCTGGCGCAGGTTCTGCGTCACGTTGATTTTCCTGCTGATCCGGAAAAATTACTGATTGGTTTAGATAAAGCAGATGATGCGGCTGTTTATAGTTTAACTGATGATATTGCCTTGATTCAGACACTTGATTTTTTTACTCCAGTTGTAGATGATCCTTATTTATTTGGTCAGATTGCTGCTGCAAATGCTTTAAGTGATGTATATGCGATGGGTGGTCAGCCTATTTTAGCAATGAATATAGTAGGTTTTCCTTCCTGTTTAGAGGGAAAAATTCTTTCGCGTATTCTACAGGGTGGTGCTGATAAGGTCAAAGAAGCAGGTGCCAATTTATGTGGTGGTCACACTGTAGTAGATGAAGAACCTAAATATGGACTTTCTGTAACAGGTATAGTTCATCCAGATGATCTGCTCAGTAACTCTGGCATTAAAGAAGGGGATCTTATTCTTTTAACAAAACCACTGGGAACAGGTGTTATGATTTCTGCACTTAAAGGTGGCTTTATAGAAGATGCTGAGAATAATCCAGCAGTAAAGTCGATGTTAACTTTAAATAACAGAGCTTTAAACTATTTTGATCAGTATCAGATCAATGCCTGTACAGATGTAACAGGTTTTGGTTTGATTGGTCATTTACTTGAAATGTCTGAAAACAGCAGTTTAGAAATTCAAATTGATGCTGCAGAAATCCCTGTTTTTGCAGATGCAAGAGAATTTAGTGAATTTGGACTGCTGCCAGCTGGTGCATATAAAAATAGAGATAATTATCAGGAATTTGTGGCTGAAAGTGGTGAAAGAGATCAGACACTTTATGATTTAATGTATGATCCCCAGACTTCAGGTGGGCTCTTAATTTCAGTAGCAGAAGAAGATGCTGCAGATTTATTAATTGATCTTTATACTGAAGATATTGAAGCAGCTGTGATTGCAAAAGCTGAAAAAGGAGAAAAGGGAATTAAAATAAAATGGAATTAAGATAAAATTGAATTAATAAACCTATCCAACTAAGTCTTTGATTTAGTTGGATTTTCTTTCTTAGAACGGAATTCTTCTTTATTAGGGTTTTAATAAAAACTTAATATTATAAAAATTTCTGAAAAATAAATTGACAAAACAATTTTGGTTCTGTATAATAATAATTGCAAGTGATTGTGAAAAAAATATTTTATAAAGTTGAATATTATGGTTGAAGGATACAGGAGAGAGCATGATTTTATGCCGCCGAAGGAGTAAAATTTTTATTTGCTCAAAATAAAAATTGAAACTCTCAGGTAAAAGGACCGTATCTGGACATAACTCTGGAAAGTTTGTTATTTCAAAAACACCGACGGAGCAGTCTGTTTTATACAGATAATCTCTCAGGTTTACGGACAGAGCAGTAATGGGTTTATTACTCCATTGCTGCTCTGTTTTTTTTGTTCCCAAAAGGAGGAGTTTATGAAAGATCTAGTTATCATTACGAATAATCCTAAAATAAAAGAAAAATTTGAAGAACTAAAAATTGATTTTGTGGATAATCTCTCTGATGTCTATAGTAAAAGTAGGGATTTAGTACACCAAAACTGGAAACTAATATCTCATCCGCTGGCAGGTAGTGTTAAACCTGCTCAGAATCCCTATAGGAGTATCATTATGGCTCCGGCTAAAAAATTAGATTTTTATAGTTTAAATACTATAGAAAATGCTATTCAAAAACTAAATCAGTTTACTAAAAACCATAAAGAGAGGGAATATTCTCAAAAAATAAAAGAGGATTATCAGGTTATTGATCTGACATTGATAAACTCTGCTCTAAAGAATTAAAATTACTAACTAGAAAGGAGGGGAAATAATGATAGAATTAACCAAAGATAATTTTGAAGAGGAAGTAACTAAAAGTGAGGGCCTTGTTGTTGTTGATTTCTGGAGTGAAAGTTGTGATCGCTGTTTAGAAATTATGCCTGATGTTAAAAAGTTGGCTGAAAATTATTCAGATAGTGCTAAATTTGCCAAGTTAGATATTAAGGGAAATAGAAGACTTGCTATCAGTCAAAAAGTCCTTGGCTTACCTTCAATAGTATTTTATAAAGACGGAGAGAAAGTTGAACATCTTTCTGGTGAAGATTTAGAAATTGAAGATATTGAAAATACTTTAAATGAAATGATTTAATCATTAAAAGGAGGTGAAATAATGCAATTAGAATTAGGTAAAATCAAAATTGAAGATATTCAATTTGCTGATGAAACTAAAGTTTCTGACTCGACTCTCTTTATTGATCAGGAAGAGCTTTTAGAAATTATAGGTGAAGACAGCAGAATTACTAATATTAATTTAGATATAGTTCATCCTGGAGACAGTGTTCGAATTATTCCTGTAAAAGATGTTATTGAACCAAGAGTTAAGGTTGAAGGGCCTGGTGGAGTATTCCCCGGCTTTATCAGCAGCGAAGAAATGGTTGGATCTGGCCGCACCCATGTACTTAAAGGTGCTGCAGTTGTTACTACAGGAGAAATTGTTGGATTTCAGGAAGGTATAATTGATATGTCTGGTCCAGGCGCTGAGTACACTCCATTTTCTAGATTTCATAATTTAGTTGTTGATTGTGATGTAAAAGAAAATATTAAACAGTATGAACATGAAGAAATTTTAAGAATGGTTGGACTAAAAACTGCAAGTTATTTAGGAAAAGCTGCTAAAGATATAGAACCAGATGAGGTAGAAACTTATGAACACAAACCATTTATAGAAGCTGCTGCAGAATATCCTGATCTTCCTAAAGTAGGATATGTTTATATGCTTCAGAGTCAGGGTTTACTGCATGACACATATGTTTACGGAGTCGATGCTAAAGAAATTATTCCAACTTTAATGTCTCCAACTGAAATAATGGATGGAGCTATATTAAGCGGGAATTGTGTATCTGCCTGTGATAAAAATGCGACTTATGTACACCAGAATAATCCTGTAATTGAGGAACTTTATAAGTATCATGGAGAAAAGTACAATTTTATGGGAGTTATTATCACAAATGAAAATGTTACTCTGGCAGATAAAGAAAGATCATCTAATTTCACTGCAAAATTAGCAGAAATGATAGGTTTAGATGCAGCTATTGTTTCTGAAGAAGGTTTTGGAAACCCTGATGCAGATTTAATTATGAACAGTAAAAAGTTAGCTGCAAAAGGCATCAAAACTGTACTTATAACTGATGAATTTGCCGGTAGAGATGGTGCGTCTCAATCACTCGCTGATGCAGATCCTTCCGCTGATGCAGTTGTAACAGCAGGAAATGCAAATGAAGTAATTAACCTGCCGCCAATGGAAAAAGTCATTGGACATCAGAATTTTGCTGATGTAATTGCTGGTGGATTTGATGGAAGTCTTGAAGATGATGGTTCTATTTCAGTTGAAATCCAGGCTATTACCGGTTCAACAAATGAATTAGGATTTAATGATTTAACAGCTAGAACTTATTAAAAAAATAAAAATAATTATAATATTTTCACAAAAAATTATGGAGGTGTAAGATAATGCTCAAAGGAAAAAAAATTGCCATTTTAGGCGATAGAGATGGAATTCCAGGACCAGCGATTGAAGAATGTATTGAAACAACTGGTGCTGAAGTAGTTTTTACAACAACAGAGTGTTTTGTCTGAACAAGCGCAGGCGCTATGGACTTAGAAAATCAGCAGAGAATTAAAGATTTAGCTGAAAAAGAAGGTGCAGAGAATCTGGTAGTTATCTTAGGTGGTGCAGAAGCTGAAGCTTCTGGGCTAGCATGTGAAACAGTAACTAACGGAGATCCAACCTTTGCAGGTCCACTAGCAGGAGTCCAGTTAGGACTCGCGTGTTATCATGTAGTTGAAGATGAAATTAAAAGTGAGATTGATGAAGAAGTATATGAAGATCAGATTAGTATGATGGAAATGGTAATAGATGTTGATGCTATTACAGAAGAAGTAAAAACTTATAGAGATAAGTATTCTAAATATAAACTTTAAGGATTGAAAATAAACAACCCTTAAGAAAGGGGGCAGACATGAGTAATAAACTTAAAATTGTTCATTATTTAAATCAGTTTTTTGGACAAATTGGGGGAGAAGATAAAGCAGATATTCCACCACGCAAAGAAGATGGACCTATTGGTCCTGGAGCTGCTTTAAATAATTCCTTAGGTGAAGATGCAGAAATTGTTAATACAATTATTTGTGGAGATACATTCTTTAATGAAAATCTTGAAGAAAGCAAAAGTGAAATAAAAGAAATGCTAGAAGATATAAATCCTGATTTATTAATCGCAGGACCTGCCTTTAATGCAGGCCGATATGGTGTAGCTTGTGGTACGGTTGCAGAGATAGCTAAAGCTGAATTAGGAATAGATGTAGTTTCTGGTATTTATCCAGAAAACCCTGGTTATGAAATGTTTAGACAGTATGCATATTTTGTAGAAACTCCTGATTCTGCAGCAGGAATGAGGTCTGCAATTCCCGATATGATAAAGATTGTTAAAAGTTATATTCAAAAAGATGGTGAGCTTGGCAGTCCTGAGGAAGAGGGATATATGCCTCGTGGAGTCAGAAAAAATATTTTTGCTGAAGAAAGAGGAGCAGCTAGAGCTATCAAAATGCTGCTAAAAAAGCTGGATGGAAAAGATTTTGAAACTGAATATCCAATGCCAGTTTTTGACAGAGTAGATCCAGTTGACCCAATCAAAGATATGACTAAGACAAAGGTTGCTCTTGTTACATCTGGAGGTATTGTTCCTAAAGGAAATCCAGATCATATTGAGTCTTCCAGTGCTTCAAAATATGGAGAGTACAGTTTGGAAGGTGTAATGGATCTTGATGAAGAAAACTATGAAACAGCTCATGGTGGTTATGATCCAGTATGCGCAAATAAGGACGCAGATCGTGTTCTTCCTGTAGATGTTATGAGAGATCTTGAAAAAGAAGGAGTAATTGGTGAGCTTCACAATAAGTTTTATACAACAGTAGGTAATGGTACATCTGTTGCAAATGCAAAAGCATATGCACAGGAGATCGCTGAAAATTTACTTGCTGATGGAGTTCAGGCAGTTATTTTAACTTCTACTTGAGGTACCTGTACACGTTGCGGTGCAACAATGGTGAAAGAAATTGAAAGAGCAGGTATTCCGGTTGTTCATGTGGCAACAGTAGTTCCGATTTCAATGACAGTAGGAGCAAATAGAATTGTTCCAGCTGTAGCTATTCCACATCCATTAGGACAGCCAGACTTAGGTGAAACAGAAGAAAAGCAGCTAAGAAAAGATATTGTCAAAAAAGCATTAATTGCTCTTCAGACTGATATTGATGAGCAGACAGTTTTTTCTGATGATGAAGAATAATTAAATAATAAATAGGGATACAGGCATATATCTATGCCTGTATCTTTTGATTCTTATATAAAAATATAGATAGGAGGAAAATTATGAGTCAAGAATATGATCTGATTGTAATCGGTGGTGGTCCTGCTGGAATGGCTGCAGCTATCTATGGCTCTCGCTCGCGTTTAAAAACACTTGTGCTTGAAGCTAAAAGAAAAACGGGAGGGCAGCCGGAAACATATCATGATATGGAAAACTATCCGGGAGTACCAGAAACAACAGCACCAGAATTAATGGATAATTTTCGTACTCATGCCGAAAAATTTAATACTGAATTTGAACGTGGTGAAGTTACAGATATAGAAGTTAATGGTTTAAAAAAAATAGTTAAATGTAAAAAAGGTAAAGAGTATAAAACAAAAAGTGTTATTATTGCTACAGGTGCTGAGCCTAGAAGATTAGGGATTAAAGGTGAAGAAGAATTTAAAGGTAAGGGAGTATCTTACTGTGCAACCTGTGATGCAGAGCTCTTTACAGATTTAGATATCGTTGTAGTTGGTAATGGAAACTCAGCTGTTGAAGAATCAATTTATTTGACTAAGTTTGTTAATAAACTGACTATGGTTGTGATTCATGATGAGGGAGTAATGGATGCCGAAAAGATTTTGCAGGAAAAAGCAATGGAAAATAAAAAAATAGATTTTGTCTGGAATTCAACCTTAGAAGAAATAAAAGGCGATGGCCTGGTAGAAAAAGCTGTTGTCAAAAATATCAAAAACGGTGAAAAATCTGAAATTGATTGTTCTGGAGTTTTCTTCTTTGTCGGGAGAGTACCAAGCACTGACTTTTTAGAAGGTGTTGTTGATTTAACCGAACATGGTTATATCAAAACTACTGAGCAGATGGAAACAAATCAAGCTGGAGTTTATGCAGTTGGTGATGTGAGAAATAAGGTTGTGCGCCAGGTAATAACTGCTGCCGGTGATGGTGCGACAGCTGCAGTGATGGCCCAGGGCTACATTGAAGAAGAAGAATACTGGGAGAAAAATGTCGTAAATTCAGATAAACCTGCTGTTGTAGTTTTCTGGAGTGTTACTGATCAGAAAAGTATGGATATAGTATCTAAATTAGAAAATATGGAACTTGAAGCTAAGGGCTATAAATTCTTGAAAATTGATACTTATAAAAACAGACTTATTTCTAATAGATATGATATTGAAGAAATACCTACAGTTTTAAAACTTAAAGATGGTAAAGTTGCTGAAAGATTAGTTGCTCCAGCAGAAAAAGAATTAGATAATATATTTTAAATAGTGATTTCAAAATTTTGTGGAGGTGGAAAAATGGATTTTCCAGTAATTAAAGGATCAGGATATGTTTTAGTACATACTCCTAATATATTAAAGGAGGCCGGCTCTAATCAGACAAC
>JBNJFG010000062.1:0-11787 GCA_051746665.1 Bacillota bacterium
TGTCCAACTACAGCATCGAAGTTAAATTTGACGAGTATTGAGAATTTACTTATAAACAGATAAAGCTGAATTCATAATAGGAAATATTTTAAATTAATTGTAAATTGTAATAAAACTTGATATGCTAATACTAGTAATTACTTTTATTAGTATAAAAAATTAATATAATCTACAAAGACATAAGTTTTAAAATCTGAAATTTCAGTTTTTTAAGTAAGAGAAAAAATTGTGTAGATTGGAAAACAAAAAAAGGAAATAAAGGAGCAAAAAGGAGATTTAATATGAAAACAAAGGTATTTTCAAGAGAAAAGCAGGAATTTAAAGAAGTTGCAATTACTGATTCTGACAAAAAGGAAATTAGTTATAAACTTTTATCTAAATGGCAGAATATTATGGATATAACAGCAGAGATTGTTGGAGTTTCCGCTGCTTTGATAATGAAAATCAAACCTGATAGTATAGATGTGCTTTTAAAGAGTCAAAATGATGATAATCCATATAAAGCTGGAGACAGTGAGGCTTTAGGTAGTGGGCTTTACTGTGAAACTGTGATTGCTCAAAATGATGAACTTTACATAAAAAATGCTTTAAAAGATGAATCATGGAATAATAATCCAGATATAAATTTAGATATGATTTCATATTATGGTTTACCACTTAACTGGCCAGATGAAGAATCTTTTGGTACTATTTGTATTTTAGATAATACTGAAATCAAATTAGACAATAAATATAAAAAATTATTTAAGGAATTTAAAAATATTATAGAAGAAGATTTAAATTTACTGCTTAATGAAAAACAATTGGAAAAAAAAGAACTAGAAAAATTATTTGAAATAAATTTAGATTTATTAATTACTGCCAATATGCAGGGGGAAATTCTTAAAGTAAATGAAGTCTGGGAGGACTTGCTTGGTTTTTCACAAAATGATTTGGAGGGGGCTAAATTTTTAGATTTAGTACATCCTGAAGATTATAAATTTACCAGAAAAGCAATGAAAAAATTAGGTAATGATCAAAAAATAAATAATTTTATCAATCGTCTTCGTGATAAAGAAGGAAACTATCATTTTATAGAGTGGAATACTACTCCTTATGGTAAAGAATTTTATGGGTCAGGAAGAGATATAACAGATAAAATTGTTCAAACTGAAAAAATAAAAAGGCAAAAAAAACGTTTAGATTGGATAATTGAGGGAACAGATGCCGGCAGCTGGCAGTGGAATATCCAGACAGGAAAAACAATTTTTAATGATAAATGGGCTGAAATTTTAGGTTATAGTTTAGAAGAAATTTCACCTACTACTATAGAAACCTGGGAAAAATTAGTACATCCTGAAGATTTAAAAAAAGCTAAAAAAGAAACAAAAAAACATTTAAGAGGTGAAACTAAACAATATAATGTAGAACTGCGAATGAAGCATAAGGATGGTCACTGGATCTGGGTAAATGATCGGGGAAAACTGATTTCCTGGACAAAAGATAATAAGCCTCTTAAAATGTTTGGTATTCATCTTGATATTGATCAGAGAAAAAAACAGGAACGAGAACTGGAATTTCAATTTCAAATCCAAAAATTACTTGCTGAGTTATCTTTAACTTTTTCAAATATACACACTGCTGGATTTAATAATAAAATTGAGCTGATTTTAAAGAGGATTGGAAACTTTTTTAAGCTGGATAGGGGTTATCTTTTTCATCTGACTGAAGGTGACAATAAAAAAGAAAATAATTATTGTTGGTGTTCCAATGAAGTTCAAATTCAAAAAAACAAATTTCAGAATATTCCTATTGATATTTTTAATTATTGGCAAGAAGAATTATTAAAGGGAGAAATCATAAATATTCAGGATATTGAAAATATGGGCACAGAAGCAGTGGAGATAAAGAAAATTTTAAGTAGAAAAAATATAAAATCTGCTGTTATAAATCCAATTTATATAGAAGATGAATTAAGTTATATTTTGGGTTTTGATTCAGTTAAAAAAAGAAATTTATCTGAGCATGATATTAAATTATTAAATATAATCACTGAAAATATTACTCAGGCTTTTTCTAAATCTCTGCAGGAGGAAAAAATTAAATTACTCAACAAGAAATTAAACACTCAAATAAATAAAACTGCAGAAGTACATGAAAATAACTTTTTAGCTAATATTCCAGAACCTAAAAATATTTCTTTAGCAACTTATTATAACCCAGCCGAAAGAGTCGGGGGAGATTTTTACAATTTTATTGAATTTGATAATAAATTAATTTTTTATCTTTCAGATATTACCGGCCACGGTTTAGAAGGAGTAGTTTTCAATTCTTTCATTAGAGATATAATCGATAATTATGTAGAATTGGCAGAAAAACCTATTAAATTAGATAAACTGCTGAAATATATTTACAAAAAGTATATGAATAATAATTTTCCTGATGATTATTTTATCTGTTTATTTATTGGTATTTTAGACCTGGACACCTTAAAAATGAAATATGCGTCAAGAGGTTTCCAATTTCCACCTTTAATTCTTTCCCAAAAAGGAGCAAAAAAGTTTCTGCCAAATTCAGGGATGCCAATATCTTCAGTAATTTCGGAAGAGTTAATGAACTTTGAATTCAATTCTTATAATTTAAACAGTGCTTTGAGTCTTATTTTTTATACAGATGGAATTGTAGAACAAATGCAGAATAAAAGTATTTACCATGAGAGATTCAAAAAAATATTTTACAGCCATGGTGATTTATCAGCTGAAGAGATTAAACATAAAATACTGGAAGATTTTAAAGAATTTAACAATGGGTCTTTAAGGGCTAAAGATGATGTGACTTTCTTTATAATAAAAAATAATAATTAATCTTTATTTTAGAGGGACTATTAAAAGTTCTGTGAAGATAATTATTTAAACAGAAATTCATTTTTGGCAAATATTTTTATTACTGTATCTATTATATCTGCATCATATTTTATATTTTTATATCTTTCAATTTCTTCAATAGTCTTCTCAAAGGAATAAGAATCCCTGTAAGGCCTTTTAGACAACATAGCAACTACAGAATCAGCAGTTCCCAGGATTTTAGCCTCTAAGAATATCTCATTATTTTTTAATCCATTTGGATATCCAGATCCATCAAGTCTTTCATGATGCTGCAGTATTATTTTATTTACTTTTTCATCAAAGTCGACATCTTTTAACATATCATAAGCAATTTGCGGATGCTGTTTTAGAATAATATATTCGCTTTTAGTAAGCTCAGCTGCTTTATTTAAAATCGCAGCTGGCAAAATAATTTCTCCCAGGTCATGAAGCATTGCTGCTTTTGTTATTTTTTCTAAATTATCATTTGCTAGTGATAATCTGCTTCCTATTAAATAGCTCAGTTTAGCAACATTTTCTGCATAATGTTTTTTATAAGGAAGCTTATTAGCATGAAAATTAGTAATTAATTTGATTAAAGAATCATTTAGACTATATATTTTACTTTTATGATTAATATTAGTAATATCCTGGATTAATGAACCGAGAACCCTTGTTTCACCGATAACTAAGGTTGTGGTAGTAACTTTAACATCTTTAATTTCACCATTTGCTAATCTGTGCTGAAAATGAAAATTTTTTTTATGAGTGCTGCGAGCTTTTTTCATTAATTCCATAACTTTGCTTTTAGGCAGGATATTTAAGTTAAAAATAGTTTTTTTAGAAAATTCTTTTTCTGTATAACCATAAAAATTTAAGGCACCAGGACTGTAGTCAACAATTTTACCATTCTCAGGATTAATAAAAAGCAGAATACTTTCTGTATATTTAGATAAATAATTCTGAAAGCTGAGCCTGATATCAGTTCGCCCTAACAAATAATCTAAGGAAACATTAAAAAAATTTGAAGTTTCAATTAAAAAGTTAATAGAAGGTACTCTAGTTCCGGATTCGTACTGAGCTATAGTTGATCTGGAATAGTTTAATTTTTTAGCTAATTTACTTTGAGTTATTTTTTTTTCTTTTCTTAAAGTTTTAATTCGATTTTTAAAGTAATCTTCCATTTAATCAAAACCTCCAGTTAAGACAAAAAATTGAAATATTGTATTTCAGTCCACTATTTAAAATCCAATAGATATAACATTAACTCACTATTTTTTAATATATATATAAATAGTACAATTATTGTAACAATTTTCGTAATTACAGATAGTGAATATTAATTTATTATGTTATATAATTAACTTAACTTAAGTTTATCTTTTTAAGCTGCATTTGTCCAGCTTATTAGTGAAGTTAATTTTAATATTTGGAAGTATTAATAAACTACAGATGCTTGAAGTTTTAAAAAAATCATTACAAATATCATATTGGCAAATTTATCTAAAGATAAAGACGCAAAGCTCTGGGTCTAAGGAATTTTATTCTATGACAGCCGGGCTGCCTGATTTCAGTAAACAGGTTACTAAGAACATAAAAAATTATTTATGTAATTAGTAATTTTTTTATTAAGTTAGAAAAGCAAGTGATCAATAATTTATATTAATAAAGAAACGAGGTGGAGTTGATTTTAAATTGTCCGAATATTATAACAAATAGAAAAACAACAAGGGGGAAAATTAATGTTTAAAGTATTTAGAAATCTAAATTTAGGTATAAAAATCGGGGGAGGATTCAGCTTACTATTAATTATAGCAGCAGTTATGTCATATATGGGATACACTGGTTTAAATAATGTAGATCATAATTCCACACTTGCAATGAATGCAGCTGGTTTTTCGGAAACTACCTTAGAGATCAGACAGAATGAGAAAAATTTTATACTTAATGAAGAGCAGATTTATATTGATAATATTAATTCAATGATTGAAGAGATGAAGGCAAAAGGGGAAGAAACTAAAGCTATTATGAACGATCCGGCTGACAAAGAAAGAATTAATGAGATGCAGGCCATTGCAGATGAATATAAAAATGCTGCAAATACTTATGCCAGCTCACTTTTTCAGCAGAATGATTTGCGAGCAGAATTTACAGGTACAGAAGAAGAATTAATCACCCAGATAGCTGTTCTGGAAGAGGCTCAAACAGAGGAGTTTAATGATTTACTAAACAGATTTACTTCAACTTTAAGTTCAAATGTAGATATTGATGATATAGAAGCAAAGATTAATACGGTTTTGATTTCAAAGAATCTGGTAGAAGATATTAATAAAATTGGCATTCAGGAGAGAAATTATATTATAAACCTTGCAAATGTTGAAAGGCAGAATCTATATGCAGAGACTACTCTAGCTGCTTTTGAAACAGCTAAAAATAGAACTGCTGAATTGAGAGATTCTTTTAATGAAGAGCAGGATATAGAAGCAGCCGAAAATATTTTATCTCAGTTAGAAAATACAGAAGAGGTGTTTAGAGAGATACATAATATTGAACTTGTAAAAGATGAAAACAAAAATTTAATGGAGGAACAAGCTGAAGATTTTATTCTTCAGGCAAATACTTTACAGTCTCTTCAGTTAGAAAAAATGAATAGCGCACAGGCAACAGCAATTAGAAATCTTATCATATCTTTAGTGATTGCAGTCCTGATTGGTGCAGCATTAGCATTTTTCATTACCAGAAGTATAACTAAACCAGTTCATATGGGTGTTACTTTTGCTAAAGAGATAGCAGCAGGTAATCTTGCTGCAGATAAAATTGATGTTGACAGCACTGATGAGATTGGAATTTTGGCTAAGGCTCTAAATGCAATGCAGGAGCAGTTGAGAAGTGTTATTCAGAATGTTTCAGATATAGCTGAAAATCTTTCAGCTTCAAGTGAAGAACTGTCAGCTTCGGGAGAAGAAGTAGCAACTGCAGCCTCCCAGGTGGGAGATTCTATTCAGCAGGTAGCTTCAGGAGCAGAAGAACAGTCAGCTCAAGTTGAAGAAACAAACAGCAAAATTAATGAACTTATAGAACAGATAAATAATGTAGAAAAGATGTCAACTGAGATGGATGAGCAGGCTGATGATGTGATGAACAACATAAATGATGGTAATCAGTCAGTTGAGAACTCCGTTGATCAAATTGAGAATGTAAAAGGAAATACCAGAGATGCTGCAAATACAATCAATGGTTTAGGAGAACTATCAAATAAAATTGGAGAGATAGTAGAATTGATAAATGATATAGCAGCTCAGACTAATCTTCTGGCCCTAAATGCAGCAATAGAGGCAGCCAGAGCGGGAGAGGCCGGACGAGGATTTTCTGTAGTAGCAGATGAGATCAGACAGCTGGCAGAAGAATCAGAAGAGGCCACAACTCAGATTGGCAGTTTGGTAAAAGAAATACAGAGTGGTGTTGGAAATGCTGTTAGTAAAATGGATAACACAGAAGAAGTAGTTAATGAAAGTGTATCAGCTATCCAAAATACAGGTAGTGCATTTGAAAAAATAAGCGGTGCTGCTTTGAGATTGAGAGACTTGATAGAAAATATTAGCCAGCAGTCAGGAAAAGTTAGTACAAACAGTAAAGAAGTAGAAGCAACAGTCCAGGAGATTGCCAGAGTTAGTGAAGAAGCAGCCAGCAATTCAGAAGAGGTAGCTGCAGCCAGTGAGGAACAATCTGCATCAACAGAAGAAATAGTCAGTGCAGCTGAAGATTTAGCTAATATGGCCAATAGTTTAACAGAAGCAGTAAGAAGATTTAAACTTTAATAATTACAAATTATGCTTTTTCAAGGAGGTTAATACAAATAATTTGTATTGGCCTCTATTTTATATATATTTTAAACCTGCAAATATCTGGAGGTAATCAGATGAATAAAAATAATAAACTCGACTTAAAAAATCTTAATAAAATTAATAAATCAGATATTTTAAAAGCCTCACAAAAAGTAAATAAAGCTTTTATAAAAGGAGTATTGACTTTAAAAGAGAACTTAGTAATAGTGATAGATTTAGAAAGACTATTTGATAATTTATTAGAGAGTAAGGCAGAGATAGTTCTAGAAGCTACTTGATAACATGATAAATTGTTTAGTATAGAGAAAGATAATATTGAAAGTTGGTGGGTAAAATGGATTTGAAAATCAGTGATCATTTCAATTATGACAGGCTTAATGAATTGCTCGAGGGTTTTAATCAAGCAACAGGTTATGTAACTGCAATTGTTGATCTTAAAGGTAATGTTTTGTCTAAATCAGGTTGGAGAGAGGTCTGTTCTGATTTTCATAGAGTCAATAAATGTACTGCAAAAAATTGCAAAAAAAGTGATACTATCTTAGCAAATAAGATGTGCAAAGGTGAAGATTATTATACTTATAAGTGTTTGAATGGTTTGATTGATGTTGTTGTTCCAATTATTATAAAAGGAGAACATTTTGCTAATCTTTTCACAGGTCAGTTTTTCTTTGAAGAACCCTCATGGGATTTTTTTAAACAACAGGCAGAGCAATATGATTTTGATGAAAATTTATATCTGTCGGCAGTTAAAAAAGTGCCTGTTGTATCAGAAGTAGAAGTTAAAGCTACCATGAAAGTCTTAGTTGATATAATTGAAATGATTTCAGATTTGACTGTTGAAAAAATGGAGCAGCAGAAATTAAACAGTTTATTAGAAAAATCATATAAGGAACTAAAAGCAAGAGAAGAAAAGCTTCTTGAACAAAAAGAAGAACTATCTGCTTCAAATGAACAGTTAACAGCTTATAGTGAAGAAGTAATGGCGATGAACGAAGAATTAGAACAGTCCTTTGAAGAAGTAAACTTACTTAATCAGAGATTTGTAAATATGATTGAACTTGTATCAAATATGGAAGATAAAACACTGGTCAGTGAAAAGAAATTTTTCGCTGATTTCCTAAAAAAAGCAATAGAAATAGTTCCAGAAGCTGATTATGGTAAGATTTTAATAATAGATGACCAAGATAAATGTGAATTTGCAGATGCGGTTGGGCACAACATTAATATATTAGAAGAAATAACTTTTGATAAAGAACTTTTAGTTAATAAAGAAAATAAACTTGTAAATAATACTAAAAATTATTTTCTTAATTTAGATATGATGGAATTAAATAAAAAAGAGACCTTTTTAAGAGCATTAAAACCAATCAAAGATTCTCTATATATAAATATTGTAATAGATAATCAGACAGTTGGACGGATAGGGCTGGATATTAAAAAAGAAAGCAGCAGAGAATTTAGTGATACTACTAAAAAAGTTTTGAAATCTTTTTCAACCTTAGCTTCTTCCTTTTTTGCCTTTAAGAGATTTGATAATTTACAGACTAATTTTACAAAAGAATTATTAACTTCTATTATTAAAATTATGGAAATGTATGATCTTTATACCAAAGGTCATTCTGAAAACGTGGCTAAAATAGCTGCAGCTGTAGCCAAAGAGATGAATCTTTCCAGGCAAACAATCAAAAACACCTACTGGGCAGGTCTGGTTCATGATATAGGTAAATTATTGATACCGCTAAATATTTTAAATAAACAAGGCAAATTAACAGATAAAGAATATGAATTGGTCAAAAAACACCCTGTCTGGGGAAATAAGGCGTTAATTAATTCTAAAACATTAAAACCAATTGCTAAATATCTGCTCCATCATCATGAAAGATGGGATGGCAGGGGTTATCCTGAAGGTCTAAAAGGAGAGCAGATTCCACTGGTTTCTCAAATATTAGGTGTAGCAGATGCCTGGGATGCTATGT
Organism: Bacillota bacterium; assembly: GCA_051746665.1. GTDB lineage: Bacteria > Bacillota > Halanaerobiia > Halanaerobiales > Halanaerobiaceae > Halanaerobium. The sequence continues at coordinate 8,665 of JBNJFG010000062.1, forward strand.
TATCTAGAAGGGCTTATCGTAAACCATTAGGCTTTGAAAAAGCACTGGCAGAAATCAAAAGGAATAAAGGCAGCCAGTTTTCTCCTCAAGTAGCAGATACCTTTATTAAAATTATTGAGAATGATAAAATTGAGCAGCTTCAAGTAGATGTTTTAAATAATGAGATTAATAATTCTAATAAAGAAAATCATATTTTAAAAGGGAGGTCGCTTTAGTGGAAGCAACAAATTTAGTAGTTGAAGATTTCAAAAAAGCACTACTTCAAATTGACCGAATAAATGCAGCTGAAATATTTGAAAATGTTTATTTAAAAAATCAATGTTTTGAAGATTTAGAGCATTTAACAGTTAATGCATTAGAAAAAATTGGGGATGGCTGGGAAGATGGGCTAGTGTCTTTATCACAGGTTTACATGAGCGGAATTATCTGTGAAGAATTAATTGAAAAACATATAAAATACGATGCGCTATCTTATAATAATAATATTAAAATAGCAATTGGAGTTCTGCAGGACCATCATGCTTTAGGAAAGCGAATTGTTTATTCAGTTTTAAAAACAGGAGGTTATAAAATCATTGTGGGGGGAGCTCCATTTAGATTAGACAGTAATTTGTGGAAGAAAGTCGAAGCTGATTTTGATGGTAAAAATGGAAGTAAAGTTCTAAAAATTATTAATGATTATCTGAAAGGGTTGACAATCCAGTTTGATCCAGAACTGGTTGAAAAATTCATTGAAGTAATTCGTATTTCATAAAACACTTAATTTTTGTAGAGTATGCCCGAAAACAGCAGCTAATAGATTATTTATTATTACTGATTATCTAAGATATTAAGTAGTTAATAATACTATTATAAGCTATTTAAAATTTTTTATCTGGGGGAATATATTATGTTTTTTAAAGTATTTATGAATAATATCATAAATCAAATAAAAACTAACTCTACTTATAAATCTCTAATTTTAACTTTTTTAATAGTTTTACTAATCTTTCTACCTCTGGGAATAGTATTAGATAAGCAGTATAAAAAAGATTTAACAGCTTCTAAAAGAGAAGAAATCAGGAGTCAATTAAAAGATTATTCTATTTTACTATCTAGGGTAATTAATAATAAATTTTCTTTATTAAAAGCATTAGAGGTTTATACAAAGGAAAATTGGGATCAGGAAATTGAAGAAAGTGATTTTAATCAGTTTGCTTTTGGTATTTATTCTTCAAACTCAGGCATCAGAAATCTGATTATAGCTCCTGAAGGAATAAATAAATATGTTTATCCTTTAAAAAATAATAAAGAGGCTGTGGGACATAATTTATTAAAAGATAAAAGACCTGAGGTCAGAAAAGCTGTAGAAGAAACAATTGACAGTAAAAAAGCTGTGGCCAGTGGGCCCTATCAACTAAGACAGGGAGGACAGGGAATTATTTTAAGAAAGGCTATTTATAAAAATAACAATTTTTGGGGTCTAGTAACTATGGCTCTGGATATGGATCCGATTTATGAATATGTAAAATTAAAAAATAAAAACTCAAATATAAATATTTCTTTAAAACAAGAAAAAGTCTTTTTTGGAGAAACTAGAGTGTTTGAAAAAAATCCCGTAAATTTAATTTTATCATATGAGGGAGGAAATTTTAATATAGCAGGCATCCCAAATGGAGGATGGAATAATTCAATTAAATCTGATTTAAAAGTATTTAGAATAATCCTTTGCAGTATTATATTTTTATTAGCAATTATAATTTATATATTATCTTATCGTAACTTTAAGGTTCAATCTTTAGTTGAGACTAAAACAAGATATCTAAAGGAAATAAATTCTGTTCTGCAGGAAAAAGAAAAGATTATTAAAAAAGAAAAAAATAAAATAGAATATCTTTCTCTCCATGATTATATGACAGGTCTTTATAATAGAAGACATTTCGAAAATGAGTTAAAACGCCTCGAATCTTCTCGCAAATATCCAATCACAATTGTCATTGTCGATCTGGATAGACTTAAAGTTATTAATGATAATTATGGTCATAAAATGGGGGACAAGTATATAATTAATGCAGCTGAGATATTAAAATCAACTGCCAGATCAGAAGATATAATTGCCCGTATAGGTGGAGATGAATTTGCAATAATTTTACCCAGTACTACCCATAAGGAAGCGGATAAATTTTGTCAGCGGATACAAAAAAATATTTATAAATTTAATAAAGATGAAAACCTCGTAAAACCATTATCTATTTCAATGGGCTTTGAAGTAATGGAAGACAGCACTCAGAGTTTAAGCGAAGTTTTTAATAAAGCAGATCAGAAAATGTATAGAAATAAAGGGAGAAAATAAAAGCGGACTCAATCTCACAAAAGATTAGGTTGTATTTTATTGAATTATACTGTATCATTATTTATAACAAAATTCGATAAAATAAAAAAATTTTCTTGAAACTAATCAGGATGTGATTTTTTGGAAAACTATAACATGAAAAAAATAGTTGCAGTTACTATTGCTGCAGTAATTATAATTATTATATTTTTTTACTATGGAATTTTTTCGCCTTTAAAAAATGAATTAGAAAATTCTCTGCTACATAATTTTTTAAATAAAGTTTCTACTAATGAAGTAAGTATTGAAAATAGATTTGATAGGTATATAGAGGGGAGCAAAAGCCTCGCCAGCCGGACCATGATAAAAAACAAATTAGCTGATTACAAAAATAATCAAATTTCTTTTGAAGAACTGCATAATTATACTCAACCTAAATATGAAGATGGTGCTGAAGCCCTGGCTAATATTCTTGCAGCTTATAGAATAACTGATGATAAAATAGCTGCACAGTATGGCGAAACTGAGCTAGAAAAGATAAGAGAAAGTTTTCCAGAAAACTCTAATCAACTTGAAATTAATTTAATCGAAGATGAGAATAAAGTTATTATAAATTCACCAGTTAGAAATAATGAGGGCGAGAAAATTGGCAGTGACCTTGTTGTTTTTGATTTAAGTAAGTTTATGCAGGGCCTTAACAGTAATAATATTAATTATGAAATTATATATAATGAAAATACAATTAACTATTCGCAGGACCAAGAAAATCAGGTTGTAGAATATAGAAAAATTCTGGATACGAATTACTGGTT
>JBNJFG010000063.1:0-11441 GCA_051746665.1 Bacillota bacterium
TTCCACACAGGTCTCTGCAATATTGTACTCAGCATCCATCTCATACTCATTCATCCACTCTTCTACTTTAAATGGTGCTATTTTCATTTTTTGGCCTCCTTATTATTGGTACCGGGTACTTGGTCAATTTTACCAAGTACCCGGTACTCCATTATTTTAATTCTATCAGATAAAAGAGAAAAACTCTACCAGCTTAGCTAGATTAGCTAATTAAGTAGAGTCTTTTTTGCTGAAAAATATAAATATTTACTTGCCAGAGCCCATTGTCAGACCTCGAATAAAGTATTTTTGTAAGAAAACAAAAACTATAATTGTTGGTATAGTCGCCAGTATTGCTCCTGCTACCAGTACACTCCAGGAAGTAATAAAATTTCCTTTAAGTGTTGCCAGACCAGCAGTTACAGGTTTAAATTTATCATCACGCAGCAGAACTAAAGCCCAGATATAGTCGTTAAAAATCCAGGTGAACTCTAAAGTTCCAAGTGCTGCTAGAGCAGGCAGTGAAAGTGGTAAATAAATTTTATAAAAAATCTTAAATTCTGAGGCACCATCTATTCTTGCTGCTTCAGATAATTCTTCCGGAATAGTTATCATATAATTTCTTAAGAAAAAAGAACAAAAGCCCATCTGAAAGACTGTATGAATCATAATTAAGCCCCAATAATTATTATAAATTCCAAGATAATTGCTTAACCTGAAAACGGGAATTAAAAGAATCTGAAATGGAATTAACATCCCACCTACAAACATTAGATAAATGAACATATTCCCCTTAAATTTATATTTAGCCAGTGCAAAACCAACCAGAGATGATAAAGCTAGGGTTCCAATTAAAGAAGGGATAGTGATTATAAAACTATTTTTTAAGTATGTATTTAAATTACCTTCTGACCAGGCAGTTCCAAAATTACTAAAAGTTATTTTTTCAGGAAAACTCCAAAATCCATTATTCATAATATCATCCATTGTTCTAATTGAAGTTAAAAATGCGCCAAATACAGGCAGCAGCCAGACTATTACAAAGAGCAGTAGAGCAATAAAGATCAAAGCATGTTTTATTCTCTTTTTTTGATGTATTGATAAATCCATTATTCAAGCTCCCCTTTCCTGATCTGGCGTAGATAAATCACTATAAAAATAAACATAATTGCAAATAAAACTACGGCTATTGAAGCTCCATAACCCATATTATAATTTTTAAAAGCTTCAGTATACATGTAATGTGCTAAAACATTAGTCGAGTTAAAAGGTCCACCTCTGGTCATCATGCTGACAAAGTCAAAAGCTCGCAGTGACTGAATCATAGTAATTACTATTACAATTACAGTAGTTGGCTTTAAAAGCGGTAAAATAATATATCTAAATCGCTGCCAGGGACTGGCTCCATCGATCCGAGAAGCCTCAATTACAGTTGGAGAAATAGCTGTCAATCCTGACAAAAATAAAAGCATAACATACCCAGTATGCCGCCAGACTGCTGCACCAATAACAGCATATAAAGCAGTGTTGGGATTACTTAACCAGCCTCTGGTTAACCCCTCTAAACCAATATAAGTTAAAGAATTATTTAAGAGTCCACCTTGTGGTTGATAAATCCAGGACCAGATTAAACCAATTACAACCGGTGCTAAAATCATAGGCGAATAAATTGCTGCCTTATAGCCTCTTGCCCATCTGATTTCCTGACTTAAAAGCATAGCTAGAAAGAGGCCGACACTGACAGGGATTGCCATAAAAATAATCAGCCATTTAACATTATTAACTAAAGAAGTATAAAAAATAGGATCATTAAATAATTTTATATAATTTTTTATACCCTGAAACTGAGGTGCTGTCATTCCATCCCAGTTTGTTAAACTCAAATACATCGTATAAATTGTTGGAGCAATAACCCAGACAGTATATAAACTTAAGGGCACTGATAAAAACAGCCATGGTATATGTTTTCTCTTCAAATTTCAACCCTCCTAAAAATTATCACCTGTGAGATATTAGCCCACAGGTGAATTTAGTTTTAATTAGTCATTGATAAAATTCTGGCGGTGTGCTTCCATTTGTTCCATGATTTCTCTGTAATTAGCTGGTGAATACCAGAATTCCATTAAGGAATCCATTGTTTTGTCAGCTAGCTCTGGATCCATATCACGATCATAGAATTGAGCTAATTCGTCAGTTTCATCAATCATTTTTCTACCCTTATTTGTTACGTCATCATATACATCAGCAGGCATATCTTTATTGGTTACCAATCTACCTAAATCTTCAGCAAATAAACGCTGTCCGTCTACTGAGCCAAGGAAGGCTATAAAATCTTTTGCTAATTCTGGATTAGGTGCTTTTGCAGGAACCATAAAACCATCTGTAGGTAAGTCTTCTGCAACCGGTACATCTTCGTCAATAATTGGGAAACGGAAGAAGTTTAAGTCCTGACTTACTTCTTCAGAAGTTGCATCTAAAATAAACTGTCCCATTAAATACATTGCTGCATCCCCTCTGGATAAGAACTGTAGACCTTCCTGCCAGGAATAAGCTGCTGCATTTTCTACAAAATAATCATTTTCAATTAAGTACTTCCACTTTTCAAATACATCTGCTACTCTTTCATCTGTAAATGGAATATTACCCGCCATTAATTCTTTATGGAATTCGGCTCCATTAATTCGCATATTGAAATAGTCAAAGAAAGCAGCTGCAGTCCAGCGGAATTTAGTTCCAATTGCAAATGGAGTAATACCGTTTGCTTTTAAGGTTTCTCCTACTTCTAAGAATTCATCCCAGGTCTCAGGTTCTTCAAGACCATATTCTTCAAAAATTGATTCTCTGTAAAATACAGACCACCAGTAATAGTTATGAGGTAAAAAGTAAGCTTTACCATCATAAATACTTATACTCTGAAAAGCTTTTGGGAATTTCTCGTAGAAATTTTCTTCTTCCCAGACATCGGAAATATCCATAACCAGATCTCTATCTACAAAATAGCCTGCTCTATTGCCGGCAAACCAACTAAATACATCTGGTGGATTATCAGAAGTTAACCAGACTCTAATTGCCTGCTTGAAATCTTCATGAGCTGTAATGTTTAATTCAACATCAACATCAGGATTCATTTCTTCATACTGAGCCACTAATTCTTTCATTGCTGCTCTTGGAGCTGGGTCACTTGTATAAGTATTAACAACTAAAGTATCCTGAGCCGCGGCAGAGAAAGAAAAAACTAAAACCATAACTAAAGTAATTGTAATAAGTGAAAAATTCTTAAAATTCATTAAAAATAACCCCCTTTTGATTTTTGAGAAAGATTTAAACGTTTTAAATTTTTATTAAAATATCCCTCCTTTTGATGATTGATACTGATATTTACTAGCAAAGAACAGCCTTCAGTCAATTTTATCAAATTAATTATTATTAAAGTTTCCGACTGGAGTCTCTAATAATTAGTTCAGTCGGAAAGATAAAAAACTTTTCTTTAGGACTTAGCGATTTCCCAGCAATCCTTTTGAGCAAAATTTCTGCTGCTTTAGCTCCCATTTGGCTGACTGGGATATTAACAGTAGTTAAAGCCGGATTATAGAAATTAGCCATTTTAATATTATCAATTCCAATAACTGATATTTCTGCTGGTACTTCAACTTTTTTAGCGATCAAAGCCTGAATTACGCCAATTGCAATCTCATCATTTAAACAGACAACTGCCGTTGGTTTTTCAGCTCTGGCTGCTAGTTTTTTACCGACTGCATAACCACCCTCCATTTTTAGATAATCATAATAAATATTTTCTTCTTTAAGTTCTAGTTCATGTTTGGTTAGAGCACTTTTAAAACCATTTAATCTTTCCAGACTCTGGCCGGCAAAAGCTAGATTTTTGTGACCTAAAGAAATCAAATAATCAGCCGCCTGATAAGCAGCATGATAGACATCACTTTTTACTACGGGTATTAAATCATGGTCTACACCATCGCGGTCTACAAAAACAACTGGAACATTTTGCTTAACCAGTTCGATAATAAGTTCAGTATGTTCTGCCATCACATCTCCCACACAGGCAAAAATAGCACCATCAACCTGGCCAGAACGGAACATATTAATATATCTTAGTTCTTCTTCACTCTGATAATCAGTACTGCAGAGAATAACATTAAAATCCTGACTGCGCACATAATCTTTAATTGACTGGGCCAGCTCCGCAAAAAATGGATTGACTACTTCTGGAATCACCAGGCCAATAGTATTGGTTGATTTCTTTACTAAAGCTCTTGCTCTTGCATTTGGTATATAATTAAGATCTTCTGCAATATTTTTAATTCGAATTTTAGTATCTTTATTTACTTTATCGCTGTCATTAAGAGCCAGTGAAACTGTTGCTAAAGAAACACCGGCTTTACTGGCAATATCATTTAAAGTTACAGCCATCTAAACACCTCATTTAAGCTTTATTTAAAACGTTTAAAATATTATATTATTAGAATACCAAATTTTCTAACAATTTGCAAGATTTATTTAAATTTTCTTTATTCACACCGCTTTTAGTGGTACCTGATCCAAAAAGGCGGTTTTGTACCAGGTACCAGATATTTAAAAGATCAGGTGCTTAGTTAATAGTCTATTCCCTTAAATTTAAGTTGAAATTCAAATTCCTTGAGCTCCAACTCATATTTAGCTAATCGTTTCGGACCACAGGAAGTACTGCCAAGACCACGATTTTTATGAATTAAATCTAAATAAATTTCATCTCTTTGAGGAAGTTCACAATCATGATCAGCCTGTTCTAAATCATCACTTGTATAGTAGTGAGCAGTAAAGTCAAACTCCTTAGAATTATAGAATTCAATCCCAGCTCCAGCTCTATTTTTTAACTCCAACCATTTTGTGTCAGAGCGATTTCCATTAGCCTGAGGATAAACATAGGGTGTATGCAGCTCTTTTACTTTTTTGTTGAAAAGATCAATATAGGCTGCTCTTTTACTGTCAGGATAGGATTCTCCTGGTCCTCTACCAAACCAGCGAACATTATCCAGCTCCTGATTTAATTCTAATTTTAGTGAAATTTTTGGTATTGAATGTGCTTTTTGATCAGCAAATTCACCAGCTGCAGTCAGCTCAACTTCACCATTACTATAAATTCTATAATCAAGCTCTGCCTTAATAATTAAATCCTTTGCCGCAGGAGCAATTGTATAGCGGCTTTTTATCAGCACAAAGTTATTTTCTGCCTCCACAACTTTTAGTTCATCCAGACGCTGACTTAACTGATTAATACCGGCTTTTTCCCAGGCTTTAGTATAATTATAAGTAATATCAGTCCGATCATTATCAATTGGTGCTCTCCAAAAGCTGAGTTCTGGACCTTTTTCCAGCAAAGTTTTAGCTCGATAGCTATAATCAACAATTTGACCGGTACCTTTATCAAAATAAATACTGAAATTACTGCCTACAATTTTTAAATAAAGATCACTTTCTTGTAAAATCAAAGCTTGAGTTTTTAAATGACTGTGTTCTGGATGATAGAGGCGATCAAAAATAAATGGTAATTTAAACTGCTTAAATGTTATTTGATGTCCGGCAGCTGCCCACTTCTGATTTGAGTCTAAAACAATACTAAAATTAAGATAGCTTTCAGCTGGTAAATTAGCTCCAATTTCTCTTGCTTTTTCTTCAATTAGCCGTTCTAAATGGCTAAAATTGAGTTCTGCAATTTTAAATTCTTTTTCTGCTCCAGCTGCAAGTTCAAACTTCAAACTGCCGCTTTTAATTACCATCCCAGCAGTTTTAAGCTCCCATTCCAGTCTGTAATCTGAACTGTCAATAAAATCAAATTGATTTTCAATTTTAACTTTAGCTTCTTTAAAATCAAAATCTCTTATTTTAAAAGGTGCCATCACATATTTATATTCAGTTAGACCCGGTGAAGGACTGCGGTCAGGAAATACCAGCCCATTAATATTAAAGTTTTTATCATTAGGCAGATCTCCAAAATCTCCCCCATAGGTATAGCAAATTTCTCCAGCTGAATTTTTAGCTGCAATTCCCTGATCCAGCCAGTCCCAGATAAATCCACCCTGGGCGGAAGGATACTTATAAAATACTTCCCAATATTCCTTTAGTTCTCCCGGACCATTACCCATTGCATGAGCATATTCACATAAAATTACCGGTTTTTCTTGCTTTTTAGCAAGTTCTGCAGTCTGCTCTATTGTTGGATACATCGGACCTATAATATCTACTATTTCTTGTTTACTATCACCCTCATAATGAATTGGTCTCGTCGGATCTAATCTGTGAGTTAACTGCTCCATATTGCGGTGGTTATCACCAAAACCAGATTCATTACCCAAGGACCAGATAATTATTGAAGGATGATTTTTTAAGTGTTCAACCATCCTCTCCATTCTATCTAGAAAAGCTGCTCGCCACTCCTCTGAATCAGCTAATTCATTCCAGCGTCCAACCGGCTCCATGCCGTGACATTCTATATCAGTTTCTGCCATCACATAAAGTCCATATTTATCACAGAGTTCATAAAAATAGGGATGATTTGGATAATGGGCAGTACGCACGGCATTAATATTATGTTTTTTCATTAATAAAATATCTGCTTCCATCTTGTCCCTGCTGACAGCCCGCCCCAGTTCCGGATCAAAATCATGTCTGTTGACCCCTCTAATCATTACCGGCTTTCCATTTACTAAAAGCTGAGCATCCTTAATTTCAACTGTTCTAAAAGCAGCTTTCTGTCTGATAGTCTGAATTTTATCTCCTTTAGGGTTCAGCAGCTTAACTTCCAGCTGATACAGATAAGGATTTTCGGCTGACCAGGCTGTTGCTTCTGATATTTCCAATTCAGCTTTAAAATTATTGAGCCTTGTTTTTTTTATCTCAGATAGCTTTATTATCTCTTCTGCTGCTTTAACACCCTGATCATATAACTCAATTTTAATTTCAGCTCCCTCAGAAATATATTCCTGATAAGAAAGCACCTGAAAATAACAATTTAAAACTCCTAATTTTTCTTTGCTTTTAAACTCACTTTCAATTTTAAAATCTTCAATCTGGAAAAATGGCTGTGAATAGAGATAGACATCACGATAAATCCCGCTTAACCACCACATATCCTGATCTTCTAAATAACTTCCATCTGACCATTTTATAACCTTAACAGCCAGTACATTTATCCCACCATAATTTAAATACTCACTTAAATCAAATTCAGCAGCTAATCTGCTCCCCTGACTGTAGCCAACATATTTTCCGTTCAACCAGAGATAAAATGCAGAATCAACTCCTTCAAAACGAATCAGATTTTGCTCCGCTTCTAAATCAGAACTTAAATAAAATTCTTTTCTATAAAGACCGGCTGGATTTATAGAAGGAACTTTAGGTGGATCAACTGGAAAAGGATAATTGACATTTGTGTAATGTGGTTTTCCATAACCCTCAAGCTGCCAGTTAGAAGGAACATTGATCTGATCCCAATCTGAGCTAGAAAAATCTTTTCTATAAAATTTTTGCTGATAAGTATTATGATTTGGCAGATATTTAAAATCCCATTCCCCATTTAAAGATTGATAGTTATAATCATTTAGGGTTTTTTGATCTAGAAAGAAAATTCGATTTGCCTGGGGGAGCCTTTTATTAACTGCAAAAGTTTTTGGATCTTCCCATTCTCTCATTTAACTCACCTCGTTTAGTTATTTTTTAAAAATCCTGATAAATATCTAAAATCTCTTCTATTTCCTCTAAACTGACCTGTTCTGCAGCAAAGAAATGCATTCTGTATAGGGGCCAGGCTTTTAAAAAGCCAATTTCCTCAATCTGGGCTGCACTTAAAACTTCTTTTACTGCCTTTTCACCTAAAGAATCAGCAAGCCAGTCTTCAAAAGGAGACTTTGCTGTTAAATCTTTAAGCACAAAAGAACTTTCTACCTCAATTTCTTCAGTGAATTTAATATCTCGAGAAGAAGCTCCAATCATAATTTTAAAGTGATCAGCTTCTACAATCCAGCCTGCTTGGGGATGGTAATATGCCAGATCTTGATAGTCTAGTTCTAAATCCAGCCATTGTTTTTCGCCAGGCTCAAGTTCAATTTTAGCAAATCCTTTAAGCTCTTTTAGCGGCCGGTCAAGACTCGGATTATTCTGAGAAATATAGAGCTGAACAATTTCTTTCCCTTTAAACTGACCTGTATTTTTAATTAAAACTTTAACCTTTAACTTTTCTCCCTCAGCTAAATGATCTGGAACCTCCAGGGCTCTATAAGCAAATTCTGTAAAGGATAATCCATAACCAAAAGGAAAAAGAACTTCCATTTTCTTTTTGTCATAATAGCGGTAACCGACATAAATCCCTTCTCCATAATTCACACTATCGCTGCTGCCGGGGAAATTTAGATAAGAAGGATTATCTTCCAATTTTAAAGGATAGCTTTCTGCCAATTTTGCTGATGGATTAATCTCTCCGGCTATTATATCTGCCACAGCTAAGGCCCCAGCCTGTCCCGGCAGTCCGGCTTCTATAACTGCAGACACCTTATCCAACCACTGTGTCAGGTCAACTGCTGAGCCATTATTTAAGATAACTATAATATTAGGATTAACTGCTGCCAGCTCTTTAATTAGCTGATTCTGGGCTTTAGGAATCTGTAAATCATCCCTGTCATAACCCTCAGCTTCTACTTTATCAGGTAAACCAGCATAGATAATCAGATAATCCTTATTTTCAGCAACCCGCAGTGCCTTTTCTTTTAAAGCTTCATTTTCTTCAGGCTCAGCCTCAGAACTATAACCTGGTGTATAATGCAGCTCCAATATCTCACCAAATTTATCTTCTAAGGCCTGATAGTGAGTATCCAATCTGGTTGGATTAACCTGTGAACTTCCAATACCCTGATAACGTACTTTTTGAGCCATTTCTCCGACCACCAGCATTGATTCTTTAGCCTCTAATTTTGCCTCGGTCAAAGGCAGCAGAGATCCCTGATTTTTTAGCAGAATTATTGTTTCACCAGCAATTTCTTTTGCCAGCTGATGATGTTCTGCTGCGGGCAGCTCTAAGTTTTCTTTTTTTGCTGCCTGTGTTTTTAAAATTAAGTCTAAAATTCTTCTAACTGCTTGATCAAGCTCTTTTTCTTTTATTTCTCCAGCCTGAACAGCATCTACAATTTTTTGATCATTAACCGGATCTGAACCGGGCATTTCTAAATCAAGGCCGGCCTTTAAAGCCTGTACCCGGTTGTGAACAGCCCACCAGTCAGAAACAACTAAATTATCATATCCCCATTCATCCCGCAGTATATCCTGCAGCAGATAATTATTTTCAGTTGCAAAATCTCCATTTATCTGATTATAGGCTGCCATAACTGTCCAGGGATTGGCTTCTTTTACAACTTTTTCGAAGGCTGCCAGATAAATTTCTCTTAAAGGTCTTTCCTCTATCTGAGCATCAATAGAAAAGCGCTTATATTCCTGATTATTAGCGGCATAATGTTTAAGTGAAGTTCCAATTCCATTTTTTTGAACTGTTTTGATAAATTCAACTGCCAGTCTGGCACTTAAAAATGGATCTTCAGAAAAATATTCAAAATTACGGCCTCCAAGCGGGGAACGCTTGATATTGATTCCCGGACCTAATAGCACATCAACGTCTCTGGCTTTTGACTCTTCCGCCAGGGCTGCTGCAGCTTTTTTTATTAAACTCAAATCCCAACTTGCTGCCAGATTAACCGCGGTTGGAAAACAGGTTGCTTTTTTGGCAGGATCAGCATGATGACGGTCAGCAACAAAACGGACTCCATGTGGCCCGTCAACTAAAAATATTGAAGGTATCTCAAGCCGCTCTACTGCTTCAGTCTGCCAGAAATCTCCTCCTGAAAGTAAAGAAGCTTTTTCTTTCAGAGTCAGTTCTTCTAAAATTTTATCTATATTATTTTTCATTCTCAAAGCCCCTTTCAACTTCATTTTAAAACGTTTTAAATATAAAATAATTATTTAAACCAATTTCAGGTTCAAATAATTAAAAGACTTTTCACTTATATAAATAGTTTAGCACAAATAATAATCATCTTCAATAATTTTCTTAAAATTTTGATTATTCTAGAATAAAATCAGGGCAACCATATTTTAGGATTGCCCTGCCTCAATTATAAGCTTAATTTTTAACTATATCCTGCTCAAATCTTAATCAATAATTTGATTAAAGTTAATAATTTTTTCAACATCTAATTTAAATTCTCTATTTTCAGTTAATAAACCATTTTTTTCCTGCTCAACATCTGTCAGCTGGGTATAACAGTAACCTGCAGAGTAATCAGCATCTTTAATTATCTCCAGCAGCTGATTCATTCTCTGACTCAACTCTTCTTTGCTCTCAACCTGTTGACCATAACCCCAGCCTTCTTTGTTCTGAAAAGCTATCCCGCCAAATTCACTGAAAATTATAGGCTGGCCCTGATATTGATAATTATCAGCCATAATAAATTTACCTCCATCGATATATTCCTGATCATTAAATACTTTTTTGTTCTGCAGCAGCTGATCTATACTTTCAACATATGTTTCGCGAAGTTTAGCAGTGCTTTCAACATAATCATGAAAAGTAATTATATCAGAAATCGTATGTTCCCAGCCATCATTAGCAATTACAGGCCGACCAGAGTCAATACTCTTTGTTAAATAATAAATACTTTCAGTAAAATTCTGCTGTTTCTTATCAGTTTTAACAGCTTCAATTCCCCAGGATTCATTAAAAGGAACCCAGCAAATAATTGAAGGATGGTTATACAATTCTTTAACTACTTTAAGCCACTGCGAGCTGAAATTTTCCACTGCCTGATCATTGTACTGATAGGTAGATGCCATCTCTGCCCAGACTAAAAGCCCCAGCTTATCTGCCCAGTAATAGAAACGATCATCTTCAATCTTTTGATGTTTTCTGACACCATTGAAGCCCATTTCTTTAGCCAGCTCTAGATCTTTTTTTAAAGCCTGATCAGAAGGGGGAGTAATTAAACTTTTGGGCCAGTAACCCTGATCAAGTATTAATTTTTGATAAAGAGCTTGATTATTTAAAAATATCTTATCTCCTGCAATCGAAATTTTTCGCATACCAAAATAGGAGCTGACCTGATCTACAACTTCCTGATCTTTATAAACTTCCATTTCTAGATCATATAAGTTTGGCTGATTCGGAGACCAGAGTTTAATTTGATTATTTTTATCTTCAAGCTTAATTTTAAATTTATGATTTTTTTTGTTTATTTTAAAATCAAATTCATTGACCAGCTCACCTGCAAATTTAATCTTCGTTAAGATTTTATACTTCCCAGTTTTAAAATCATCAGCTTTAAAATTGTATTCTAATTCAACTTCTTTCTGATCTATGTCTGGAGTAATCTTAATTTTTTCAAATTCAAGCTGCTGCTCCATAAACTCCAGCCAGACAGTCTGCC